>NZ_JBNCNR010000150.1:0-200 GCF_049847065.1 Gordonia sp. DT219 | reverse complement strand
CGCAACATGTTCGCCCAGGATGGGCATTTCAATATGGTGCCGTATCGGGTGATGGAAAATGAGTGGTCTGATTTCGCCCGGTACGGGGCGCGGGTGGAGGTGGAGATCGATCTGGATGCGCCGGTTGTGGGCGAGCGGCCGGAAAAGATTTCGGTCCGAGGTGAGGCATACTCGGCGAAGTCAAACATTCTGCTCAAAAA
>NZ_JBNCNR010000149.1:0-203 GCF_049847065.1 Gordonia sp. DT219 | reverse complement strand
CAACCCTTCAGACCTATGCAACCGCCGAATCTCGGCCCAATCTTCCACTGAAATCACCCTCCCGAGTGTCAAGGGGGTCAACTTTCACCCGTCGCCTGGGGGGTCAGTATTCACGCGTCGCCGACAGCGGCCGCCGGTGTCGCATGATGAGGGTCGGACGGAGCAGACCGAGGAATTGGCCGCCGCGCGCCGGGTTGCCGATG
>NZ_JBNCNR010000148.1:0-204 GCF_049847065.1 Gordonia sp. DT219 | reverse complement strand
ACCCGTTCTCCCCGACCACCGTGATCAACGTCAACTCGTTACCACCGACACCCGTCGTCGTCTCGAACACCCGAATGTCCAGATCCACCAGACGCGCCGGCGTGACGACAAACGTCTAACTAATGACGCCGCAGCATCCCGACACGACCTCACACCGAAAAACCCCAACCCCCACCGGAAGATAACCCGCTACCCCAACAATCT
>NZ_JBNCNR010000147.1:0-205 GCF_049847065.1 Gordonia sp. DT219 | reverse complement strand
TTTAGGCACGTGTGGTTTGGGCTAGAGCGCTGGCTATGCGTGCCGACGGGATGCGTGCTCCCCCGATCCATCCCCTTTGTCGCGGTAGCGAACGGGGAGCTGAGACGACACATCCCCGGCACCTGATGGTGTCCGGGGATGGTGGTCGCTAGCGCGAGTCTAACACGAGGCCGGATAATGTCGCGGTCACTTCTCCACGCGAGTC
>NZ_JBNCNR010000146.1:0-206 GCF_049847065.1 Gordonia sp. DT219 | reverse complement strand
CACCACCTCGCCCATTGGGCCGACGGCGGCGCCACCGACCTCGACAACGGCTGCCTACTGTGCACCAACTGCCACGACGATGTGCATCATCACGGGTGGGAAGTGATCATGGGATTCGATCGGCATCCGTGGCTGATCCCACCCGCCACGATCGACCCACACCGCCGACCACTTCCCGCCTACCACCGACGCACCCTACGCCTCGA
>NZ_JBNCNR010000145.1:0-206 GCF_049847065.1 Gordonia sp. DT219 | reverse complement strand
GCCACCAAAAAATATGTCCGATCGAGCCGAAACTCACCCGGCCGATCCCGCACAAACACCCGCCACCCACCATCCACCCGAGACACCACCGCATCCTCCACCACAAACCCCCGCACCGGACTCACCTCCACAAACGCCGCCACCCGAACCACCGCCGACGCCCCATCCGCCACCACAATCGGACGCCCACACACCACCGACGGCTC
>NZ_JBNCNR010000144.1:0-212 GCF_049847065.1 Gordonia sp. DT219 | reverse complement strand
CATCCTGGGCGAACATGTTGCGCAACCCCT
Source organism: Gordonia sp. DT219 (assembly GCF_049847065.1). Lineage (NCBI taxonomy): Bacteria > Bacillati > Actinomycetota > Actinomycetes > Mycobacteriales > Gordoniaceae > Gordonia > Gordonia sp. DT219. The sequence goes on along the minus strand of NZ_JBNCNR010000144.1, from coordinate 182 downwards.
GGGCCAACACGAACCGGAACCCGAACACATGCCCACCCTGATCACCCACGAACACCTCCTGCACTCCCTGCCCCGACGCAGCAATCCGCTGCGCGGTTACTTCCACCGACGGCCGATCCACCCGATCAAACACCTCACCGATCACCACCTTGCCACCCACCGGCACCTCCAACCCGTTCTCC
>NZ_JBNCNR010000143.1:0-212 GCF_049847065.1 Gordonia sp. DT219 | reverse complement strand
GTGGATGGTGGGTGGCGGGTGTTTGTGCGGGATCGGCCGGGTGAGTTTCGGCTCGATCGGACATATTTTTTGGTGGCGGATGATGGTCGGGTGTTTGCGGTGTCGTCGGGGGAGCCGCCGGCGGATGCGGTCAGGAGATTGTTGGGGTAGCGGGTTATCTTCCGGTGGGGGTTGGGGTTTTTCGGTGTGAGGTCGTGTCGGGATGCTGCGGC
>NZ_JBNCNR010000142.1:0-213 GCF_049847065.1 Gordonia sp. DT219 | reverse complement strand
CCATCCTACACGCGTGCGCCGACAATGGCATCCAGATAGGCGGCATCTGTGTATCGAATACTGGTTGTGGACAACATCTTTAGCGTCGGAGGTGAGTACGCGTTTCTGTCGGTGCGGTGTGCTAGTGGGGCGCGCATGAAGTTTCTGGACGGTGTTGTTTGATTCATTGGTGTATGCGAGCTGCACCGTTGATCATCTCCGACAGTGACCGCG
>NZ_JBNCNR010000141.1:0-214 GCF_049847065.1 Gordonia sp. DT219 | reverse complement strand
GCTCACCCCGCTCACCCCGCAACAACATCTGCCATGCCCGCGCCCACTCCACCGCCACCGGCTCCACCCACGCCCCCTCACCCACCGACGCCCGCATCCACTCCACCTCGAAATCCCGCAACACATCCAACAACCCCCGATCCCGCGCCACCAACCCCAACCACAACGCATCCAACCAATCCGGCGCCATCGTCCGCGGATTCGGACCCGACGA
>NZ_JBNCNR010000140.1:0-214 GCF_049847065.1 Gordonia sp. DT219 | reverse complement strand
AAACACCGGCAACGCCTCAGCAAACCCCTCCACCAACTCATCCAAATCCCGCGGCACCATACCGAACCTCCTTCTGAACCGACCACTCCTGCAACCACACTCGAAATGCCGGCTCCTCGCGCTGGCCCCATCGACCGACCCGGATGAACAGCGGCTACCGCAACCGATCCCGACGCTCATACAACAACGCCGCCGGCAAATACTGCGACTCCAC
>NZ_JBNCNR010000139.1:0-215 GCF_049847065.1 Gordonia sp. DT219 | reverse complement strand
TCATGGTCTACCCTCAAACCCGCGGCTGCCGCGGGCATCTTTGTTGTCTTCACAAACCACAAATCATGCCCCGGCAGCCGCCCTCACCAGCGCAAACACGCCGCAGCACACCACAGACCGCGAACTACGGCTGTAGTACTAGAGAAGTCCCATTATGCCTTGCAGGGAAGGCACTTTCGCTTATCAGCACACCATTTTCCGTGCTTCCGCACGAA
>NZ_JBNCNR010000138.1:0-215 GCF_049847065.1 Gordonia sp. DT219 | reverse complement strand
ATGGACGACCCGCTCCTCGACGCCTTCCGCTATCCCCGGCCCACCGACGCCGAGCGAGTGGTCGCTCGTGCCGGCCTGAAGGCCCGCGGCCTCGCGATCCGCTTCTTCGCCCGCCCCCGCACCACCCCGCAGTACGGCCGCGACATGCCGCAGATCCGCTGCTATCCGCGCGGCTATGACGTCGACGACCTCGGCACCTTCACCCCCGGCTGCCC
>NZ_JBNCNR010000137.1:0-216 GCF_049847065.1 Gordonia sp. DT219 | reverse complement strand
CACGCAGCATCGGTCGCGTACGAGGAGTGCTTTGCGTTGTCCGGGGGTGAACAGGCGTTTCTCCCGTCCGACGTTCAGGGGGACTCCGTTGTGGTCGCGGACGATCATGGTGATCGAGGTGTCGCAACACAATGCTTTGGCGGTGGCGGGCGTGACCGACCCCATGAACTCGAGCGCAGACAGCTTCGGGGTGTCGGCGGGTATGGTCAGTAACAC
>NZ_JBNCNR010000136.1:0-216 GCF_049847065.1 Gordonia sp. DT219 | reverse complement strand
GGCAAATACTGCGACTCCACCCCCACCTCGAAATCCGAATCCACCGCCGCACACACCGGACCCAAAATCCCCCACGGCACAAACCCCTCCTCCTCACGCACCCGATTCTCCACCGGCCGCGTAAAGAACTCCTTATTCCCCTCCACCGCCGTCCGCACATCACCCCGAAACTCACTACGGCTCCCCGACACCACATCCCACAACAACCGCACCGAC
>NZ_JBNCNR010000135.1:0-221 GCF_049847065.1 Gordonia sp. DT219 | reverse complement strand
AGCCATCACGCCACCTGGCCGTCGGTCGCCGCCCGGGTGGCTGGGTCGGGATCGAAGTCGATCCCGAACAGGGCGTCGTAGCTGCCCGGATCACGCACCAAACCTGGGTCGGCCGGGAGCAGACGCCCCGCCGCAGCCGCCTCATGGCGGGCACGCTGGTTCTGAGTGTAGTTGCGGCGCAACACCTTCGCCGCGGCCACATGCTCGGGATCGGTGATCGT
>NZ_JBNCNR010000134.1:0-224 GCF_049847065.1 Gordonia sp. DT219 | reverse complement strand
CAGTATCTGGCCGCCGTCCTGCAACGCCAGGTCGCCGATCGGGAGGCCTCCGGTACCAGGCTGCGGATCGCCGGAGCCCACTTCCCGGCCATGAAAACGTTGGAAGACTTCAACGCAGATCACCAGCCCTCACTGCGCAGAGACGTCCTCGCGCACCTGGAGACGATGAGTTTCGTGGCCAAGGCGGAGAACGTGATCCTGCTCGGCCCGCCCGGAGTCGGCAA
>NZ_JBNCNR010000133.1:0-226 GCF_049847065.1 Gordonia sp. DT219 | reverse complement strand
ACCGACATCGACCTCGTCACCGCCCACGCCGCCGACGGCTCCATCTCCGCCGAACACGTCGACGCCATCGTCCGCGGACTCGCCCACATCGACCACCGCAGCCCCGAACCCGCCGACCCCCAAACCCGCTTCGCACAAGTGAGTACCCTGCTCTCGCACTACTTCGCCGGCGCCACCCCCGCCGACATCCGCGACCACGCCCGCACCCTCGGCAACCAGATCGCCG
>NZ_JBNCNR010000132.1:0-230 GCF_049847065.1 Gordonia sp. DT219 | reverse complement strand
CCCGACGGCGAGTTGACCGACGACACCGACCGGCAGCAGAAACGTCAGGTGTTCCTCGGCCGCCAAGACACCCAGCAGATGTCGAAGATGACCGGCAAAATGACCCCGGAATGCCGCGCCGATCAAGAAGCCGTCTGGGCGGTATGGGCCGCACCCGGCATGAACAACCCCGACGACCCCGACTCACCGTCGGGTTCCGTCGAAGACGCCGACCCCGAAAAATTGGCGGC
>NZ_JBNCNR010000131.1:0-230 GCF_049847065.1 Gordonia sp. DT219 | reverse complement strand
CTCGATGCGGTCGCCGGGGAGAAACTGCACAGCCTCGTCGAAACACTGTCCGCGCCAAAGCCTCAGCCCGACGGCTCCAATGATCCGCGTCCGGCCGAACGTAGACGCGCCGATGCTTTCGAAACGGTCCTCGAACTCGCTGGACGAGGCCTTGCTGATGAGACCGTGTCGTGCAAACCGACCGGTGGGGTGCTGTTGACCATCCCGGCCGACACCCCGAAGCTATCCGC
>NZ_JBNCNR010000130.1:0-233 GCF_049847065.1 Gordonia sp. DT219 | reverse complement strand
TCACCGTCGGGTTCCGTCGAAGACGCCGACCCCGAAAAATTGGCGGCCGCCGCCGACCGCGACACCCGCAGCCAAGCGCAACGCAACCATGATGCGATGCAGGCCGTGTACAAACTGGCCCTGAAGTCGGGGGAACTCGGCGAATCGCATCGCGGACTACCGGTGCAGCTGATCATCAAAGCCGACCTGACCGATCTGATCAACGAAACCGGCCACGGCGTCACCGCCACCAA
>NZ_JBNCNR010000129.1:0-234 GCF_049847065.1 Gordonia sp. DT219 | reverse complement strand
GATGGCGCCGGATTGGTTGGATGCGTTGTGGTTGGGGTTGGTGGCGCGGGATCGTGGGTTGTTGGATGTGTTGCGGGGTTTCGAGGTGGAGTGGATGCGGGCGTCGGTGGGTGTGGGGGCGTGGGTGGAGCCGGTGGCGGTGGAGTGGGCGCGGGCGTGGCAGATGTTGTTGCGGGGTGAGCGGGGTGAGCCGGTGGCGCAGCAGGTGTTGGAGGTGATGCGGTTGACCGATAC
>NZ_JBNCNR010000128.1:0-234 GCF_049847065.1 Gordonia sp. DT219 | reverse complement strand
GAGTCCGCGGACGACGGCGTCGGCGTGGTCGAGGGACACCGACCCGTAGGCGCTGTGCTTATGCAGTCCGTCGATGTTGTCGGCGGTGCCGACGTGGACGAGTCGGCCCGCGACAGCCGGGGCGAATCCCATGGAGATCAACAGTTCTCGCACCGACCGGCCTTGGGGTGCGGTCATCTTGAGGCGGTCGAACTCGCCGGTCAGGTTCGCCGCGTAGTGATCGAGCATGTTGCG
>NZ_JBNCNR010000127.1:0-235 GCF_049847065.1 Gordonia sp. DT219 | reverse complement strand
CGTGGTCCTCCGCGGGCATGACGCCGGCCCAGATCGCCGAACACGCCCGCACCATCGCCAACGAACTCGCCGCCGACACCGACGACGGGGTGCCAGCCGCCGAAGACAAGTCCATCAACGAACTCGGCTACCACAAAACCGATGACGGCCGACTCGACGTGCGCGCCAACCTCGATGCCGTCGCCGGGGAGAAACTCCACAGCCTCGTCGAATCGCTATCCGCGCCGAAACCCCA
>NZ_JBNCNR010000126.1:0-239 GCF_049847065.1 Gordonia sp. DT219 | reverse complement strand
GCCAACGTGGGGTACTTCGGGGCGAGGGGCTCGCCGGTCAACCCGTGATAGGTCGCGGTGGCGGTCATCTGCTTGCGGCGGCGCATCGGCTCCGACACCCGCAAACCGACGACCAGCATGTCGGTCACCGACCGAAACCCGAACCGGCGCTCCGCATTCCGGTCCGACAACTCGACGATCTGCCGGTCACCCTGAAACGTCAACCGGTTGATCGCCCGTTCATTGGCTGCCGCGACCTC
>NZ_JBNCNR010000125.1:0-239 GCF_049847065.1 Gordonia sp. DT219 | reverse complement strand
GGATGCTCCCTACCCAACCCCGCCGGATCGAGCCTCGGCTCGATACGCGCAGTCCACTCCTCGAACACTTTCTCCCGCACCGGCGTCCCATCAGCACCCACCCCCAAATCCGGGCGATCGATCACACCGACCGGCTCACCACGCCCCGGGTCCAACCAGCGCGACCGCGGACCCGCACCGACCTCACCCACCTCGAACGCCGCATGCAAACCCGCCTCCCCCACCAACGGGTGCACCGC
>NZ_JBNCNR010000124.1:0-246 GCF_049847065.1 Gordonia sp. DT219 | reverse complement strand
CGCAACACATCCAACAACCCACGATCCCGCGCCACCAACCCCAACCACAACGCATCCAACCAATCCGGCGCCATCGTGTACGGATTCGGACCCGACGACCCCGTCTCAAACTCCCGACCCAACACAGAAAACGACAACCGATGCTCACCCTTCGGCAACGACGCCCGCCCAAACTGCACCCGCGCCACCTCACACGCCGCATCCAACATCGACCACACCTCCTCCCCCACCACACCACCCGAACCC
>NZ_JBNCNR010000123.1:0-250 GCF_049847065.1 Gordonia sp. DT219 | reverse complement strand
ATCGGAGTTCGGCTGAGGCGATGTTGCAGACGATTTGGCCGTCGGTGCGGTTGTTGTGGGATGTGGTGTCGGGGAGCAGTAGAGAGTTTCGGGGTGATGTACGGACGGCGTTGGAGGGGAATAAGGAGTATTACACGCGGCCGGTGGAGAATCGGGTGCGTATGGCTGATGGTTTTGTGCCGTGGGGGATTTTGGGTCCGGTGTGTGCGGCGGTGGATTCGGATTTCGAGGTGGGGGTGGAGTCGCAGTA
>NZ_JBNCNR010000122.1:0-254 GCF_049847065.1 Gordonia sp. DT219 | reverse complement strand
ACCGCACCCGGCCCGTGAGTCCGGTCTGTGGCGGCGCCGGCGGCAACGTGGTCATCGCCGCGAGATCCTCGTCGAGGACATCGATGGGCCGCCCGTGCAGTGACCGCACCGTGCGGGCGTTGGCTTTCGGCAGCCACGCCCCGAGTTGGGTGTTGAAATCGGCCGCCGAGGTGAACGCGCGGCCCGGCAGGAACGAGGTCTCCAGATACTGGTTGTTGCGTTCGGTCATCCCTTTGAACTCCGGATCCCGCGGC
>NZ_JBNCNR010000121.1:0-254 GCF_049847065.1 Gordonia sp. DT219 | reverse complement strand
GCGATCCGCAGCCTGGTACCGGAGGCCTCCCGATCGGCGACCTGGCGTTGCAGGACGGCGGCCAGATACTGCTCGTGTGACCACCCTTGCTCACGGGCGGTATCGGCGAGTTGCTCCCACACGCGCCCGATCGTCGGTGTCTTCAACACCCGCGCCAGATACGCCAGCGTCGAGGCGGTCTCAGAAGCCATCACGCCACCTGGCCGTCGGTCGCCGCCCGGGTGGCTGGGTCGGGATCGAAGTCGATCCCGAAC
>NZ_JBNCNR010000120.1:0-257 GCF_049847065.1 Gordonia sp. DT219 | reverse complement strand
GCGCGGGTGTGGTCGCGGCGTTGCTCGATTGTGACGGGTTCGCCGGCGCGGGAGGCGATGTGGGTGAGTCCGCGGACGACGGCGTCGGCGTGGTCGAGGGACACCGACCCGTAGGCGCTGTGCTTATGCAGCCCGTCGATGTCGTCGGCGGTGCCGACGTGGACGAGCCGGCCCGCGACAGCCGGGGCGAATCCCATGGTGATCAACAGTTCTCGAACCGATCGGCCTTGGGGTGCGGTCATCTTGAGGCGGTCGAA
>NZ_JBNCNR010000119.1:0-259 GCF_049847065.1 Gordonia sp. DT219 | reverse complement strand
TCCAACATCGACCACACCTCCTCCCCCACCACACCACCCGAACCCACCAACGACCACACACACACATTCACCAAATCTCGCTGAATGTCATGAATTCGATCACTGTTCCACGGACGATCTAACGTCAAAGAGAACTCAAGTAGCTCACGAGCACCATCGAGCCTCATCGTCACGTAATCCGAATCCCACTCATGCCACCGCTCAATATCCACCATCAGCCAGAATCTCCATCTCTCAACTTTCAGCCACCCGGACACCG
>NZ_JBNCNR010000118.1:0-259 GCF_049847065.1 Gordonia sp. DT219 | reverse complement strand
CGGTGTCCGGGTGGCTGAAAGTTGAGAGATGGAGATTCTGGCTGATGGTGGATATTGAGCGGTGGCATGAGTGGGATCCGGGTTATGTGACGATCAGGCTCGAGGGTGCTCGGGAGCTACTTGAGTTCTCTTTGACGTTAGATCGTCCGTGGAACAGTGATCGAATTCATGACGTCCAGCGGGATTTGGTGAATGTGTGTGTGTGGTCGTTGGTGGGTTCGGGTGGTGTGGTGGGGGAGGAGGTGTGGTCGATGTTGGA
>NZ_JBNCNR010000117.1:0-263 GCF_049847065.1 Gordonia sp. DT219 | reverse complement strand
GCCGAAAAGCAGATGGCCGACTACGCGCGCGTGCACACCCCCGCCGAGTTGACCGCGATCGGTGCCCGCCTGATGGCACACCTCGACCCCGACGGCGAGTTGACCGACGACACCGACCGCCAGCAGAAACGCCAGGTGTTCCTCGGCCGCCAAGACACCCAGCAGATGTCGAAGATGACCGGCAAAATGACCCCGGAATGCCGTGCCGACCAAGAAGCCGTGTGGGCGGTGTGGGCAGCCCCCGGTATGAACAACCCCGACGA
>NZ_JBNCNR010000116.1:0-264 GCF_049847065.1 Gordonia sp. DT219 | reverse complement strand
GCCGAAAAGCAGATGGCCGACTACGCGCGCGTGCACACCCCCGCCGAGTTGACCGCGATCGGTGCCCGCCTGATGGCGCACCTCGACCCCGACGGCGAGTTGACCGACGACACCGACCGGCAGCAGAAACGGCAAGTGTTCCTCGGCCGCCAAGACACCCAGCAGATGTCGAAGATGACCGGCAAAGTGACCCCGGAATGCCGTGCCGACCAAGAAGCCGTGTGGGCGGTGTGGGCAGCCCCCGGTATGAACAACCCCGACGAC
>NZ_JBNCNR010000115.1:0-266 GCF_049847065.1 Gordonia sp. DT219 | reverse complement strand
CAATATTGGCGCATCTGACTGCATCTTTCACATTCGTCAGATATTTGTTGCTCAACAGCATTAGAAACACTTGGTGCTACCGGCAACTATTCTGTAACAATTTACAACACTTTCGATTGAGTCATTCATCGAAACAGTCAATGGCATGCGATAAATTGTCAGAATTGCAGAAATTTGTCTTTCGCACACCTAGTCTTGCTATTTCGGTCTAATTGTATAGATTAATCTGTCCAACAACCCTCTTTATCAACGTAACGTCACGTGAT
>NZ_JBNCNR010000114.1:0-269 GCF_049847065.1 Gordonia sp. DT219 | reverse complement strand
GAACTGATGTTTGATCGCATTCACTTTGGTCGTATTCACTGGGGGGTGACAATGACAACGATCGATCTGCCGGCTCTTGCGCCGGATGAGCAGGTGACGTTGTTGCATGCCCTCCTCGATCAGATGGGTTCGACGGATCTGTCGCAGTGTTCGGATGAGTCGTTGCTGGAGGTCGCGGCAGCCAATGAACGGGCGATCAACAAGCTGACCTTCCAGGGTGACCGGCAGATCGTCGAGCTATCCGACCGGAATGCGGAGCGCCGGTTCGG
>NZ_JBNCNR010000113.1:0-269 GCF_049847065.1 Gordonia sp. DT219 | reverse complement strand
GAAATCACCCTCCCGAGTGTCAAGGGGGGTCAACTTTCACCCGTCGCCTGGGGGTCAGTATTCACGCGTCGCCGACAGATAGTGCAAATCATCGAGACCGACATGCGCGCGGCCATCGGCACCGTGCTCGGAAACCTCGGCCTCGGGCGCGTCGATTCAGGCTCTCAGATCTGACTTCACGCCGGGTCGGCTGCGGCTACCGCAACCGATCCCGACGCTCATACAACAACGCCGCCGGCAAATACTGCGACTCCACCCCCACCTCGAAA
>NZ_JBNCNR010000112.1:0-275 GCF_049847065.1 Gordonia sp. DT219 | reverse complement strand
CGAGACACCACCGCATCCTCCACCACAAACCCCCGCACCGGACTCACCTCCACAAACGCCGCCACCCGAACCACCGCAGACGCCCCATCCGCCACCACAATCGGACGCCCACACACCACCGACGGCTCCGACAAATCCGCAAACATCTCAATCGCCCGACCCTTCACCTGCCCCGCCGTCGCCATCGACGCCTCAAAACCCGCCGCCACATCCCCACACACCACATGCACCACACCCCGCACCGGCTCCCGATCCACCACCAACACCAACGCATC
>NZ_JBNCNR010000111.1:0-277 GCF_049847065.1 Gordonia sp. DT219 | reverse complement strand
CCGACAAATCACCCACCCCACCAGACTCAACCGGAACCACCCCACCACCAGCCGCACCCGCAGCCTCCGGATCAACACCAGTCAGCCGAGGACCCACCTCCGCCGTGAACTCACCCCGACGAATCTTGTCCAACACAAACAAGTGCTCACGCACCTTCACCTTCTGAATATGGCTTACCTCCGCCGGTCCCCCCAACAATATCGACGGCACAAACCCATAACACTCATCCGGCCCCACCGGCCCATACGCCGCCAACGCCTGCTCAAACAACCCATC
>NZ_JBNCNR010000110.1:0-278 GCF_049847065.1 Gordonia sp. DT219 | reverse complement strand
ATCCATCACGCCACCCTGGATTATGCGAAGGGCGGGTTGACCAACATCGACGACCTCGCTCCGGCGTGTCCGAAACACAACCGGATGGTCGGCGACAAACTCGGCCAGTACACCACCGGCATCTACCGGGACGGACCCCTCGCGGGACGGTGTTGGTGGCGGCGTAACGCCGCCCCCGGTGCCCCACCGCACCCGAAACGCGTCAACAAACTGCCCGACGTCGGGCCCGACTTCACCGCCGGGCTCGCGAAGGTGCGTGCCAAAATCCACCGGCAACC
>NZ_JBNCNR010000109.1:0-281 GCF_049847065.1 Gordonia sp. DT219 | reverse complement strand
TGGGCGGTGTGGGCAGCCCCCGGTATGAACAACCCCGACGACCCCGAGTCGCCGTCGGGTTCCGTCGAAGACGCCGACCCCGAGAAGTTGGCGGCCGCGGTCGAGCGTGACACCCGCAGCCAAGCCCAACGCAATCATGATGCGATGCAGGCCGTGTACAAACTGGCGTTGACGTCGGGGGAACTCGGCGAATCGCACCGCGGACTACCGGTGCAGCTGATCATCAAAGCCGACCTCACCGACCTGATCAACGAAACCGGCCACGGCGTCACCGCCACCAA
>NZ_JBNCNR010000108.1:0-284 GCF_049847065.1 Gordonia sp. DT219 | reverse complement strand
CCGATCGGGAGGCCTCCGGTACCAGGCTGCGGATCGCCGGAGCGCACTTCCCGGCCATGAAAACGTTGGAGGACTTCAACGCAGATCACCAGCCCTCACTGCGCAGAGACGTACTCGCGCACCTGGAGATGATGAGTTTCGTGGCCAAGGCGGAGAACGTGATCCTGCTCGGCCCGCCCGGAGTCGGCAAAACCCACCTCGGTATCTGCCTGGGCATCAAAGCATGCCAGGCCGGATACCCGGTCGCCTTCGACACCGCGACCGGCTGGGCAGCCCGCCTGGCC
>NZ_JBNCNR010000107.1:0-290 GCF_049847065.1 Gordonia sp. DT219 | reverse complement strand
CTCGACCCAGACCTCACCGGCCCACAAGCATTCGCGGCGATGAAACAAATACTGCTCGCCCACAACCTCCTCGAGCACTTCGCCAGCACCGTCACCGCCGAACTCGACCGACTCGGCGTCGCCGACCACCGCGCCACCAAACTACGAGAACTGCTGATCCTCATGGGTTTTGCGCCCGCCACCGCGGCCCGCCACGTCCGCATCGCCGCCGCCACCGACATCGACCTCGTCACCGCCCACGCCGCCGACGGCTCCATCTCCGCCGAACACGTCGACGCCATCGTCCGCGG
>NZ_JBNCNR010000106.1:0-292 GCF_049847065.1 Gordonia sp. DT219 | reverse complement strand
TTCATATACCTGTCCCACGGCCCCTCCGCCAGGCGCCCGGTGGCATTCACCACAATCTCCGCAAGCTCCCCACCCAACTTGAGTAACAGATCTTCCAACTCAGCCATCAATGTACGCCTCTCTCTGCTGCCGCAACCATCGCCAGAATCTGCTTCTTGAAGTACTGGCGCTTATAGCCCTGCGATGAATCGTTACCGAAGACCTGCTCCAGCTCAACTTTTTTGAGCAGAATGTTTGACTTCGCCGAGTATGCCTCACCTCGGACCGAAATCTTTTCCGGCCGCTCGCCCAC
>NZ_JBNCNR010000105.1:0-301 GCF_049847065.1 Gordonia sp. DT219 | reverse complement strand
CGACGATGTCGTAGCCGCCGGTCGGGGTGCCGATGGTGGTGCGCAGGATCTTGTCACCGGGTGCCAAGCCCACCAGGTAGCTCCGGTCCGCGGTGATCGGATCGGTGAAGGTACCGGTACTGCTGTCCGGCAACGGTTTACCCGTGTCGGGTGGGTCGGGTGGTTGCCGGTGGATTTTGGCACGCACCTTCGCGAGCCCGGCGGTGAAGTCGGGTCCGACGTCGGGCAGTTTGTTGACGCGTTTCGGGTTGGGTGGGGCGCCGGGTGCGGCGTTACGGCGCCACCAACACCGGCCGGCGAG
>NZ_JBNCNR010000104.1:0-301 GCF_049847065.1 Gordonia sp. DT219 | reverse complement strand
ACCCGTTCTCCCCGACCACCGTGATCAACGTCAACTCGTTACCACCGACACCCGTCGTCGTCTCGAACACCCGAATGCCCGGATCCACCAGACGCGCCGGCGTGACGACAAACGTCTAACAATGACGCCGCAGCATCCCGACACGACCTCACACCGAAAAACCCACCCCCACCGGTGGATAAACCCGCTACCCCAACAACCTCCTGACCGCATCCGCCGGCGGTTCCCCCGACGACACCGCAAACACCCGACCATCATCAGCCACCAAAAAATATGTCCGATCGAGCCGAAACTCACCCGG
>NZ_JBNCNR010000103.1:0-306 GCF_049847065.1 Gordonia sp. DT219 | reverse complement strand
TCCGCACCAAAGCCTCAGCCCGACGGTTCGCTCGACCCGCGGAAAGCTGAACGCAGACGTGCCGATGCTCTCGAAACGATCCTCGACCTCGCCGCCCGCGGCCTCGCCGACACCACCATGTCGGCCAAACCCGCCGGCGCAACCCTGATGCTGCTACCCGCCGACACCCCCGACCTCACCGAACTCGAATTCATGGGATCGATCACCGTCGACACCGCCAAAACATTGAGTTGCGACACCTCGATCACCATGATCGTCCGCGACCACAACGGAGTCCCCTTGAACGTCGGACGGGAGAAACGCCTG
>NZ_JBNCNR010000102.1:0-310 GCF_049847065.1 Gordonia sp. DT219 | reverse complement strand
ACGACGCCGACCTCGTCGCCCGCGCATGGCGTTCGGCCGGGCGGGTCTCCACCCGCGTCGATCACCGTCCGCCGTTCACCTGACCTCCCACCCCGCTGCCATTGGATTGAGACTAATCGGGTGATACGTTTCATATATCTGATAGGCCGCGCAGTGCAGGGAGCATCATGTCCACCGTTTCGTTGATCGCGCGTCGCTTCGGCGCCCGCCGCGGCGGGCGTTACCGCCTGCGCGACGACCTCGCCCGCGTGGACCCGGCCGCCGCCCCCGAGAGCTACGCCCGCGGCCTGGGCACCCTCGAATATCCGTG
>NZ_JBNCNR010000101.1:0-314 GCF_049847065.1 Gordonia sp. DT219 | reverse complement strand
TGTTTCGGACACGCCGGAGCGAGGTCGTCGATGTTGGTCAACCCGCCCTTCGCATAATCCAGGGTGGCGTGATGGATTTCCGAATGCGCGGCCGGCTGCGAACACCCGGGGTGTGAGCACACTTGTCCGTCGGGTTTGGCGAACAACGCCATGCGTTGCCCGCGGCTCGCCAGCCGGGCACGACCCAAATACAGCGGCACGGTGGTGTGCTCACCGAACACCGCCAACCAGGGTTGGGCGTCGGCGGCCAACCGGATGACGTCTTTGATGGGCAGCAGGCTGTTGGTGGCGGTGACGCCGTGGCCGGTTTCGTT
>NZ_JBNCNR010000100.1:0-317 GCF_049847065.1 Gordonia sp. DT219 | reverse complement strand
TCGGCCATCTGCTTTTCGGCGTTGACCTTGATGTCGTGGTCGACCTGGTGCGGGATGTCGTCGAGGACGTCGATCACTACCCGCGCATGTGCGGGCCCGACCGCCCCGTCGGCGAACGCCTGCGCCAACGTGGGGTACTTCGGGGCGAGGGGTTCGCCGGTCAATCCGTGATAGGTGGCGGTGGCGGTCATCTGCTTGCGGCGGCGCATCGGCTCCGACACGCGTAACCCGACGATCATCATGTCGGTCACCGACCGAAACCCGAACCGGCGCTCCGCATTCCGGTCGGATAGCTCGACGATCTGCCGGTCACCCTG
>NZ_JBNCNR010000099.1:0-320 GCF_049847065.1 Gordonia sp. DT219 | reverse complement strand
GCGGCCGCCGCCGACCGCGACACCCGCAGCCAAGCCCAACGCAACCATGATGCGATGCAGGCCGTGTACAAACTGGCCCTGACGTCGGGGGAACTCGGCGAATCCCACCGCGGGTTACCGGTGCAGCTGATCATCAAAGCCGACCTCACCGACCTGGTCAACGAAACCGGCCACGGCGTCACCGCCACCAACAGCCTGCTGCCCATCACAGACGTCATCCGGTTGGCGGCCGACGCCCAACCCTGGTTGGCGGTGTTCGGTGAGCACACCACCGTGCCCCTGTATTTGGGTCGGGCCCGGTTGGCGAGTCGCGGGCAACG
>NZ_JBNCNR010000098.1:0-320 GCF_049847065.1 Gordonia sp. DT219 | reverse complement strand
GGTATCGGACTATCGCGCGCCCACACTTGTACGCCACTCAACGCGATCAACCCACGCCGCCCAGGCCGGCGAACCGCATCACGCAGCTGCTCTTTGAGCATGTACGCCTCAAACAGGTCACTGTTGTCGCGGCGCAACTGCTCGACCACATCACGCTGATCTGCGGTTTGCTCGGCGTGACTTTTGCGGACCGCCCACATCGCACCCGCCAGGCCGCCACCGTGAGCGGCCAGGGTACGGCGGCGAACCTTGTCGACCATCGACCCGGCCCACTGAATCATGTGGAACATGTCCAAGCACTGCACCGCCTCCGGTGCCTG
>NZ_JBNCNR010000097.1:0-323 GCF_049847065.1 Gordonia sp. DT219 | reverse complement strand
CCAACCCGTTCTCCCCGACCGCCGTGATCAACGTCAACTCGTTACCACCGACACCCGTCGTCGTCTCGAACACCCGAATGTCCGGATCCACCAGACGCGCCGGCGTGACGACAAACGTCTAACTAATGACGCCGCAGCATTCCGACACGACCTCACACCGAAAAACCCCACCCCCCACCGGTGGATAACCCGCTACTCCAACAACCTCGTGACCGAATCCGCCGGCGGCTCCCCCGACGAGACCGGAAACACGCGACCATCATCAGCCACCAAAAAATATGTCCGATCGAGCCGAAACTCACCCGGCCGATCCCGCACAAACA
>NZ_JBNCNR010000096.1:0-329 GCF_049847065.1 Gordonia sp. DT219 | reverse complement strand
TCGGCGATCGGCCGCTACGTCGATATCGCCGCCAGCGCCGACGAGGTGGTGATCTCGTGTCAGCAACACGTGATCGGCGTGCATCAGCGCTGTTGGGACACCGCCCGCACGATCACCGATCCCGAGCATGTGGCTGCGGCGAAAGTATTGCGCCGCACCTACACTCAGAACCAGCGTGCCCGCCATGAGGCGGCTGCGGCGGGGCGTCTGCTCCCGGCCGAGGCGGGTTTGGTGCGAGATCCCGGCAGCTATGACGCCCTGTTCGGGATCGACTTCGATCCCGACCCAGCCACCCGGGCGGCGACCGACGGCCAGGTGGCGTGATGGCT
>NZ_JBNCNR010000095.1:0-338 GCF_049847065.1 Gordonia sp. DT219 | reverse complement strand
CTCCTCCTGCCGAGGACATCCCGGCGCCGATCGTGGTTCCGTCGCCGATGATCACCCCGGATGCTCCGGCGTTCACGCTGGTGGCGGATTCGGCGGGGGTGGTGGTGCCGCGGTTGCGGGGGTATGGGGTGATCGATCCGGTGTTGGCGGGGGAGTTGGCGCCGTTGGCGACCCGTGTCGAGGTGCCGGAGGCGGCGCGGCAGATTGCGGCGCGGTTGGTGGAGTCGATTGCTGATCGGTCCCTGGCGCCGCCGTGGGATCCGAGTGGGCATGGTGGGCATGCCACGGCACCGCCGGGTGCGTTGCGGTATCGGCCGTCGGCGCGGGTGCGGGCGGAG
>NZ_JBNCNR010000094.1:0-351 GCF_049847065.1 Gordonia sp. DT219 | reverse complement strand
CACGCGCTCAACCATTCGTCTGGACGAAAACCGCCGAACAAATCCTCGCGAAAGCCTACCGTCCAACAACTTCAAACCCGCCGCACTAGCACAGCCCACCGACAGAAACGAACGCCCATTCATACCTCGAAACATGTTGTCCACAACCAGTATTCGATACACAGATGCCGCCTATCTGGATGCCATTGTCGGCGCACGCGTGTAGGATGGAGACATCGCATCGATCGCCAAGGGGGGCACCATGATCGCCGACGTCACCATCGAAAGCACGGACACCGCAGCAATTCTGGCCGGTATTGTCGACCAGCTCACCGAACTCCGCACCAGCCCGGACATGACCGGGCCGCAAGC
>NZ_JBNCNR010000093.1:0-353 GCF_049847065.1 Gordonia sp. DT219 | reverse complement strand
GCGGTGGCGGTCATCTGCTTGCGGCGGCGCATCGGCTCCGACACCCGCAACCCGACGACCATCATGTCGGTCACCGATCGAAACCCGAACCGGCGCTCCGCATTCCGGTCGGACAACTCGACGATCTGCCGGTCACCCTGAAACGTCAACCGGTTGATCGCGCGTTCATTGGCTGCCGCGACCTCCAGCAGTGTCTCGTCGGAGCACTGCGTCAGATCCGTCGAACCCATCTGATCGAGGAGGGCATGCAACAACGCCACCTGCTCATCCGGCGCGAGAGCCGGCAGATCGATCGTTGTCATTGTCACCCCCCAGTGAATACGACCAAAGTGAATGCGATCAAACATCAGTTC
>NZ_JBNCNR010000092.1:0-358 GCF_049847065.1 Gordonia sp. DT219 | reverse complement strand
TACCGGTGCAGCTGATCATCAAAGCCGACCTCACCGACCTGATCAACGAAACCGGCCACGGCGTCACCGCCACCAACTCGCTGCTGCCCATCAAAGACGTCATCCGGTTGGCGGCCGACGCCCAACCCTGGTTGGCGGTGTTCGGCGAGCACACCACCGTGCCCCTGTATTTGGGTCGGGCCCGGCTGGCGAGCCGCGGGCAACGCATGGCACTGTTCGCCAAACCCGACGGCCAAGTGTGCTCACACCCCGGATGTTCGCAACCGGCCGCGCATTCGGAGATCCATCACGCCACCCTGGATTATGCGAAGGGCGGGTTGACCAACATCGACGACCTCGCTCCGGCGTGTCCGAAACA
>NZ_JBNCNR010000091.1:0-364 GCF_049847065.1 Gordonia sp. DT219 | reverse complement strand
TCCTCGACGACATCCCGCACCAGGTCGACCACGACATCAAGGTCAACGCCGAAAAGCAGATGGCCGACTACGCGCGCATGCACACCCCCGCCGAGTTGACCGCGATCGGCGCCCGCCTGATGGCACACCTCGACCCCGACGGCGAGATGACCGACGACGTCGACCGGCAGCAGAAACGCCAAGTGTTCCTCGGCCGCCAAGACACCCAACAGATGTCGAAGATGACCGGCAAAATGACCCCGGAATACCGCGCCGACCAAGAAGCCGTCTGGGCGGTCTGGGCAGCCCCCGGCATGAACAACCCCGACGACCCCGACTCACCGTCGGGTTCCGTCGAAGACGCCGACCCCGAAAAATTGGCGGC
>NZ_JBNCNR010000090.1:0-370 GCF_049847065.1 Gordonia sp. DT219 | reverse complement strand
CGCAACATGCTCGATCACTACGCGGCGAACCTGACCGGCGAGTTCGACCGCCTCAAGATGACCGCACCCCAAGGCCGATCGGTGCGAGAACTGTTGATCACCATGGGATTTGCTCCCGCCGTTGCCACCCGACTCGTCCACGTCGGCACCGCCGAAGACATCGACGGACTGCATAAGCACAGCGCCTACGGGTCGGTGTCCCTCGACCACGCCGACGCCGTCGTCCGCGGACTCACCCACATCGAATCCCGCGCCGGCGAACCCGTCACCCCCGAGCAACGCCGCGACCACACCCGAGCACTCGTCTCCCAAGCACTGTCCGGGATGAGTCCCGCCGAAATCGGCAAGCACGCACACCAACTCGGCAACA
>NZ_JBNCNR010000089.1:0-380 GCF_049847065.1 Gordonia sp. DT219 | reverse complement strand
AACGAAACCGGCCACGGCGTCACCGCCACCAACAGCCTGCTGCCCATCAAAGACGTCATCCGGTTGGCCGCCGACGCGCAACCCTGGTTGGCGGTCTTCGGCGAGCACACCACCGTGCCCCTGTATTTGGGTCGCGCCCGGCTCGCGAGCCGCGGGCAACGCATCGCCCTGTTCGCCAAACCCGACGGACAAGTGTGCTCACACCCCGGCTGCTCACAACCGGCCGCGCACTCGGAAATCCACCACGCCACCCTCGACTACGCGAAGGGCGGGCTCACCAACATCGACGACCTCGCACCCGCCTGCCCGAAACACAACCGGATGGTCGGCGACAAACTCGGCCACTACACCACCGGCATCTACCGCGACGGACCCCTCGC
>NZ_JBNCNR010000088.1:0-383 GCF_049847065.1 Gordonia sp. DT219 | reverse complement strand
AACGAAACCGGCCACGGCGTCACCGCCACCAACAGCCTGCTGCCCATCACCGACGTCATCCGGTTGGCCGCCGACGCCCAACCCTGGTTGGCGGTGTTCGGTGAGCACACCACCGTGCCCCTGTATTTGGGTCGCGCCCGGCTGGCGAGCCGCGGGCAACGCATGGCCCTGTTCGCCAAACCCGACGGACAAGTGTGCTCGCATCCCGGGTGTTCGCAACCGGCCGCGCATTCGGAGATCCACCACGCCACCCTCGACTACGCGAAGGGCGGGTTGACCAACATCGACGACCTCGCCCCGGCGTGCCCGAAACACAACCGGATGGTCGGCGACAAACTCGGCCAGTACACCACCGGCATCTACCGCGACGGACCTTTGGCCGG
>NZ_JBNCNR010000087.1:0-398 GCF_049847065.1 Gordonia sp. DT219 | reverse complement strand
TCCAACGACGACATGCTCTACGTCCTCGCCACTTTCGTCGTGTGCCCGGTGCGCTGGGTTGCCGCCTACGAGTGGCGGCCGCTGCGGCCCAACGAGATCGACGGACTCACCGAGTACTACCGCAAGCTCGGAAAACACATGGCGATCAAGGACATCCCCGACACCTACGAAGCCTTCGAACGCTTCCTCGACGCCTACGAGCGCGAACATTTCTCCTATTCGCCGCGGTCCCGCGAGGTCGCCGACTCCACGCTCGCCCTGCTCGCGACGTTCATGCCCTTCCGGCTGCTCCCGCGGTGGCTCGTCCGCCGACTCTCCTATGCCCTCATGGACGACCCGCTCCTCGACGCCTTCCGCTATCCCCGGCCCACCGACGCCGAGCGAGTGGTCGCTCGTGC
>NZ_JBNCNR010000086.1:0-404 GCF_049847065.1 Gordonia sp. DT219 | reverse complement strand
CTCGTCTCCCAAGCACTGTCCGGGATGAGTCCCGCCGAAATCGGCAAGCACGCACACCAACTCGGCAACATTCTTGCTGACGACACCGGTGGCATACCTGCCGCCGAAGACAAGACCAGCAACGAACTCGGCTACCACAAGACCAGCGACGGACGCCTCGACGTGCGCGCCAACCTCGATGCGGTCGCCGGGGAGAAACTGCACAGCCTCGTCGAAACACTGTCCGCGCCAAAGCCTCAACCCAACGGCTCGCACGATCCACGGCCGGCCGAACGCAAACGCGCCGACGCTCTCGAAACCATCCTCGAACTCGCCCAAAAGGGCCTCGCTGATGAGACCGTGTCGTGCAAACCGACCGGTGGGGTGCTGTTGACCATCCCGGCCGACACCCCGAAGCTATCCGC
>NZ_JBNCNR010000085.1:0-432 GCF_049847065.1 Gordonia sp. DT219 | reverse complement strand
TCGGTGACCGACATGATGGTCGTCGGGTTGCGGGTGTCGGAGCCGATGCGCCGCCGCAAGCAGATGACCGCCACCGCGACCTATCACGGGTTGACCGGTGAGCCGCTCGCCCCGAAGTATCCGACTCTTGCCGAGGCGTTCGCCGAGGGTGCGGTCGGGCCCGCGCATTCGCGGGTGGTGATCGACGTTCTCGACGACATCCCGCACCAGGTCGACCACGACATCAAAGTCAACGCCGAAAAGCAGATGGCCGACTACGCGCGCGTGCACACCCCCGCCGAGTTGACGGCGATCGGCGCCCGCCTGATGGCACACCTCGACCCCGACGGCGAGTTGACCGACGACACCGACCGCGAGCAGAAACGCCAAGTGTTCCTCGGCCGCCAAGACACCCAGCAGATGTCGAAGATGACCGGCAAAATGACCCCGGAA
>NZ_JBNCNR010000084.1:0-438 GCF_049847065.1 Gordonia sp. DT219 | reverse complement strand
GATGCGGTCGCCGGGGAGAAACTGCACAGCCTCGTCGAAACACTGTCCGCGCCAAAGCCTCAGCCCGACGGCTCGCACGATCCACGGCCGGCCGAACGCAAACGTGCTGACGCTCTCGAAACGATCCTCGAGCTCGCCCAAAAGGGCCTCGCCGATGAGACGGTGTCCTGCAAGCCGACCGGTGGGGTGCTGTTGACCATCCCGGCCGACACACCGAAACTCGCGGCGCTCGAGTTCATGGGATCGGTCACGCCCGCCACCGCGAAAACTCTGGGCTGTGATGCGGGGATCACCGTGGTCATCGTCGACGGCTACGAAGTGCCGCTGAACGTGGGTCGCGAGAAGCGTCTGTTCACCCCGGCACAACGAAAAGCGTTGCTGCTGCGCGACAAATGCTGCATCAAGTGTGGTGCGCCCGCATCGCGCACCCAGGCGCAC
>NZ_JBNCNR010000083.1:0-442 GCF_049847065.1 Gordonia sp. DT219 | reverse complement strand
GGTACGTAACGCTCCCCGCCGGCGGCATGGCCACCAGATGCCACACCGGCGCCACCGAACTGCGAGCCGGAGACATCGCCACCCGCAGGACCGCCATCCTCGCCCGCCGGTGTGGCCACCGGCTCACCCGCAACACGCGGCGACCGCGCACCACCAGCATCCGACACCCCCGCCCGACCGGGTTCCGGGGCCGCCCGCCGCGGCCGCCGACCTCATCGACACCCCCAACCACGAGCACACCGACAACACCGTCGTCGACACCCCTGCTACACCAAAACCTCACCAACGTCGACGAAATCGGATTCACCCCACACCGAATCCATCGGCCCCCAACCCCCACCGCAATAGCCCGCTACCCCAACAACCTGGCCACCGCATCCGCCGGCGGCTCCCCCGACGACACCGCAAACACCCGACCATCATCAGCCACCAAAAAATATGT
>NZ_JBNCNR010000082.1:0-445 GCF_049847065.1 Gordonia sp. DT219 | reverse complement strand
CCGCCACCGCCTGATCACCACACTGCTGACCCGACACATTCGACTCATCCACCACCCCCAACGCGTCATCAACCTGTGCCCGCGTCATCGACGACGACAACACCACCCGACCGGATGCGTCCACATCGTCGACGAGGCGGACATCGGCTGCATCATCGCCACCATCAGACCGAAGCCCCTCAACCACAACAGGTCCGGAACCAGGGTGAACATCACCCGCGCGGTCGCTGTGGACGCCCCCCACACGTGCCCGCACCGCATCGGTCAGCCGGGCCGCACCGTGATAGGCCGCCTTCACCGATACCGCACCCAGCAACGACCCCGACACCGCCAACATCGTCACCGCATCCGGCGCCGGATGCACGTCACCACCCACACCCACCGGCACACCCTCCGAATGCGTGGTGAGCGACGACATCACCTTCTGCGCCGCATCATCGAAACT
>NZ_JBNCNR010000081.1:0-478 GCF_049847065.1 Gordonia sp. DT219 | reverse complement strand
TTCTCCACCGGCCGCGTAAAGAACTCCTTACTCGCCTCCACCGCCGTCCGCACATCACCCCGAAACTCACTACGGCTTCCCGACACCACATCCCACAACAACCGCACCGACGGCCACACCCGCTGCAACACACTCTCCGCACCCGCCAACGGCGCCAACTCCGGATCGGTCAACCGCATCACCTCCAACACCTGCTGCGCCACCGGCTCACCCCGCTCACCCCGCAACAACATCTGCCACCCCAGCGCCCACTGCTCGTGAAACGGATCAAACGACACCCCCGCCTCCATCGACGCCCGCATCCACTCCAGCTCGAAATCCCGCAACACATCCAACAACCCACGATCCCGCGCCACCAACCCCAACCACAACGCCGACAACCAATCCGGCGCCATCGTGTACGGATTCGGACCCGACGACCCCGTCTCAAACTCCCGCCCCAACACAGAAAACGACAACCGATGCTCACCCTTCGGCA
>NZ_JBNCNR010000080.1:0-488 GCF_049847065.1 Gordonia sp. DT219 | reverse complement strand
CAACGCCGCGATCACACCCGCGCGTTGGTGTCCCAAGCGTTGTCGGGTATGAGTCCAGCCGAAATCGGTAAGCACGCGCGACAACTCGGCAACCTCCTCGCCGACGACACCGGCGGCGCACCCGCTGCCGAAGACCGTTCCCTCAACAGCGTCACCCTCGCCACAACCAGCGACGGCCGCCTCGACGTGCGTGCAGATCTCGACATGAGTGTCGGCGAAAAGCTGTGCACCACCCTCGAAACGCTGTCCGCACCCACACCCCGACCCGACGGCTCCCACGACCCGCGCACCGTCCGACAACGCCAAGCCGACGCACTCGAAACACTGTTGGAAGCCGCCGCCCGCGGACTCGCCGACGACACGGTGTCGACGACATCGCGGTATGACGTGCTTTTGACACTCAACGCCGACCAGCCCGACCGATCCGCGCTGCAACACATGGGGCCGGTCACCGACCAACTCGCCACCACATTGACGTGTGACGCCCA
>NZ_JBNCNR010000079.1:0-492 GCF_049847065.1 Gordonia sp. DT219 | reverse complement strand
ACCGCAGCAATTCTGGCCGGTATTGTCGACCAGCTCACCGAACTCCGCACCAGCCCGGACATGACCGGGCCGCAAGCACACGCCGCGCTGCAACAGATCCTGCTGATCCGCAACCTCGCCGACCATCACGCAGCCACGTTCACCGGTGACCTCGACCGCCTCGGTGTCGCCGACGGCCACGGACGCCGGTTGCGGGAACTGCTGACCGTGATGGGGTGCGCGCCCGCCGTCGCCGCACGGTTCGTACGCATCGGCACCGTCACCGACGTCGACCCACTGCGACGCCACGCCGCCGATGGGTCGATCTCGTCGGAGCACGCCGACGCGATCGTGCGCGGTCTGACGCACATCGAAACCCGATCCGACGAACCCGTCGACCCCGACCTGCGGTCGGCGCAACTGATGTCACTGATGTCGTGGTCCTCCGCGGGCATGACGCCGGCCCAGATCGCCGAACACGCCCGCACCATCGCCAACGAACTCGCCGCCGAC
>NZ_JBNCNR010000078.1:0-512 GCF_049847065.1 Gordonia sp. DT219 | reverse complement strand
TGGGTCGGCGCGGCCGTTCGAGGGGGATGGGCATGCGCGGGAGCCCGCGTGGCCGGAGCACGGACTCGGTGACGACCAGCCGGGTGGGCTGGCCGATCGTGACGGTGGGGGTGAGTGGGCCGGCGGACCTCATGGGCGTGAGGTGGCTGATCCGGAGGTCGCGCAACGGTCGGATGCCGCGTCGGATGCGGCGTCTGAGGGTGCGGCGCGGGTGGTGTCGGCTCGTGTGGGTGATGTGACGGTGCGGATGGATGTTGTTGCTGTCGAAGGACTTCCGCATGATGTTGCGCATCTTCCGCATCTGATCGCTCATGACGGTGGTGAGGTGGCGGGACCGCATGCGCAGGATCAGCGCCCGGTCCGTCGGGGCGGTGACGGTGATGGGGATGTGGTGTCCGATCGCGGCGCCGACACTGATGCTGATGCTGATGATGCTGTGCGGCCGCCGGTGTCGCATGATGAGGGTCGGACGGAGCAGACCGAGGAATTGGCCGCCGCGCGCCGGGTTGCCG
>NZ_JBNCNR010000077.1:0-526 GCF_049847065.1 Gordonia sp. DT219 | reverse complement strand
CCGGCCAGGATGTCACCGGCCTGCCGCGACGGGATCATCATCGCCGACAAGAACCTCGAAAACGTCAACGTCATCACCAACACCGGCAACACTGCCGTCGACCCGAACCCCGTCGGGATGCGGGTGGCCGGGAACCACAAATCCATCTGCGCCGACTCACCCGGACGGTGCACGATCCGATCCGCCGGATCGATCCCGACATACTCCGGACGAATCAGCCGAACCCGATCCTTGAGGATCGTCATCGAGTTCGTCCACCCGATCCGCTCAGCGATCACCGTCGCCGGCATCCGCGGATCCAACCGCAACTGCTCACGCACCAACGGCTCAACCCCATCAACCAACGACCCCTTCGCCGCCCGCCGATACTTCGGCGGATCATCCGACGCCAACGCCGCGCGCACCGTGTTGCGCGCCACACCAGTCCGCCGCACGATCGCCTTGATCGACAACCCTTCAGACCTATGCAACCGCCGAATCTCGGCCCAATCTTCCACTGAAATCACCCTCCCGAGTGTCAAGGGGG
>NZ_JBNCNR010000076.1:0-538 GCF_049847065.1 Gordonia sp. DT219 | reverse complement strand
ATCCCACTCATGCCACCGCTCAATATCCACCATCAGCCAGAATCTCCATCTCTCAACTTTCAGCCACCCGGACACCGCTACGATCCCGCTGCCAGCGACGTCATTCGCACCCGAGAACAACCCGGCCTACCACACGGCACAACCACCATCAGCCAATCCGCCAGCCTCACAACCCCTCCGGACGCAAAACATCCGGCAATTCAGCACGCGACACCCCGCCCTCTATCTCCGACGTCCACCCCAACGCCTCCAACTCATCAAACAAATATTCCACCTCAAACCGGCCACCAGCAAAAATCGATACCTTCATTCCCCACCACTCAGGATCCCGATCAACAATCACCTCCCCCAGATCACGTAACCGGCGATTCACCGCCTGATGAATCAACATCACCACACGCCACGCGCCCGCAGGCGTGTAAATCACCGTCGACAACGCAAACTCGTAACCACCCTCGTAACGCACCAGCGTGCACACCACCGCCTGCCACGTTCCATCCTCATCCGACGCCAACTCCCGAACCCCCTCCGCAAACCG
>NZ_JBNCNR010000075.1:0-540 GCF_049847065.1 Gordonia sp. DT219 | reverse complement strand
CCCGAAGATAATGAATCCGGTCGCTATTCCACGGACGGTCCATCGTCAAGGAGACGTCAAGAGAGCGTCGAGCCCCATCAAGCCTCATCGTCACATAAGCCGGGTCCCACTCATGCCACCGATCAATATTCACCATCAGCCAGAATCTCCATCCTTCTCATTTACGATACCGCGTTTCACCGTCGGCCGGATATCGAACTCTCGATGCCGATATCCTGAATACGATCCATTTTTGTCGACTCTCGCCTGCACCAACTCGTAGCGCAGGCTACCGAATTTCATCGCGTCTTTAATCGTCAGCGCCAGCCCCAGCTGCGTTGCATCTCCCCTTTCCCCCATGGCCGCGAGGACCGATTCGAGATATTCCCGACGCCCCTGTTGATAGTGCCTCGCCGAGTTACGCCCAACTCCCTTCCGGTGTCCCAACGTTGCGTGTGGGCCTTTCGCCTCCATTACGACAATGATCGGTTCGGTGATCCCCTCCTTGTTGGTCACACCCTCGCGCGGACTGACCCGAACCACCCCATCGGCAGCTCCGCT
>NZ_JBNCNR010000074.1:0-593 GCF_049847065.1 Gordonia sp. DT219 | reverse complement strand
ACGCACCCGATTCTCCACCGGCCGCGTAAAGAACTCCTTATTCCCCTCCAACGCCGTCCGCACATCACCCCGAAACTCACTACGGCTCCCCGACACCACATCCCACAACAACCGCACCGACGGCCAAATCGTCTGCAACATCGCCTCAGCCGAACTCCGATCCAACCCCTCCGTATCGGTCAACCGCATCACCTCCAACACCTGCTGCGCCACCGGCTCACCCCGCTCACCCCGCAACAACATCTGCCACGCCCGCGCCCACTCCACCGCCACCGGCTCCACCCACGCCCCCACACCCACCGACGCCCGCATCCACTCCACCTCGAAACCCCGCAACACATCCAACAACCCACGATCCCGCGCCACCAACCCCAACCACAACGCATCCAACCAATCCGGCGCCATCGTCCGCGGATTCGGACCCGACGACCCCGTCTCAAACTCCCGACCCAACACAGAAAACGACAACCGATGCTCTCCCTTCGGCAACGACGCCCGCGCAAACTGCACCCGCGCCACCTCACACGCCGCATCCAACATCGACCACACCTCCTCCCCCACCACACCACCCGAACCCACCAACGACCACACAC
>NZ_JBNCNR010000073.1:0-603 GCF_049847065.1 Gordonia sp. DT219 | reverse complement strand
CTGCCCCAACAAGCCCTGATTGCCACCGAGATCGACGAACCCGGTGTCCCACGGGTCCACGCGTATCCAGCGGCGCCATCCTTGTCGCGAGTCCAGCGGGGCTTGCCGCGGCGGGTTTCGTCGATCCCGAGGACTCGTACCGGTTCTGGGTCGGTCAACACGGTCTTGGCGTGTTCAACGAACGCGGTGTGCGCGGTCGGCCACGACACGCCCGCCGCGGCGGCGACCTCGACTACCGAACGCGCCGCCTCACCGATACTGCGGCCGATCTGAGTGCGCAGCCGGGTCGTGGTACGACGTCGTCGCGGCACCTGTGCGATCGATTCGGTGAACGAGCGCCGCTCACACGACCGGTTCCGGCAGTAGTACCGTGTTTTGTTCCAACACCACGTGATTGGATGGTCGCCGTACTGGATATCGCGGGGCCGGGTGACTGCGTGGCCCTTCACCGACGACGAGACTGCCTTACAGTCCGGGCACCTCGCAGCCCCCGGATCGGCGGTCACCACATCCACCACCCGAGAAAGATCGGCCAGTCGAGTGACCGCCCTGACCTCGAGTCCTTCCAGACCCAACAACAACGACGTAGCATCAGCCATGCCC
>NZ_JBNCNR010000072.1:0-612 GCF_049847065.1 Gordonia sp. DT219 | reverse complement strand
AAACCAAACCTTAAGCGAGACACCGGCGTTGCGCCCTACGCCACGCTCAAACCACCCACACCTACATCACAAGAGCCACTGTTCACCGCAGGGAAAGTCGTTCACCGCTGTGGCAGCAGTTCACCGGTGTGACGAAACTGGTTGCAGCCCTTGTGGATTAACCCGCGAACACTTGCGCGTCGAACGAATATTCTGCTACACTGGAGTCATCGCAAGATCATCCCGGGGGGAATCCATGATCGACGACACCACTCATTTCGCAGAGCTTTCGGCTGAACTGTTCGCGGACCTCATCGCCCAACTCGACGACCGCACCTTCCGTGCGGATATCACCTCCCGAGAGGCGTTCGCGGCAATGCAGCAGCTGATCGTGTTGCGCAACATGCTCGATCACTACGCGGCCACCCTGACCGGTGAGTTCGACCGCCTCAAGATGACCGCACCCCAAGGCCGCTCGGTACGACAACTGTTGATCACCATGGGAATCGCGCCGGCTGTTGCCGGCCGACTCGTCCGCGTCGGCACTGCCACCGATATCGACGGCCTCCGCACACATACCGTCGACGGTGCGATATCCCTCGACCACGCCGACGCCATCGTCCTCGGACTCGG
>NZ_JBNCNR010000071.1:0-621 GCF_049847065.1 Gordonia sp. DT219 | reverse complement strand
GTCATCCGGTTGGCTGCCGACGCGCAACCCTGGTTGGCGGTCTTCGGTGAGCACACCACCGTGCCCCTGTATTTGGGGCGTGCCCGGCTGGCCAGCCGCGGGCAACGCATCGCCCTGTTCGCCAAACCCGACGGACAAGTGTGCTCGCACCCCGGGTGTTCGCAACCGGCCGCGCATTCGGAAATCCACCACGCCACCCTGGATTATGCGAAGGGCGGGCTCACCAACATCGACGACCTCGCCCCCGCCTGCCCGAAACACAACCGGATGGTCGGTGACCGCCTCGGTCAGTACACCACCGGCATCTACCGGGACGGACCCCTCGCGGGACGCTGCTGGTGGCGGCGCAACGCCGCCCCCGGTGCCCCACCTCACCCGAAACGGGTCAACAAACTGCCCGACGTCGGGCCCGACTTCACCGCCGGGCTCGCGAAGGTGCGTGCCAAAATCCACCGGCAACCACCAGACCCACCCGATACGGGTACACCGTTGCCGGCCGGCAGCACCGGTGGCTACGACGTCGTCGACATCATCACCCCCGACGACGCCGACATCGACGTGACCACTGAACCGTCACGCGTCGAAGCCCGCCTGGCCCGCCTGCTCGCCATCTGCGGACGC
>NZ_JBNCNR010000070.1:0-625 GCF_049847065.1 Gordonia sp. DT219 | reverse complement strand
TGCACCACACCCCGCACCGGCTCCCGATCCACCACCAACACCAACGCATCAAACAACCACAAAGGAACCGGAAAATCGCGACGAAACTGCTCCACTACCTTGCTGACGCGCGTAAAGTCCTGCATCGACAGCCCAGTCGACCGACCACGGATCCGGTCACCGCCCACCCACGCCGCGCGTGTACCCACTATATGGCCAGGACTGAAATGATCAATCGACAGATATCTATCCCACGGACCTTCCGACAAATCACCCTTCGTATTCACCACGATCTCCGCAAGCTCCATACCCAGCGCCCGTAACAGATCCTCCAACTCAGCCATCAACTCTCACCTTTCTCGGCTTCAGCCACCACCGCCAGAATCTCCTTCTTGAAATACTCGCGCTCATACGTTTGCGATGAATCATTCGCGAAGACGTGGCTCAGGTCTACGTCTTCGAGCAGAACGTTCGACTTCGCCGAATACGCCTTGCCCAAGACCGAAATCTTTACCGGCCTCTCCCCCACAACTGGCGCTTCCAGATTGATCTCCACCTTCACCCGCGCTCCGTACCGGGCGAAATCAGACCACTCGTTTTCCATCACCCGATACGGCACCATATTGAAATGCCCATCCTGGGCGAA
>NZ_JBNCNR010000069.1:0-633 GCF_049847065.1 Gordonia sp. DT219 | reverse complement strand
GTTCGCGCTCGGCGTGTTTGGTGTGTCATGCGCCGGGGTTCGGATTCCAGGACCAGCCGGGGCTGTTGGGTGGGCTGACTGGTTCGGGGATGTGGGCGGCTGCGCATTGGCGTACGGCGAGGCTGGGTGGCTGGTTGAAATCGGTCCCGATGTCGTTGAGGACTTGCCAGTCGCCGAAGACATTGTGAATCGGGTACCAGTGCGGGCCGTGTTGATTGGCTGGGGGCGGGGTTCCCGTGCGCCGGTAAGTCAACACTTCCCCGGTCCATGCGGGGCCCGGAACGCAGATTGTGGCTGTCGCGATATTCCCGTCACTGTGAAAAGCGCCGATGAAGAGCGCGCCGTTGCTGGGGGGTAGCGGCTGCGTGGGATCGTCGGTGCCACCGCCTATATGCGGTGGAGGATGATGGAACTCGCTGGCGTGTAAGAAGCCCGGGTATGCGGCTCGTGCGCCTTGTGATCCGGATTCCATTGCGATGTAGGTCGAGTCGTTTACGGCGCGGATGAAGGTGGCGTCGGGGCTCATGAGATCGAGCGCAGGGGTGGGTATCCAGTAGGTGGTGAAGTGGAGGAACCATGGAGGCGCGTAGACCGAGGGAGTTGGCGTGGTGTTGGGTGTTGTGCATGCGGCTA
>NZ_JBNCNR010000068.1:0-649 GCF_049847065.1 Gordonia sp. DT219 | reverse complement strand
TCCGTCGGCGGCGTACGCGGCAGCGGTCACCACCGAGTTGCTGCCGAACGCGCAAGTGGTGGTCGATCACTTCCACCTGGTCAAACTCGCCAACGACATGGTGACCGCGGTCCGCCGCCGGGTGACCTTCGACGCTCATGGCCGTCGGGGCCGCGCCCGGGACCCGGAATGGGCAAACCGGCGGCGACTGTTGACGGCGCATGAACGACTGTCTCCCAAGTCTTTTGCGAAGATGTGGAATGCGCTGATCGACAGCGACCCCACTCACGAGATCATCGTCGCCTACATCGCCAAAGAAGAACTGCGCCAACTTCTTTCCCTCGCACATCACGGAGCCGAGGATGCTGAGATCCGCGACAAGCTCTACTCGTTCTACACCTGGTGCGCCGACGCCAACATCCCCGAGGTCGCCCGGCTGGCTTCCACGATCGAAACCTGGTGGCCGGCAGTGTTGGCGTTCCTGCGTACCGGGATCACCAACGCCCGCACCGAGGGCTACAACCGGCTTGTCAAACAGGTCAAACGCGTCGCCTGCGGATTCCGCAATACCGAAAACTCACGCCGCCGGATACGATTCCACTGCACCCGCGCCCAGCGGGCCAACATCCAATTCCATTGCTGAGCAGTGCCCGGCTAACCTCGAAGAGCC
>NZ_JBNCNR010000067.1:0-678 GCF_049847065.1 Gordonia sp. DT219 | reverse complement strand
GAAATCACCCTCCCGAGTGTCAAGGGGGGTCAACTTTCACCCGTCGCCTGGGGGTCAGTATTCACGCGTCGCCGACAAACGCATCAAACAACCACAAAGGAACCGGACAATCACGACGAAACTCCTCCACCACGGCATCGAATCGCTTCATATCCATCATCGAGATTCGAGTCGACCGATCAACAATCTCCTCGCCGCCCACCCATACCGCATGTGTACCTACTCTGTGACCTGGACTGAAATGGTCCACTTTCATATACCTGTCCCACGGCCCCTCCGCCAGGCGCCCGGTGGCATTCACCACAATCTCCGCAAGCTCCCCACCCAATTCGCGTAACAGATCTTCCAACTCAGCCATCAATGTACGCCTCTCTCTGCTGCCGCAACCATCGCCAAAATATCCTTCTTAAAGTATTGTCGCTTATATCGCGCGGACGAGTCATTAGCGAATTTCTGTTTCAGTTCCACTTTTTTGAGCAGAATGTTTGACTTCGCCGAGTATGCCTCACCTCGGACCGAAATCTTTTCCGGCCGCTCGCCCACAACTGGTGCTTTCAGTTTAATCTCGACCTCTACCCGCGCCCCGTACCGGGCGAAGTCGGACCACTCGTTTTCCATCACCCGATACGGCACCATATTGAAATGCCCATCCTGGGCGAACATGTTGCGCAACCCCTG
>NZ_JBNCNR010000066.1:0-724 GCF_049847065.1 Gordonia sp. DT219 | reverse complement strand
CCCAAAAACATCGCCGCCGCCCGATCCTGCACCTGCCCCGCCGTCGCCATCGACGCCTCAAACCCCGCCGCCACATCCCCACACACCACATGCACCACACCCCGCACCGGCTCCCGATCCACCACCAACACCAACGCATCAAACAACCACAAAGGAACCGGAAAATCACGACGAAACAGCTCAACATGATCGTGAATTTTCAACATGTCCATCATCTTGATATTTGTCGGCCTGTCGACAATTTGCTCGCCGCCTACGAATGCGGCTCGCGTACCTGAAACTTGCCCGGAAGAATAGTGCTGAATCATCACAAAAGTATCCCAAGGCCCGTCGAACAAATAGCCACTCGAATTTGCAATAATTGATGCAAACTCTACACCGAGGTCGCGCAGTATATCCTCTATCGGTCGCATTGTTACCTACCTCGATCTGCCGCTTCTACCATATTTACAATTTGCTTCTTGAAGTATTTGCGTTGATATGATTGCAAAGATCCATTGCGGAAGAACTTATCAAATTCGACCTGACGCAACAGTCGTCCGCTGTTTGCCGAATATGCATGTCCAGTAACCGCCACAAGGCTCGGTCTCTCACCCACTCTATCCGCACCTAAGGTAATCTCCACCTCTACCCGCGCCCCGTACCGGGCGAAATCAGACCACTCGTTTTCCATCACCCGATACGGCACCATATTGAAATGCCCATCCTGGGCGAACATGTTGCG
>NZ_JBNCNR010000065.1:0-757 GCF_049847065.1 Gordonia sp. DT219 | reverse complement strand
GACGGCTCCGACAGCCCCAAAAACATCGCCGCCGCCCGATCCTGCACCTGCCCCGCCGTCGCCATCGACGCCTCAAAACCCGCCGCCACATCACCACACACCACATGCACCACACCCCGCACCGGCTCCCGATCCACCACCAACACCAACCCATCAAACAACCACAAAGGAACCGGAAAATCACGACGAAACTCCCGCACCCGCCGGTTAAGTAGCTTAAAATCCTGCATAGAGATGTCGGCCGAGCGATCGACAATCTCCTCGCTCCCCACCCACACCGCTTCGGTGCCGACTTTGTGACCAGGACTGAAATGATCAACAGTCATATACCGATCCCACGGCCCCTCCGACAAACTTCCGGTGGAATTCACCACTATGTCCGCAAGCTCCGAAGCCAATTCGCGTAACAGATCTTCCAACTCAGCCATCAACTCTCGCCTCGCTCTGCTGCTGCAACCATCGCCAGAATCTCCTTCTTAAAGTACTGACGCTTATACTGCTGCGATGAGTCATTACGAAATATATCGTTTATCTTAACCTTTTGTAGCAAGACATCCGATCTTGCCGAGTACGCTTTACCGCGCACGGAAATCACATCCGGTCTCTCCCCCACAACCGGCGCATCCAGATCGATCTCCACCTCCACCCGCGCCCCGTACCGCGCGAAATCAGACCACTCATTTTCCATCACCCGATACGGCACCATATTGAAATGCCCATCCTGGGCGAACATGTTGCGCAACCCCTGGGCCAACAC
>NZ_JBNCNR010000064.1:0-821 GCF_049847065.1 Gordonia sp. DT219 | reverse complement strand
GCCACCACATGGTCGAGTTCACACGCCTCCGCAGGCATGCCGCAGTACGGGAACCGACACCACAGATCGGTACCCAACACCTCCGCCCGCACCCGCGCCGACGGCCGATACCGCAACGCACCCGGCGGTGCCGTGGCATGCCCACCATGCCCACTCGGATCCCACGGCGGCGCCAGGGACCGATCAGCAATCGACTCCACCAACCGCGCCGCAATCTGCCGCACCGCCTCCGACACCTCGACACGGGTCGCCAACGGCGCCAACTCCCCCGCCAACACCGGATCAATCACCCCATACCCCCGCAACCGCGGCACCACCACCCCCGCCGAATCCGCCACCAGCGTGAACGCCGGAGCATCCGGGGTGATCATCGGCGACGGAACCACGATCGGCGCCGGGATGTCCTCGGCAGGAGGAGCGTCGTCAGGGTTGCTGTCGTCGGCAGGTGCGTCGGCATCGACAGGTACCGGTAGCTGCGAATCCCACTCGGCGGCCTCAGCCGCATCCGCCGGGGTCTCCGCTGCGGTCTCATCGGCCGGAGTCTCATCGACCGGCTCGGTGTCGGGGTCTTTCGCCGCCCGCGCGCACCCATCCCGACCACACGTACACGACAGACGGGCACCCGGAACCCCCGTCAACTCGGCCAGGGCCGCCACCCGCTGCTGTCCGAGCGTGCGCCGATCATTACGGCACACCCGCAACCCGATCAACGCCGCGATCCGATCCCGCAGAAACACCCCGACATGGGCGGGCACACACGCCTCGATATTCACATGCCCAACCGCATCATTGGTGATCGACACCTGCGCGAACGCCTCATC
>NZ_JBNCNR010000063.1:0-840 GCF_049847065.1 Gordonia sp. DT219 | reverse complement strand
GCCCCGCCGTCGCCATCGACGCCTCAAACCCCGCCGCCACATCACCACACACCACATGCACCACACCCCGCACCGGCTCCCGATCCACCACCAACACCAACGCATCAAACAACCACAAAGGTACCGGAAAATTTATCCTAAACTCTTCAATATAATCATCGATAACGTTTCTGGCACTCTTCGACAGTTTGATCGATCTGTCGTTTACGTACTCTCCACCAAGGAAAGCCGACCTAGTACCGGAAATATGGCCAGGAGAAAAGTGCTTGATTAGCATATATGTATCCCAGTCCCCGTCAAACAGCGGACCACCAGAATTAACGACGTTCCGCGCCAAATACATACCAACTCGACGCAACATGTCCTCAACCTCGTCCACTAACCGTCACTCCGATCTGCGTGATCTAGCAGCTCAATAATTTTCCGTTTAAAGAATCGCCTTTGATACGACTGTGAACCGTCATTGCGGAATATGTTTTCGAAGTGAGCCTCACGGAGGAGACGTCCAGTCCTGGCCGAGTACGCTTCTCCATCGACTTTCACCGTGCTAGGCCTCCCTCCCACGATCGGCGCATCCAGATCGATCTCCACCGCCACCCGCGCTCCGTATCGGGCGAAGTCGGACCACTCGTTTTCCATCACCCGATACGGCACCATATTGAAATGCCCGTCCTGGGCGAACATGTTGCGCAACCCTTGGGCCAGCACGAACCGGAACCCGAACACATGCCCACCCTGATCACCCTCGAACACCTCCTGCACCCCCTGCCCCGACGCAGCAATCCGCTGCGCGGACACCTCCGCCGACGGCCGATCCACCCGATCAAACACCTCACCGAT
>NZ_JBNCNR010000062.1:0-848 GCF_049847065.1 Gordonia sp. DT219 | reverse complement strand
TTGACGTTGATCACGGCGGTCGGGGAGAACGGGTTGGAGGTGCCGGTGGGTGGCAAGGTGGTGATCGGTGAGGTGTTCGATCGGGTGGATCGGCCGTCGGCGGAAGTAACCGCGCAGCGGATTGCTGCGTCGGGGCAGGGGGTGCAGGAGGTGTTCGAGGGCGATCAGGGTGGGCATGTGTTCGGGTTCCGGTTCGTGCTGGCCCAGGGGTTGCGCAACATGTTCGCCCAGGACGGGCATTTCAACATGGTGCCGTATCGGGTGATGGAAAACGAGCGGTCCGACTTCGCCCGATACGGGGCGCGCATAGATGTCGCGATTAAGCTGAAAGCGCCAGTTGTGGGGGAGAGGCCGGAAAAGATTTCGGTCATCGGCAAGGCGTACTCGGCGAAGTCAAACGTGTTACTCAAGGATGTCAAACTGAAGCAGAAATTCGCTAATAACTCATCGCAGGGCTATAAGCGCCAGTACTTGAAGAAGCAGATTCTGGCGATGGTTGCGGCAGCAGAGAGGAGCGTACATTGATGGCTGAGTTGGAAGATCTGTTACGCGAATTGGGTTCGGAGCTTGCGGAGATTGTGGTGAATGCCACCGGGCACCTGGCAGAGGGGCCGTGGGATCGATATATGTCGATTGAGCATTTCAGCCCTGGCCATAGCGCCGGCACGGATACGGCGTGGGTGGGGTGCGAGGAGATCTACGGTCGGCCGACCGAAATCTCGATGACGGATATGGAGCGATTCGATGATGTAGTGGAGGAGTTTCGTCGTGATTTTCCGGTACCTTTGTGGTTGTTTGATGCGTTGGTGTTGGTGGTGGATCGGGAGCCGGTGCGGGGTGTGGTGCAT
>NZ_JBNCNR010000061.1:0-867 GCF_049847065.1 Gordonia sp. DT219 | reverse complement strand
GGCTCTTGTGATGTAGGTGTGGGTGGTTTGAGCGTGGCGTAGGGCGCAACGCCGGTGTCTCGCTTAAGGTTTGGTTTGCGAAGACTAGACCTGAAGGAGTCCGGCGTTGCGCGTGCCCAGTGTAGTGCAGAAGGTGTTGTCGATCCCAGCGGTCGTGGAGGACGTGTCGTTCGAGGAGATCGATGGCCGGGAGGTGCTGGTGGTCGATGTGCGTGCGTATGCCCGGGCCCGGTCGCGGTGCGCGGAGTGTGGGCGCCGCTGCCCGGGCTATGACCAGGCGCCGACCGCACGTCGGTGGCGTCATCTTGATGTCGCCGGCCGCCAGTGCGTGCTGCGGGCGTCGTTGCGGCGCGTGCGCTGCGAGGAGCACGGTGTGGTGACCGAGGCGGTGCCGTGGGCTCGTGCGCGCACCCGGTTCACGCGCGCGTTTGATGACATGGTGGCGTGGCTGGCCGCGCACTCGACGATCTCGGCGGTCGCCGAGTTCACGCGGGTGGCCTGGCGCACCGTCTCGGCGATCGTGGAGCGGGTCGTCGATGAGCATTTCGCCGGCGTGGACCGTCTGGAAGGGCTGGTCAACATCGGGATCGATGAGATCGCCTACCGCAAGGGACACCGCTACCTGACGGTGGTCATCAACCATGACACCGGGCTGGTCGTGTGGGCGGCCGAGGGCCGCGACAGCGCTACGGTGCGCCGGTTCTTCGACGCGTTGGGGCCCGAGCGCACCGCATGCATCGAGAAGGTTTCTGCTGATGGGGCCGAGTGGATCTGGTCGGTGATCACCGAGCAGGCACCGGAGGCGGTGCAGTGCTTGGACATGTTCCACATGATTCAGTGGGCCGGGTCGATGGTCGACAAGGTTCG
>NZ_JBNCNR010000060.1:0-984 GCF_049847065.1 Gordonia sp. DT219 | reverse complement strand
GAGGATGAGCGTGATGAACAGTCGACGGAATTCGTTGACGCTCAAGCGGATTAGTTGAGGATTGCGGTGCTCGAGGGAACGCTGAGCGGCGGTGGTCACCGCCAGGAACGCGTGGGCGAGCATGACCAGGATCGTCCAACGGTGCCAGGATGTCCAGGTCCGGACTTGATGCTGATCCAGGCCGGTCAATCCTTTACTCGTCTGGAAGGATTCTTCGACCGTCCAGCGCCGCCCGGCCACCCGCACCAGCTCGGCCAGGCAGACCGGACGCGGACTGTAGCAGCGGTAGTAGGCCAGTTCTCCGGTGGTGTCGTTGCGGCGGATCAGGATCGAACACTGCCCGGTGTCGACAGCTTCGACCGATGCGACCCACGCCCACGAGTACAGTCGGTCACCTTTGGTACCGACACCGGCCGACAGGGTCTGCCACGCCGCCGCGGGAAGATCGGCGGTGATCGTGGCGACGGCCACGTCGTCGCCGGCCGCGGTCGGTACTGTGCGGTTGCTGCCGACAGCCCGGACATACCCGATCTGCCGCTGATGCAACATGTTTCGCAGGTCGGGATCGGCGCCGTACACTTCGTCGCCGGCTACCCACCGGGCTGGTACCTCGGCGTCGAGGGCTCGGCTGATCAGTGTGGCGGCCAGTGCCGGTTTGGTGGCAAAACCCACGTCGGCGGGCACGCCGCTGTCCGCGCATCGATCGGTGTCATCGCACCACGATTTGGGCATATACAGGGCACGATCGATCAAGGCGTGTCCTTTGGAACTGGTGTAGGTCATGTAGACGGCGACCTGGCAGTTCTCGACACGCCCGGCCGTGCCAGAGTATTGGCGTTGCACGCCCACGGTTTTCGTGCCCTTCTTCAGATCGCCGGTCTCGTCGACGACGAGTACCGCATCAGGTTCGGCGAATGCGTCGACGACCATCGTGCGCAAGTCGTCGCGAATGTCATCGGCGTTCCACTTGGCTCGAGACAGCAA
>NZ_JBNCNR010000059.1:0-1115 GCF_049847065.1 Gordonia sp. DT219 | reverse complement strand
CTAGTGTCCCGCGCCGTTAATTCGTTTTAGAAGTCTGCCGAGGGATTCGAGTATCTCTTCGGCGGTCTTGGTCCACATGAATGGTTTCGGGTTCTCGTTCCATGCTGCGACCCATTGGCGGAGGTCTTTCTCCAGTGCCTGGACACTGCGATGGTGTGAGCGTTGCAGTAAGTCCCGAGTGACCTCGGCGAAGAACCGCTCGACCTGGTTGAGCCATGACGAGTAGGTCGGGGTGAAATGCATGTGGAATCGCGGATGCTTGGCCAGCCAGGTGGCGATCGTGGGGTGCTTGTGGGTGCCGTAGTTGTCGCACACGAGATGCACGTCGAGCCCGTCGGGAACTTCAGCGTCGATCTTGGCCAGGAACTTCTTGAATTCGACGGCTCGATGCCTGCGGTGCGTCGCCGAGATCACGGTGCCGTCAACGACATTGAACGCCGCGAAAAGACTTGTCGTCCCGTTGCGAATGTAGTCGTGGGTGCGTTTCTCCGGCATCCCCGGCATCATCGGAAACGCCGGCTGCGACCGGCCCAACGCCTGCACTTGAGACTTCTCGTCGACGCTGAGGACCACTGCATGCTCGGGTGGGTTCAGATACAGCCCGACGACGTCGTAGACCTTCTCGACGAACAGCGGATCGTTGGATAGTTTGAACCCCTCAGCCCGGTGCGGCTTGATCTCGAACGTCTTCCAGATCCGACCGATCGTCGACTTGCTCAGCCCGGTCCGCTCGGCCATCTTCTTCCGTGACCAATGAGTGGCATTGGCCGGTGTCGTCTCCAACGTCGAGATCACCACGTCTTCGACCTGGTCGACGGTGACCGTCGCCGGCCTACCCGGTCGCGGATCATCGACCAACCCATCCAGGCGACTGTCAATGAACCGGGACCGCCATTTGCCGACCGTCGGCTGCGACACACCCACCCTGGCCGCAACATCCTTGTTGCTCAACCCTTCTGCGCACCCAAGCACAATCCTCGATCGCAACGCCAGCGCTTGCGACGAGGTTCGCCGCCGAGCCCAACGCGCCAACTGTTCACGCTCCTCGTCGGTCAACGTCAAAGCGGCTTTTGGGCGTCCAGTGCGTGCCATACCCAACCCTACAACATATTCAA
>NZ_JBNCNR010000058.1:0-1178 GCF_049847065.1 Gordonia sp. DT219 | reverse complement strand
GTGTCCGGGGATGGTGGTCGCTAGCGCGAGTCTAACACGAGGCCGGATAATGTCGCGGTCACTTCTCCACGCGAGTCCTGCGCGGGTAGGTGTTCGCCTTCTCGTGCGCATCCAGCACATCGCCCAGCCGGTACTTCCACTCGGGCGATGGAGCATCTGGGTGTTGGTCCTCGTTCGGCTTGTCCTGCCACCCCTTGAGCAACCCACGGTTGCGCAGGTACGTCACCCGCTTTCGGTTGAGCCCCTTGCCGGTATCGCCTAGCTTGCGGGCCAACTTCTCGACCTGCGGGCCGGTAACGATCTGCCGGTTCGCGGCAGCTACCCGCTCGGGGCTCACGGTGTGGTCGAACTCCGACCAGGAGACGGCCCGCTCGCACCTGCCGATCACATCGCACACGTCGTTGAACGACTCCTCTCCGGACTCGATGAGCTGCAATCCGAAGCGGTTGTCGTGCAGCCATTTCCCCATGCCGGCGATGCTGTTGCCGATGTTGTGCCCGTCGATGTTGCGCTGCTCGCACAGGTCTCGGATGACGGCGACGAGGGTGTTGCGCAGGTCGTCGATGAGGCTCTGCATCTCGATCGAGTAGGGCGGCTTCGATCTTGGCACCGATCTGCGCACGGGTGTGCCGCGCCGGAGTCCGGTGACCGCGACTGCGAGTTCGGCTTCGAGGCCGGGCAGCTTGGCGAGCTGGTGTGCGAGGTGGTCGATCTCGGCGCGGGTGAGGTATGACTCGGTCATCTCCGCCTCCCGTCGCTGCGTACCGCCCACATGGGCGGAGTGGTGGATGGCCGAGGTAGCGCCCGTTGCCGGGGATCGTCCTCCGAATCACCGACCTCGGCGAGAGAGGGCCGGTTCGCGTTCATGAGTAGTAGCGCGCTCGTCTGCTGGAATGCGCCTCGGGCGTGAATGGCGAACCCGCTGAATTGTTCGACCATATCGCCGACAGGCTCGTCAATCCAACCTCCGACGGTCCACGGGTCATCTGGGACCGCCCAGCGACTCGGCCGCACAGGCCCATCGACATCCGATCCGGGGCAGAGTGCGTGCGGAAGCCCGTGCCATTCGGAGCCGCACTCGTGCGGGCACGCCGGCTGGCCGAGGTTGTGATCGAGGATGCGATTCTCGGGATTGGCGGTCACTCGTGGTCCTCTCGTTCGGCCGTGATGGTGAGTTC
>NZ_JBNCNR010000057.1:0-1401 GCF_049847065.1 Gordonia sp. DT219 | reverse complement strand
CGGTTTCGTCCGCGCAAACCAGTCCACCAACTCATCCAAATCCCGCGGCGCCATACCGAACCTCCTTCTGATCAGACAAGAAGACGACGGTCCACCGTGTTCGACCGAAGACGGCATCCTCGCATAGGCCACCTCGTTATGTGGGCTTCTTGCGCCCGCGAACATGTCACTAATCGCATCTGTGAATCCCAATAGTCGATCGGCGCCGCCGGGACCCTTACGTCCCTTATCTAGCTCCGAAATCCCCGTACCCAAGCTAATGACGATCGCCTCTGAATGACCAATATCGGGTGGGCGATATATCATAGGGGATGGATCGGGAACCACCCGGTCTTATAACCCGCGCGGACGCAAGACATTCGGCAACTCTGCACGCGTCACACCGCCCTCTATTTCCGATGTCCACCCCATCGCCTCAACCGGATCGTACGAATACACTATCTCAGACCGCCCGCCAGAAAACACCGTCACCTTCAATCCCTCCCATCGCCACCCCTGCAACTCTGCCAACTCTCCGGTCATTTGCCACAATCGCCGATTGAGTTCCTCATGAACTAACAACACTATCCTTCGCGCTCCCGTCGGTGTGTACAACGCAACCGCATGGGCGTATAGGCCCTGCGAATCCTTCACCGAGGTGCCAACCGCAGCCACCCACGACTGCCCTCCCTCCGCAGAGGCCAGGTCAGCGATCAGAGCGACAATCCTTGACTCCACATCGGCGATCGCAGCAGACGATCCGTCACCGCCGCTACCAAGCTCGGAGACAGTCGATGTCTCCGTCGCTCGAGGACCCACCTCCGCCGTGAACTCACCCCGACGAATCTTATCCAACACAAACAAATGCTCACGCACCTTCACCTTCTGAATATGGCTTACCTCCGCCGGACCACCCAACAGAATCGACGGCACAAACCCATAACACTCATCCGGCCCCACCGGCCCATACGCCGCCAACGCCTGCTCAAACAACCCATCACCATGCCGATCCCACAGATTCATCTCATCTACTCCCATCGTGGCAAACCATGAGAAAGTCGCCACCTCCGGCCGCGTCCGCGCCGACTCCATAAGATCCTCCCATTGAGTACCATCGGCCGGGCGCAACGACAAACACACCCCACACCCCGCACTCCAAAACCACACCTCCCCAAACGCACTCCGCGCCACCGGCACCAACAACGAACCCGGCTCCAAAAACGACACCCTCACACCCCGCAACATCTCCTCCGACGCAGCCGCCCACTCCAACGGATCCACCAACCACATCGCACCATCCAAAAACCCCGAAAACCCCACCCGCCGCCACAACTTGAACAACACCTCCGGCACCACACCACCAAACTCCGCCACATGCTCATCACCACACACCGGCCCCTGCCAAAACACCGGCAACGCCTC
>NZ_JBNCNR010000056.1:0-1438 GCF_049847065.1 Gordonia sp. DT219 | reverse complement strand
GGTGGTGAAGTGGAGGAACCATGGAGGCGCGTAGACCGAGGGAGTTGGCGTGGTGTTGGGTGTTGTGCATGCGGCTAGCGCGATTATCAGCATCGTGAATGCTGATGCTGTGAGAAGTGTTCGCGCTCGGCGGGTTTGGTGTGTCATGCGCCGGGGTTCGGACTCCAGGACCAGCCGGGGCTGTTGGGTGCGTTGGTTTGTTCGGGGATGTGGGCGGCTGCGCATTGGCGTACGGCGAGGCTCGGTGGCTGGTCGAAATCGGGATCGGTGTCGTTGACAACTTGCCAGTCGCCGAAGACGTTGTGAATCGGATACCAGTGCGGGCCGTGCTGGTTGGCCGGCGGCGGGGCCCCGGTGCGCCGGTAGGTGAGGACTTCGCCGCTCCAGCCGGGGCCAGTTTCGCAAATCGTGGCTGTCGCTGTATTTCCGTCACTATGGAAGCCGCCGATGAAATGCGAGCTTTGAGCCAGCGGACGGGCGAAGTTGGGATCCTTTCTAGGTTCGAATTTGAGGGGATGCAGTTGCCTGGCGTGAACGTAGCCGGGATATCCCACTGAGGCGTGGGCTGCGCTGAGCCACGCTATTCCGTCGGATTCAGATACGGCTCGGATGAAAGTGGCGTCGGCGCTCATGAGATCCAGTGCGGGAGTGGGAACCCAATACATCGTGATGTGCAGAAACCACGGAGGTGCGTACGCCGACGGAGACGTTGGGGGAGTTGGCGTGGTGTTGGGTGTTGTGCATGCGGCGAGCGCGAGTATCAGCATCGTGAGTGTTGATGCTGTGAGAAGTGTTCGCGCTGGGCGGGTTTGGTGTGTCATGCGCCGGGGTCGGGTTCCCAGGACCAGCCGGGGCTGTTGGGTGGGTTGGATTGTTCGGGGATGCGGGCGGATGCGCATTGGCGTACGGCGAGGCTGGGTGGTTGGTCGGTGGCGGGTTCGGTGTCGTTGAGGACTTGCCAGTCGCCGAAGACGTTGTGGATGGGATACCAGTGTTGACCATGCTGGTTGGCCGGCGGCGGGGTCCCGGTGCGCCGGTAGGTGAGGACTTCGCCGCTCCAGCCTGGACCGGGAACGCAGATTGTGGCTGTCGCGGTATTCCCGTCACTGTGGAAGGCACCGATGAATCGTGAGGTTCGGGCGAGCGGGCGGGCGGAAGTGGGGTCCCTTCTCGGTTCGAGTTTTAGAGGATGCAGTTCTCGAGCGTGAACGTAGCCGGGATATGCCACCGAGGCATGGGCTGAGCTGAGGCGAGCAATACCGTCGGATTCAGTTAAGGCCCGGATGAAGGTGGCGTCGCGGCTCGTGAGATCCAGCGCGCGAGTGGGTACCCAGTACCTGGTGATGTGCAGAAACCACGGCGGCGCATAGGTCGAAGGAGATGCCGACGGAGTTGGCGTGGTGTTGGGTGTTGTGCACGCGGCGAGCGCGAGTATCAG
>NZ_JBNCNR010000055.1:0-1454 GCF_049847065.1 Gordonia sp. DT219 | reverse complement strand
TCGATTATCTGTCGGAGACGACGGGCGGGGAGTTCGTGTTGCCGCATGAGCCGACCGCGAGGGGGATTCCGGCGCGGTGGGGTTGACCCCGTTTGCCGGACACCGGTTAAGCGGCCGTTGCGACCGCTTGGTCAATCATGTTGCGTTCGAAGGTCGCCGGATCGAGGTTGCCCAGCGAGCTGTGTCGTCGGCGTTTGTTGTAGACCTCGTCGATCCAGCGGGACACCGCTGCGATTGCTTGTAGGTGAGTGTCGAACTCGCGTCGATCATAGAACTCGGTCTTCAACGTCGACCAGAAGCTCTCCTGCTGCGCGTTGTCCCAACATACCCCAGTCCGGCCCACAGAGAGCCGAGCGTTCAACTCAGCCGCCACGTCAGCCATCTGCGCCGAC
This sequence comes from Gordonia sp. DT219, assembly GCF_049847065.1. Lineage (NCBI taxonomy): Bacteria > Bacillati > Actinomycetota > Actinomycetes > Mycobacteriales > Gordoniaceae > Gordonia > Gordonia sp. DT219. The sequence goes on along the minus strand of NZ_JBNCNR010000055.1, from coordinate 1,062 downwards.
GTGTACTGACACCCACGATCGGCATGGAAGATAACCCTCGTTGTCGGCCCGGTCGCTGGATCCCGAAACGTAAATGCATTCCGAAAAGCGGTCTCCACGAGATCCGTGTGCAGAGTATCAGAAAACGCGTACCCGATCACACGGCGTGAACAGCCATCACGCACCGCGCACAAATACAGCCAACCGCCGGACTTCGTGCGTAGATACGTGATATCAGATGTCCACACCATATTCAACACACCGCGGTCGAAATGGCGCCCGACGAGATCGGGAATGGAATGCGGATTCCGGTCCACGATCGTCGTCACAGGGTTCCACGGACGCGGACTGATTCCCTGAATACCGTTGCGCCGCATGATTTTAGCAACAGTCTTCCGAGATACGGCCTCACCGGAAGCACGAAGATCCGCTGTGATCTGCGGTGCCCCGTACACACCGTCGGAACTGTCATGGAACGCCGCGATCTTCTCGGCCAGTACTCGTCGACGGTCCTGCCGGGCTGTTGGCGGACTATCGCGGCGGCGACGCCATTCATAAAACCCGGAACGAGAAACACCCAGCAAGTCGACGCCTCGGGCGATAGGGAAAGCAGCCTTCTCCGCATCAATTACTTCGTACGCTTGTTCTGCGACGAATTCTCCGCAGCGAAGAAGGCTGCTGCTTTTTTTAGGAACTCACGGTCCATACGCAGCTCGGCCACCTCGCGACGCAGCCGCTCCAACTCGGCACGCTCGTCGGCATCCACCGCCGGCGGCGGATCATCCATCCGTGACCGCTCGATCGCTACCCACCGGCCCAGCAACTGGTCACCGACACCGATCTCACGCGCCACCTCCGCGATCGTGCGACCGGTATCGATCACCAGATGCGCGGCCTCACGCCGGTACTTCGGCGTGAAACTTCTCCGCTTTGCTCCCATCACTACATCCTCTCTCGCCAGCCTCACGCTGGCCATCGGGATGTCCGGCAAACGGGGTCAACCTCAGCGGGATTTGTTTGAGGCGGTCGGTTCGGAGGCGGGTGCGGAGTCGTATGGCGGTATCCATGACACGTTGCTCGGTT
>NZ_JBNCNR010000054.1:0-1509 GCF_049847065.1 Gordonia sp. DT219 | reverse complement strand
GGACGCGTCGGGACGGGCCGCGTGAGGACACTCCGGGCGAGAAGAGTGGTGAGCACGGGGATGCTGGGCGGGCCGGTCCGCGTGGGGACGGCGACGATGGTCGCGGGTCGAGCCGGCGGGATTCCGCTGCCGAAGAGGCTGGACCGGAAGGCCGTGGTGGGCGGCCCGAGGAGGAAGACGAGCGTGCGGGGGAGCGCCCTGGTGCTATGCGGCAGCCTGACGACCTCGATGGGGCTGGGGACCTCGATGGGGCCGGGGACTTGGATGGTCCGGCAGGTCGGGCGGCGGAGGGGTCGCGTGTTGGGGGTGATGAGGGTTCGCGCGCTGGTGTGCACCAGGATGGCGTGGAGGAGGCTGCGTCCCGGGGTGAGGATTCCGGTGATGCGGTGGTCAGGGGAGAGCCTGATCCGCGGGAGCCGATCGATGGTGTGGAGCATGCGGGTCAGCCGGTTGTCGAGAAGATTGCTGATCGGCGGTATCTGGAGAAGTACTACCGCCCGCACCGTGAAAACGGAGGTGTGCGGTGGTATCGGAAATCCGAGGCGTCGTATGACGCCGACGGTGACCGGGTGCCGTTGTTGGATGAGCAGGGGCAGGTCAAGGCCGAGGATGTGGTCGTTGAGCCGGCCGTCTATGGGAAGTACGAGAACAGTGTGTCGTATGGGGCGCATCGGGTGGCGGAGCGGTTGAGTCGGATGCGGGACTGGGCGCGTGCTCAGTTGAAGCATGTGTTGGGCAGGCCGGATTCGACGGAAGCCGAGGTCAAGGGCGCTCATTGGGCTGTGACCAAAGCTGGTGAGCAGGTGGGTGTGCATGCGGCGGGGGTTGCGATCCCGCAGCGGTACCCGCCGCATCAGTTCGTGATCGAGGTGTTGCAACCTATTGGCTCGCACGGCAGCGGAGCTGCCGATGGGGTGGTTCGGGTCAGTCCGCGCGAGGGTGTGACCAACAAGGAGGGGATCACCGAACCGATTATTGTCGTGGTGGAGGCGAAAGGCCCACACGCAACGTTGGGGCACCGGAAGGGTCTCGATGATCGGCATTACCAGCAGGGACACCGGAGGTATTTGGAATCAGTCATTCTCGCGATGGGGAAGAGTGGCAGTCTGGCCTATAGGCAGCTTTCTCGTGAGATGAACGATGCTCTGGAAGACGGGTTGCTGAGGTATGAACTGGTGCGGGCGACCGTCAACAGAGGCGGCTCGTATTCGGGCTATCGGCATCGGGAATTCGATATCAGCGCGACGAAACGCGGCAGTAATGGCAAATTGAGCGAGGGAGACTCTGACTGATGATGGATGTATCACGGTGGCATGACTGGGAACCTCACGACTATGTGCAGTGGCGGGTCGATGACGCGCGTTATGGGATTGAGCGTTCGTTAGGGTCGGATCGACCGTGGAATAGTATGCGTATTAATGGGTTGCGCACTGATTTGGTGAATGTGTGTGTGTGGTCGTTGGTGGGTTCGGGTGGTGTGGTGGGGGAGGAGGTGTGGTCGATGTTGGA
>NZ_JBNCNR010000053.1:0-1861 GCF_049847065.1 Gordonia sp. DT219 | reverse complement strand
GCTTGGGCTGCTACTGCCAGTGACGACGGGTAGAGCTTCTGTTCGGCGGTTGCCGCGGTGAGCGCGCTCGCCGACACTCCGAGTGTGGCAGCCATGCGGGCCATCGCTGCCAGTGTCACCCCACCGGCTGCCTGCGCGGGCAGCGACGCCGACACCCGCGCGTATGCGGGCAGCGCGACCGATGCCTGCGCCTGCATCGGCAGGGTGGTGGACATCCGCGCTACCGCCGCCAGCGACACCGACGCTTCGGCGGTCGCGGCGACTGTCCGCTCGGGCAGGCACCACCACCCGCGCCGTGACTCGACCGCGACCGGGTCGGGGCCGTCGACCGACCAGCCTTGGCGGGTGAGGGTGGTGACGGCGGGGCCGTCAGGAGACCAGGGCACTACGCGGCGCTCGGCTTGTAGACGGCCAGGATGTCTACTTGGCCCCGGCCACCATCGCCGCCGTTGGTTACACCAGCGCCGCCTCCGCCGCCCGGTGCGCCACCGTTTGCTCCGGCCTGCGCTGTCGCCGAGCCTGATGGACAGCCACCACCACCGCCCGCGCCGCCTGTGGTGTACCAGTCCTTGGTCGTGCCATCCTGCCCGGCAGTGGCCGCCTGGCCGCCGGGAATCCAGAAACTTCCGCCCGCGATGCCCGGCTGGCCACCTGCCGCAGTCTCCGAGGACTCCCCATAGTCGCCGGGGTAGAACCCCGACGTCGACGTCACCGTGATGATCGGATCGGCGGAACCCGTGGACGTGCTACTCCCCGGGGACGCGATGGTGTGGAAGTGCGACGGCTGATTAGCCGTCACCCCGGTCAAGAATTGGAACCCCGCTCGCCCACCATCTCCAGGCGCGGCCGACGAGGGCAAAGGACCATATTGGGTGGGGATCGAAGACGATCCGGGAGACGACTGCACCAGCGTCCCGCCGAAGCTGGACACCCCGCCACCTGACCCGAGCCCATCAGACGACGACTTGCCAATGCCGGGAGCGCCGACGACTACCGCCTTTGACGAAGCATCCATCTCAGCAGGCGACAGGCGTCTCACAACACGTCCACCGCCGCGACCGCCGGGTGCCCCCTCCCCTCGGCCGCCACCCTGCCCGGCGCCGTACGCGGTGACGAGGTAGTAGTCGATCTCGTACCCCGACGGTGGCGTTGGTGGAATGTAGGTCGCCGAACCCGGCGTGGTGAACGAGGTGAGCGTGAACTGCTGGACATCCAACAGCCCGGCGGTCACCACCTGCCCACTCACGCCGGTCGAAATCTGTTGCTGCGCAGTATCAGCCGTGTCCTTCACCCCACCGAGGTCGGAGATGATGTCGGCGAGTGTGCCGCCAACCACCGGCACCCCGCGCAATGCTCGCAGGATCGCGTCAACAAGGTTCTGGACGAACGTGTTGAGGGTGTCGACGGCTGCCGTGGACGCCTTGCCGCCGAGGTCCGAGACCAATCCGGTGATCTGCGACTGCCCGAGCTGCACAAGCGAAGTCAGATTCGGCAACGGTGACAACACCGAGCCACCCGACAAGAGCGTCTTGAGCTGCGTGGCGAACGTGGCCGCGTCCGTGAGCGCATCCTCCAACGACGTGCGCGCCTGCCCGGTCAGCTTCTCGATCAGATCCTTGATCCAGTTGAGCGCGTCACTGATGTCGTCCCCGAGCTGTGACAGCGCTGCCGTCAAACCCGACACCCACTGCTGCGGAACGGATGTGGCCGTCTTGCGCAGCTCCACGTCATCCCACCACACCGTGCCGCCGGTCAGAGCGGCCTCCACCGTGATCCGCACACGCACACCAGTCACACCGGCGTCGGGCGTGTAGGCCCCCGAGATGACCTGCCCGGTGGCATCCGTTGCGGGAGAGGCTGT
>NZ_JBNCNR010000052.1:0-1922 GCF_049847065.1 Gordonia sp. DT219 | reverse complement strand
CCCAACCACAACGCATCCAACCAATCCGGCGCCATCGTCCGCGGATTCGGACCCGACGACCCCGTCTCAAACTCCCGGCCCAACACCTCAAACGACAACCGATGCTCACCCTTCGGCAACGACGCCCGCGCAAACTGCACCCGCGCCACCTCACACGCCGCATCCAACGACGACCACACCTCCTCCCCCACCACACCACCCGAACCCACCAACGACCACACACACGTATTCAGCAACTCATCCTGAAGACTATGAATCCGATCGCTATTCCACGGACGGTCCAACTCCAAATAGAATTCAACATCCTCCCGAGCGCCATCGAGCCTCATCGTTACATAACCCGGGTCCCACTCGTGCCACCGCTCAATATCCACCATCAGCCAATCCACCAGCCTCAGAAACCCTCCGGACGCAAAATATCCGGCAATTCAGCACGCGACACCCCGCCCTCTATCTCCGACGTCCACCCCAACGCCTCCAACTCATCAAACAAGTATTCCACCTGAAACCGGCCACCAGCAAAAATCGTAACCTTCATTCCCGACCAATCCGGCTCCCGGTCAAGGATCTCACGCCCCAACAGACGCAACCGGCGATTCACATCCTCATGAATCAACATCACCACGCGCCACGCACCCGCAGGCGTGTAAATCGCAGTCGACAACGCGTAACCTACAGCGCCATTGCGCACCAGCGTGCACACCACCGCCTGCCACGTTCCATCCTCATCCGACGCCAACTCCCGAACCCCCTCCGCAAACCGACGCACCAAACTCGCCATATTGCCGACCCGCGCATCCACCTCATCAGCAGGCACCGACAAATCACCCACCCCACCAGACTCAACCGGAACCACCCCACCACCAGCCGCACCCGCAGCCTCCGGATCAACATCCGTCAGCCGAGGACCCACCTCCGCCGTGAACTCACCCCGACGAATCTTGTCCAACACAAACAAATGCTCACGCACCTTCACCTTCTGAATATGGCTTACCTCCGCCGGCCCCCCCAACAGAATCGACGGCACAAACCCATAACACTCATCCGGCCCCACCGGCCCCAACCGCTCCAACGCCTGCATAAACAATCCACGATCAGCAGTATCATAAATATCCATTGCGCGATCCTGCATGCCCGAGAACCAGGCAAACGCCGCCGATTCCGGGTTGGAACGTTGCGCATGCCTCGACCAAAACTGACCGGTTGCCGGCGCGACGGACAAACACACCCCATGACCAGGACTCCAAAACCACACCTCCCCAAACGCACTCCGCGCCACCGGCACCAACAACGAACCCGGCTCCAAAAACGACACCTTCACACCCCGCAACATCTCCTCCGACGCAGCCGCCCACTGCAACGGATCCACCAACCACATCGCACCATCCCAAAACCCCGAAAACCCCACCCGCCGCCACAACTTGACCAACACATCCGGCACCACACCACCAAACTCCGCCACATGCTCATCACCACACACCGGCCCCTGCCAAAACACCGGCAACGCCTCAGCAAACCCCTCCACCAACTCATCCAAATCCCGCGGCACCATACCGAACCTCCTTCTGATCCGACCACTCCTGCAACCACGCCCGTAATGCCGGCTCCTCGCGCTGGCCCATCGACCGACCTGGATGAGCAGCCCTGGATGAGCAGCGGCTACCGCAACCGATCCCGACGCTCGTACAACAACGCCGCCGGCAAATACTGCGACTCCACCCCCACCTCGAAATCCGAATCCACCGCCGCGCACACCGGACCCAAAATCCCCCACGGCACAAAACCCTCCTCCTCACGCACCCGATTCTCCACCGGCCGCGTGTAATACTCCTTATTCCCCTCCAACGCCGTCCGCACATCACCCCGAAACTCACTACGGCTCCCCGACACCACATCCCACAACAACCGCACCGACGGCCAAA
>NZ_JBNCNR010000051.1:0-2406 GCF_049847065.1 Gordonia sp. DT219 | reverse complement strand
GGGATTGGATCGACGGACAACTCCGCGAGAGGGGTGTGGCATGACCGACGAGGACCGCGCACTGATCGACTTCGCCGCCAACCGGTGGAACCACGCCGGCCTCCAGGCCGATGCGGTTCAACGGCGCTTCGGCCTGTCACTTACGCGATACTGGCAGCGCGTGAACCGCCTCCTCGATACCGAGGAGGCCCTGGCATACAACCCTGTAGTGGTGAACCGCTTGCGCCGCATACGATCCACGCGGTCGGACCAACGAATGAGGCACTGATGGCACGCCCACCACTCCCACTCGGCACCTGGGGCCGGATCAACCGCACCGAGGTGGCTCCCGGCCGTTGGCGAGCCCGGGCGCACTACCGGGACTACGACGGCAAGACACGGGTAGTGGAACGCTTCGGGGCCACCGGCGCGAAGGCTGAGCGCGCCCTCGTCGAGGCGCTGTCACAGCGCGGGCGCCCTGCGGGGTCGGTCGTCGACATCACCCGCGATACTCGGATCTCTGAACTCGCGGAGCTGTGGCTGAGTAAGCGCGCCGAGTCCGGGCGCTACGCCGCTGGAACGCTGGAACACGACCGAGAGCTGATCGACAGCGTCATCACTCCCGGCGTCGGCGCGGTAAGGGTTGGAGAGGCCTCTGTCGGAGTGCTCGACCGATTCGTCCGCGCCATCCGCTCCGACTCACGGGCGCGCCAGGCGCGCACCGTCCTCTCGGGGATGCTGACACTGGCCGCACAGCACGACGCGATCGATCGCAACCCGATGGCCGACACGGCACGCAGGAGCTCCACCGCGAAGAGCATCCGAGCATTGTCGATCGACGAACTTCAGCAGTTGCGGATCCGGATCGCCACCTGGTCTGGGACAAACGCCCTGGGACCGCGACGCGGGGTCGACTTCCCGGACCTTGCCGATTGCATGATCGGATCGGGTGGCCGGATCTCCGAGGTACTGGCGTTCCGATGGCCTCTCATCCAGTGGGCGACCGACCTAGCACCGGCGATGGTCTACATCGAGGGCAAGATCAACCGGCACGGAACGTACGAGCCTCAGCCGAAGACCAAGACATCACAGCATTGGCTGATCCTGCCGGACTTCATGGTCGCGGCGTTGCAGCGTCAGCGCGAGCGTGATCTGCCGAGCGATGAGCTTGATCTGGTATTCCCCACCCGCACCGGTGGTCCGCGGTCGCCGGCCAACGTCCGACGGCAGTTCCGGGACGCGCGCCGCACAGTGGTCACGGTTGATGGCGCCCCGGACGGTCCAGCGGATCTCTTCGACTGGGTCTCGCCGAAGACGTTCCGCAAGACGGTCGCGACAATTCTGGCCGACGAAGTCGGGATCGAGGCGGCGGCCGACCAACTCGGGCACACCTCACCGGAGACGACGCGCAAGCACTACCGTCAGCGGGCGAAGATCGCCGGAGATGTGCGCCATGTTCTTGATCGATTGGCGCCCGTCGCTGGCGGTCAGATCAGCGGATGACGACCCACGGTTTACCCACCGAAAACTGTTGGAATCACTGACGATGGATGGAATCGGAAGCAATGAACACCCGCCCTGACCTAGACTGATGCCGAGACTGTGGAATGGTTGGAGCCGTCAGTCGGGACGTTCGCTTAGAATAGGTCAGGGGTTCGATTCCCCTGGGCGGCTCCACGGAAATCGCTGGTGACCCCATCATTGTGGCCTAGTCTAGAGTGATGCGATGTCCTCCACGATTCTGCTGGGCGGTCGGCCATCGTGACGAAGCCACGGCCCTTCGTCCTGAGCTTCCAGCGCCGGATCGCCAATCCGGTCGCGCGCCGGGTTGCTCGCTACTTGCCCGGCCAAGTGGTGGTGGAGACCACCGGACGACGCAGCGGTCTCCCGAGGCGCACACCTGTCGCCGGAACGCTGGTGGGTTCGACATTCTGGCTTGTCACCGAATTCGGCCGCGAGTCGCAGTATGTACGCAACCTCGAAGCGGACCCACATGTGCGTCTGCAGATCCGCGGAAAGTGGCGAGCCGGAACCGCCGCGGTCCTCGACCGCGACGATCCCAGGGAGCGGCTCAAGCAACTGCCGTGACTCCAACAGCGTCATCGTACGCATCGTGGGAACCGAGTTGCTCACCGTCCGCATCGAATTGACGGATCTTCAGGCGTAGGTTGAAGCGCTGGGCCGCAGCCCTATGAAGTTCTCAACGAACAGTTGCGGTCCCGGCAGGCCGGGTGCACGGGTCAGGAAGTCTTGTGGGTAAGCCTGTTTCAGGCGGCTGTCGTCGGGCGGATAGTGCGGTCAGGCGGCCGGCTTCAGGCAGCCGGTGTCAGGCAGCGTTGTCGAGACGTAAGGTGCGTCGGTTGTAGGCGGGGAGTGGTCGCCGTCGCGGGTCGACCGTGGCCGGTGGGATGAGCCACGGATGTCGAT
>NZ_JBNCNR010000050.1:0-2909 GCF_049847065.1 Gordonia sp. DT219 | reverse complement strand
TGCGGGAACTGCTCTCCGAGGTGGAGCGGGCGAGAATACGGGCGATCGAATGGCGCAACGAACGCGATGAGGCCCGCGACGCCATCAACGACCAGATGCGACGCAGGCTCACAGACCGAAACGAGAAGTGGTCGCGCAATGAGGCCCGTGACGCCCTCGACCGCGTGCGACAGCTCCACCGGCCAGCGAACGGCTGCCACACTCATCGACACACGGTGCCCAAGGCGACGTGCCCCGAATGCGTCGACTCCTGCGCGCACTGCGGCGAGGAAATGCCATGCGCTACACGCCGTGCGATCGTCGGGGAGGCGTGATGGCCGACCTACTCCAGATCGTCCAGCACGGATTCGACCACGACCCCATCGTCACCACATGGCAACGCATCCGATGGGTGCCATACAGCGCACCCGAGGCGGGCGTGCAAGAGCTAGGTGACGCCTGATGCCACACCGGATTCAGCGCAAGCGCACCAAGGGCTGGACGACACCACTCTGCTCGTGCGGATGCGGAGAGCGGGCGATCTACATTGGGCGACCGACGGTGTACGGCAACCCTTTCGAGATCGTTCAGTTGCCATGTGGATGCTGGGAGAATCGCGACGACAACGGGGTCACTTATATGCACGGTTACCCGCTTCACGAACTCGGGGGTACGCCGATCACGCGTCGCGAGGCGGTCGACAATTCGGTGCGGCTGTTCTACGAAGACCTGACCCAATGGCTCGGTGGTCGCATTGAGTCAGAAGATGGGTTGGCCGAGGCTATCGCGAAGCTCCGCGGTCACGATCTCATGTGCTGGTGCCCGCTCGACTCCCCGTGTCACGCCGACGTGCTCATCGAGCTGGCGAACCGAGGTGACGCCTGATGAACGTCCACATCTGCACTGGACCACCCATGACCGAGACCCTCCGCAGGCCCGACGGTGAACGCTGGTGCTTCCGATGCCGCGCCCGCCGAGTGTTCCAGTACGTCGTCGATGCCCCGACCGAGCCGTCCTACTACGGGCCGAATACCCGTATCGAATGCGGCACCTGCCATCTCACCGACGGCGACCTGTTTCCCGGTCGATCACGCGAATGGGAGGACTGATGCCGCCCGCACGCTTCCCAACCTGCACCCGCTGCGGCGCACGACTGCCCGCCACCACCTGGCGGGCACGAGTGTGCCACGGGTGTGCGAGACCGACACGAAAGGAGGAGGGGACAGTTGACGTGGTTCAAGGTCGATGACGGCTTCTACGACCACCCGAAGATCGCCCATCTGAACATGTCTGCCCGCGGTCTGTGGGTGACGTGTGGAAGCTACTGCGGCAAGCATCTGACCGACGGTCACATCTCCCGAAATCAGATCAGACGACTCGGCGGAACACCCTCCCAGATCCGCGCCCTAATCGAAAGTGGTGTGTGGATTCAGTGCGAATCGCACCCCAAATGCATCTCATTTCACGACTGGATCGAACAGCAACCGACACGCGAATCGATCATCAATCGACGTGCAGATGACGCAAAAAGGAAACACGAAGCGCGCGAAGCGAAACGCGCTGAGCAGCAGAAACGAAGAAATGTCCGCACCGGACTCCGCACGGACACGTCAGGGGGTGTCCGCACGGAGTCCGCTCTACCCGACCCGACCCGACCCGACCCGACCTATATAGATACTCAAGTTGAGAGGGCAGCTCAGCCCCGTAACGCGGACGCGAGCGACGAGCGGCCGGGGCCTCCGGTGCATCGCGACGCCGCGCGGCTCGTCCGCGAACGCATCGCTGACAACCACCCCGCAGCCGTCAAGACCGCCCTGCGCCTCAAGGCATCCGAACTCATCCACGACGGCACCAGCCCCGAGATCGTCGCCGAAGCACTCGACCGTTGGTCGGTGAAATCCGGTGTAGGCCCCGGCATCCTGCCCTCGCTCGTGTCCGATGTCCTCAAGGACCGATCCGGCAGCGGCGCACGAGCGGTCGGAGCCGCCACCACCAAAGCCAACGGCTGGCTCGAGATCGCCAACGCCGCCGCCCTCACCCACGACGACCAGAAAGCGATCGGCCAATGACCACCAGACCACCCACCCGGCCCGAGATCGAAACCGCGTCACTCGTCCTCGCCAAGATCGCCACCGCCGACCAGTGGGCAGCCAAGCCCGACGCCGCGATGGCCGTCACGTGGGCCGAATGCTTCGCCGTCCACGACCTCCAGCGCGCCGACCTCCTGCCCGCCGTGGTGCGCCTCTACGCCGACGACAAGCGAGACAAGGCCAACCGCACACTGCCGGCCGACGTGATCGTGTGGGCGCGGAAACTGCGCCAGGAGCGCATGGAGCGCGAGAAGGCCAGCGGCGAGATCGACAAAGCGGCGCTTGCGGCATCACGACGCGAGATCGCCGAATGCCCGGTGTGCGATCCGAACGGCTGGGTCGAATCCGCCGGGGGTGCACTCGTGAAGTGCCGGCACTCGAAGCAGGTGGGCGCATGAGGACGATCACCATCGAGTTGCCCTGGACCGCGCCGCCACTCACGCTCAACCCGGCCGGCGTCGGCACAACCCGCGGCGCAGCATTCGCCCGAGCCCGTCAGATCCGCGACGTACGCGCTCACATGGCCGTCCTAGCCCGACATACCAACCTGCCCCTGAAAGTCGCTCACGTTCACGTACAGCTCCATTACTGCCCACGTGACAGACGCCGCCGCGACGCCATCAACCTCACCCCGACGCAGAAGGCGCTCGTCGACGGACTCCGCGACTACGGCCTCGTGCCCGACGACGACGGCCGATGGGTCACCGACCACATGCCCGTCATCCACCCCGCCGAGAAAGGCCACACCGGGCGCATGTGGCTTGAACTCACCATCACGGCCGAACGAGAGGACCACGAGTGACCGCCAATCCCGAGAATCGCATCCTCGATCACAACCTC
>NZ_JBNCNR010000049.1:0-2997 GCF_049847065.1 Gordonia sp. DT219 | reverse complement strand
CGGCGGTGAGAAGTGAGCGACTTGACACTGCGCGACTATCTGACCGCTGCGAAAGTGTTGGACCACCTGAACCGAAAGCTGGGATACACCGACGACTCGTGGTGGTCGCCAGATGATTTGTCTGCCATCTCCGAGCGCGTGCCAGCCAAGAGTGGCAGGGAGCAGATCGAGCTCGCGACGAGGGTGATTCGCGACATGCAGCACAGTGAAGGGTTGATCCTCGATGACCGGATTGGCTATTGCGCGTCAGCAATTCGAGGCTCAGCCAATCAGCGTTGGCAGGTCGTCGACTTCGCGACGATCGAGCCCGTGGACGGCGGTGAATCCTGATGAGTTACGACCTACCTGCAATCCCGGTGTGGGATAACCCCACGTTCGAGCCGGATGCCGACACGAGATGCCCGCGATGCGGTGGGCAGAACGGCAACCACGGTCTCGTCCACGAGCGCTTCGGCAACGGCGGTGGGGGCAACAGGCCGTGCCCGCTGAAGCCGAGCGACGCAGTGACCGCACGAGAAGCGATCGCCCGCTCGCTCAGATACGAGGACGTGCGCGATGAAGTGATCGAATACGACGACGGGACGCGCCTCGCAAGGATGGCCCTCGGTGGCCTGCGTGCCAACGGGTTCGCCGTCGTGGAGCTGCCCAAGCCGGACCGCCTTGGCAACTGGGTTCCCGCAGACCCGACCGATGAATGGTGCGTCCATATCGACGAGGCAGACAGCGATGACGACCCGCCGGTGGTCTGGATCGAGCCGGACGAATCGGGATCGCTCTACGGGTTCCCGTCTCCTGCTAGGGCCCGAGCCTTCGCCGCCGCGCTCCTCGCCGCAGCCAACGCCGCAGAGGAGGGGCAGCGATGAGCTTGACGCTGACGGATCTATTTTGCGGAGCAGGTGGCTCGTCGACCGGAGCGATCCAGGTGCCGGGCGTCTCGGTGCGCGTCGCATCGAATCACTGGCAGCTCGCCGTCGAAACCCACAACACGAATCATGCTGAAGCCGACCACATCTGCGCGGACCTATCGCAGATCGACCCGAGGTACTTTCCGACCACCGACATCCTGTGGGCGTCGCCGGAATGCACCAATCACTCGGTCGCGAAGGGCCGCAAGCGGGTTGGGTCGCAGCCGGACATGTTCGGCGATCTGCTGCCCGACGAGGCGGCGCAGCGCTCGCGGGCAACAATGTGGGACGTGCCCCGGTTCGCCGAGGTCCACAAGTACCAGGCGGTGATCGTCGAGAACGTCGTCGACGCCTGGCATTGGCCGCCGTTCTCGGCGTGGCTGTCGGCGATGGACTCCTACGGCTACGACCACAAGATCGTGTTCCTCAACTCCATGCACGCGCAGCGGCTCGGACCCGGAGCGCCGCAGAGCCGCGATCGCATGTATGTGGTGTTCTGGCGCAAGGGAAACCGGGTGCCCGACCTCCACCGCGTAACTCGCCCGAACGCTGTCTGCCCCGAGTGCGGACCCGTTGCCGCGATGCAGTCATGGAAGCGAACCGACCGCGCGCCGTGGGGCCGTTACCGGGCGCAGTACGTCTACCGGTGCCCATCGGTGAAGTGCCGCAACCAGATCGTCGAGCCGTTGTTCCGGCCGGCGGCCGACATCATCGACTGGTCACTCGAGGGCACGCGCATCGGTGATCGGGCGAAGCCGCTGGCCGCCAAGACGATGGCCCGCATCCAGGCCGGGATCGACCGGTACTGGGGCCCGTTCATCACCGAGCACACCCACGAGTACCGGGTGCGTGACGTCGATATGCCGCTTCAGACAGTGCGCGCGAGCGGCAACCACTTCGGACTCGCGGTACCCGTGGAGGGACGTGAAGGTAAGCAGGCCCAGCCGATCACCCAGCCCTCGCGCACGATGACGACGCGGAACGAGACTGGCCTGGCTTTCATCGCAGAGTTGCGCGGCGGCGGGTCGAAGCACCGGCCGGTGTCGGAGCCGCTGTGCACCGTCACCGCGTCGGGCAACCACCACGGGCTGGTGATGCCGTACTACGGGCAGAGCGTGCCGCAGAGCGCGGACCGGGCACTGCCGACGGTGACCACCGTGGAACGCCACGCGCTGCTCATGCGGAACAACACCGCGCGCGGCGACCAGGGACAGATGTCCACGCCCGTCGACGAGCCGATCCGCACGGTGACGACCACCGGGCACCAGTCGCTCCTCGACGCCGACCGCCCGACCCTCGACATCGACGACGTGCGGTTCCGGATGCTGGAGCCCAGCGAGATCATCGCCGCGATGGACTTCCCTCGTGAGTACGTCGTCCTCGGCAACCGCCGCGAGCAGGTCCGCATGGCCGGCAACGCCGTCACCCCGCCATCCGCACGCGATCTCGTGGGTGTGGTGGCCGAGAGCCTGGGGGTGACCGCATGATCCCCACCGCTGAAGAGGTCGCCGACCGCTACGTGGTGCTCACCGAGTGCCGTGTGGAAGTGCGCGGTGCCGAGTGTGTGCAGCAGTCCGCAGATGGGGAGGTGGGGTGATGGCCGACGCCCAACTCGACCTCTTCCATGACCCCAACCCGAACCACGAGCCGATGGGTGACTGCGTGGTCTACGACGCCCCGAACCGCTCCCAAGGGCATCTGCGCATCGACGTGAACGACTCGTCGTACGTGTTCCTCAACGTCTACGCCGATGCGATCGCATTCGGCCACATGACCGGCCCCACAGGACGACTCAACCCCAGCCAGCTACGCGAGATCGGCGACTACTGCCACCGCGCCGCACGCCGGATCGAAGAACGCAAGGAGAACCGATGACTGACATCACCGACCGGGCGCGGGAACTGCTCGCTGGGATCACGCCGGGGCCGTGGGAGGCAGACGGCAGAGAAGTGCACCAGCACTGGAGCCAACCCGAGCCGTGGTGCAAGGTCGTATCGACCGACGTAGCCTGCATGTCCTACTGCTACGGCGGATCGGCCAAGGGCGTTGTCCGAGAGGCCGACGCCGAGTTCATCGCCGCCGCACCAGACCT
>NZ_JBNCNR010000048.1:0-3223 GCF_049847065.1 Gordonia sp. DT219 | reverse complement strand
TCCTACTGCTACGGCGGATCGGCCAAGGGCGTTGTCCGAGAGGCCGACGCCGAGTTCATCGCCGCCGCACCAGACCTCGTGCGGGAACTGCTCTCCGAGGTGGAGCGGGCGAGAATACGGGCGATCGAATGGCGCAACGAACGCGATGAGGCCCGCAGGCTCACGGACCGAAACGAGAAGTGGTCCAACGAATGCCTGCCCGGTGGCGTGGTGTGCGCCGAATGTGGTTGGCCTGTCGAATCCGAACCATGTGAACTGCACGGAACTGGCCCCGAGATTGCTGACATCGTGCGTGGACAGCTGGCCGACCTACTCCAGATCGTCCAGCATGGAGTCCAGTACGACGACAACACCATCTGCTGGGATCGCACCGCCGAGACCGTGGCGCCACCCAATGCGGATGTGCAAGAGCTGGACGGTGACGCCTGATGCCGCCCGCCCGCTTCCCTCGCTGCACCCGCTGCGGCGCACGCCTACCCGCTACCACATGGCGGCCACGAGTGTGCCACGGGTGCGCGAGACCGACACGGAAGGAGGGGGAGTGAGGATCAGATCGACGAAGCCGGAGTTCTGGCGGTCAGCCCGAATCGCCTCCGTCTCATGGGATGCGCGCCTCGTTCTGAAGGGCCTCGAATCGTACGTCGACGACAACGGCGTCGGCCGCGACGACATCGCCCTGATCGTCGGAGACGTGTTCTCTCGCGACATGCTCGCGAGCCCTCGCGAGACCGTCGCGAGGGTGTCCGAAGCCATTTCCCAGCTCCACCAAGCCGGTCTACTTCACCGGTACGAGGTCGGCGGCGACCACCTCCTGTTCATCTCATGGTGGGAATCGATCCAGCGCATCGACAAGCCAGGAAAGGGGCGTTTCCCCAGGCCAGACGGCACAATGGACTACCGATCCTCCGAAATTCGCGAGAGTGTCGCGAGGCCTCGCGAGGGTGTCGCGCCTGGAACAGGGGAACAGGGGAACAGGGGAACAGGGGAAACCCCCCCACCAGTTCCAGCTAAACCTCACCAGCGCGCGCGCGAGTCGAAAGCGGTGGCGCGCATGAACGAACTCAACGCGACATCGCGCAGCGGCCCCGGCAACGAAGTCGCCCGAAGCTACGACACATGGGCCGGCGGTGGCATCGACACCAAGACCCAGATCGAGGTCGCCCAAGAAGTCGACACACTCCTCGCCGACGGCATCGACGCCCACCAGATCGCCGAAGGCATCAAGGCGTGGCACCACTCGGACTCGTGGAGCCCCACCCAGATCCGAAGATTCGTCGCCAAGGCAGCCCGGCCCGTCGAAGGCCGCAACAGCGACAAGCCCACCAAGGCCACCCTGCGCGCCGTCGACACCATCGCCACCGCCGAAGCCCTCATCGCCGAATTCCACCAGGAGACCGCATGACCGATCAGCCACCACCCGAATGGGCTATCAAGGCCGTCGCGGCCGCGCTCTCGAGAGCCGAAATCTACGACGACCGCGTGACCTCGGACAGGGCTCGAATCATCGCGTGGGCCGAATCGTTCACCCGCTACGGCATCGAGCAGGCTGACGCGATTGCCGGCGTCGTCGCCCACTACGACCAGCCCGGTGCGCAAACCCCGAAGCCCGGCGACATCATCGAGCTGGCCCGAAAGGTCCGCCGCGAGCGTGCAGAACGCGAGAAGGCCGACGAGGTTGCATCACTACCACCCGCCGCACCACCGGACCCGCAACTGGCCGGGCTGCCCATCGCCGGAGCCGACGGCGAACCGATCTGGAACGCCTACGAGCAGCACGACGCGATCCTGCGCACCTGCCCGACATGCAAGGCCGAGCCCGAGACGGCGTGCGTGAACCTCGCGACGAACATGGTGCGCAAGATTCCCTGCGCGGCACGGATGAAGCAGGTGGGCGCATGAGGACGATCACCATCGAGCTGCCGTACGCGAAACCGCCCCTGCACGCGAACCAGCGGTTGCACTGGGCGGCCAAGGCGCGCATCACGTCCCAGTTGCGCCGTGACACCCGCACCCTACTCAGTACCCACAAGGTGCCCCGAAAGTCCGCCCACGTCGAAATCAGCCTGCACTACGCACCCGCCACGGCTGGACGCCGAGACGCAGGGGGGCGCTATGGGGAGAACTAGGGCGTCAGCAAAGGCCGCTGGCAGCCGATTTGAACGCGAGGTTGCCGACGTCCTCGCCGAGCATGTCGACGACCGCATCGACCGGCGCGTCAAGACAGGGGCTAAGGATCGCGGCGACATCGGCGGCGTTCGACTCCACGGACAGCGCATAACTGTCGAGTGCAAGAACACGTCGCGTACGGACCTGTCGGGATGGATGTCCGAGGTGGAATCTGAGCGAGGCAACGACGATGCGCTCGCGGGGATGGTCATCAGCAAGCGTCACGGCAAAGCGAATCCACTGGACCAGTGGGTGCACATGACCGTCCGTGAACTGATCGCAATCCTCAACGCGAAACGTCTACCGGAGGACTGAAAATGCGCTCTGGCCTGGTAAAATCAAACGTGGCCGCAGGTGCTGGAAACACCGTACGGCCACTGACCCGCTCACTTGATTACAGCAAGGAGGGGCTAGCGATGAATGCTACCCAATTCGATCTCGAGCAATGGCGTCCGGTCCTTGGATTTGAGGGCCTGTATCAGGTCTCTGATCGGGGCCGAGTGAGAAGCCTCGACCGGACAATCGTCCAGTCGAATGGCACCACGAGGACCTTCAAGGGGCAGGTCTTACGCCAGGTTCGAATGAACTCGTACATGACTGTCGGTCTATCCAATTCCGGACACGGGTTTCGCAGGACTGTCCACCGTCTCGTTCTTGAGTCATTTGTGGGTCCACGGCCGGACGGCATGGAGGCGTGCCATAACGACAGCGACGGGACGAACAACCATCTCTGGAATCTCCGATGGGACACCCGCAAGGAGAACGCCGCCGACCGAGTGAGGGCAGGCCGCGCGGTCGGCTGGAACTCCAAGAAGACGCAATGCAAGCGAGGGCACGAGTTCACTCCCGAGAACACGTACGAACCACCTGGCGGTCGGGAGCGCCAGTGTCGAACCTGCCGGAAACGGAGCAAAGGCATGACCAAGCACATGCCCGTCATCCACCCCGCCGAGAAAGGCCACACCGGGCGCATGTGGCTCGAACTCACCATCACGGCCGAACGAGAGGACCACGAGTGACCGCCAATCCCGAGAATCGCATCCTCGATCACAACCTC
>NZ_JBNCNR010000047.1:0-3325 GCF_049847065.1 Gordonia sp. DT219 | reverse complement strand
CAGGCACCGGAGGCGGTGCAGTGCTTGGACATGTTCCACATGATTCAGTGGGCCGGGTCGATGGTCGACAAGGTTCGTCGCCGTACCCTGGCCGCTCACGGTGGCGGCCTGGCGGGTGCGATGTGGGCGGTCCGCAAAAGCCACGCCGAGCAAACCGCAGATCAGCGTGGTGTGGTCGAGCAGTTGCGCCGCGACAACAGTGACCTGTTTGAGGCGTACATGCTCAAAGAGCAGCTGCGTGATTGTCGACGGTCACGTATTTCCTCAGGGGTTTCCGTCACGGAATTCCTCAGGTGGGGTGTGCTGGGTACAGGTTAGCGGTATTCGAGATTTAGTTGGTGGCGTTGGTGCGTCCGGGACGTTTGCGGGGTCGGTAGGAGGCGCCGTCCATGAGGATTTGGTGGCTGGTGTTGATGAGGCGGTCGAGCAGTGATTCGGCGACGACGGGGTTGGGGAACAGGGGGTACCAGTCTTTGGGTGCGCGGTTGCTGGTCAGGATCAATGGCTTGCCGGCGATGGCACGGTCGGAGACGAGGTCGTAGAGGTCGTCGGAGCCGGTGGTGGTGTGCTCTCGCATGGCGAAGTCGTCGATGATGAGTACGGCGGGGCGGGTGTATTCGCGCATGCGTTGTCCGATGGTGCGGTCGGCGTGTCCGCCGGCGAGGTCGGCGAGCATGCGGGCGCATTTGACGAATCGGAGGTCGTGTCCGCGGAGTGCTACTTGGTGGCCGAGTGCCTGGGCGATGTGGGTTTTGCCGACTCCGACTGGTCCGTAGAGGATGACCGATTCGCCGGCGTCGAGCCAGCGCAGCGCGGCGAGGTCCCGCAGCATCGCGGCGGGCAGTTTCGGGTTCGCGGTGAAGTCGAAGTCGTCGAAGGTCGCTGATTGTTCGAATCGGGCGCGGCGTACCCGCCGGGTCAGCGCGGCGGTGTCACGGCGGGCGATTTCGTCCTCGCAGAGGACCTGCAGGAACTCCAGGTGCCCGAGTTTCCCGTCGCGGGTTTGGGCGAGTCGGGTGTCGAGGGTGTCGAGCATGCCGGTCAGTTTCAACGCTTTGAGCGCGGCGCGCAGGCTGGGGTCGTGAATGGTCATGGGAATGTCCTTTGATGCGAAAGAGTGTGTTGGCGAGAGGGTTTAGTGTTTGTGGTCTACTGGTTGGCGGCTGAGTCGGTGTCATCGGCGAAGGCCTGCGGGCCGCGCAGGAACGCCGGTGGCACCAGCGCCAGAGGTGCGGCGGTGTCGTCGTGTTCGGTGCCGGCGATCAGGATGCCTTTGATGGTGCGTGCCCGGACATCGCCGACTCTGATAGCGCGGGCGCAGGCCGCGTCGATGCGGTCGTCGGGATACTTGGTGCGTAAGCCCACGATGGCTTGGATGGCGCGGAGCCGGTGGATGGCGTTGACCTGGGAGAGTTCGGCGACCACGGCTACCGCGTGTTCCCCGATCTGTTCGGCCTGTGCCCGGCACCACACGACGGTGCGTAACTGGTGGGCCACTTTGTGGGGCGGGTAGTGCTCGTAGTTGGTGGCGCGGCCACCGAGGTGGCGGACGTGGGTGGCCACGACCGTGTCGTCGGTGAAGACCTGGACCACGTCCCCGCATGTGCGTACCCGCACACGCTGGCCGATCAGCCGCCACGGCACCGAGTAGAACGCGGGCCCAGCTTTGACGTGGCAGTCCGGGGCGACCTTGCCCACATGGTAGGTGACGAGTTCAAATCGTCTGGGCGGCAACGGGTGTAACGCATCTCGTTCGGATTGCCCGAACAACTCGGCCGGCGTCATACCGTCGATCCCGCGGTGCGCGTGAGCTCCGTAGACATTCACACACCAGTCCCGCGCGCCCTGCTGCATGTCGGCCAGGCTGGAGAACTCGCGGCCTTTGAAGAACGAGTCCCGAATGTAGGGCATCTGACGTTCGATACGCGGTTTGTCTTTCGGTTTGAACGCGCGCGCCGGATCGATCAACACACCGTAGAACGAGGCGAGTTCGGCGTAGGCACGATTGAGTATGGGGTCGTAGAGATCCGGTCTGGTCACCCCGGTCTTGAGGTTGTCACACACGATCCGTTCTGGAGTGCCTCCGAAGAACTCGAACGCATCCACATGTGAAGCGCACCAGGAGGTTTGGTCCATTTTGAGCACCGGCTGCACGAACAGCCAGCGCGAGTAGGCCAGGATGATCGCGAACGCCCACACCGCGACACGCTTGCCGGTTTCGGGGTCATTCCACATCCCCAGCTTGCCGTAGTCGACTTGCACTTCTTCTCCTACGGGCACTGGTCCGCGCGGCGGCGTCGCCTTGTTTTCGTTGACCTGGTCAGCGAAACGCGCAGCGACATAACGGCGTACCGATGACTCTGACGCCTCCACGCCATGATCATCACGCAGCCGCTGCGCGATCGTCGCGACCGTCACCGTCGCCTCGAGCTGCCCCTTGATCCACTCGTGATGCTCGGCGATCACCGGCCACGTCACCGACCGCACCGACCGATCCACGACCTCGGGAAACCAGTCGGCGATCAACGCACGCCACATCGCCTCATCGAAGCTCGCACCGGTGCCTGGCACCATGCCCGCCGCCAACGCCGGCGCCACATATTTGCGGATCGTCTTCCGATCAAGCCCCAACGCCTGGGAGATCTGTACCTGCGAGCGCCCGGCATGCCAATGCCGAAACAACTCCAACAACTGCGTCATCGTCCATGTCCTCCGTGCCACCTCGGGCCCCTTCCCAAGACCCCCGGAATGAGGCCTTGACAGGAGCGAACCTGTAGCAGCACCCCAACCACAGCCGACACGCCCCAGGGTGGGGAATTACGTGACAGCCCGGTGAGGAATTACGTGACGGACAACCGCCTCAACCTGGGGAATTACATGACCGCTGACACGTGACGCGGTTCGCCGGCCTGGGCGGCGTGGGTTGATCGCGTTGAGTGGCGTACAAGTGTGGGCGCGCGATAGTCCGATACCCGAGATCGCCGCGTTGGGGAAAACGTTGGGGCGCTACAACCGGAGAATCCGTAATGCGTTGAAACACAACTTGTCCAACGCGCGTAGCGAAGCCACGAACACCCACCTGAGAGCGTTGACGAAGCGGGCGTACGGATTTCATACACCTGCGGCGTTGATCGCGATGGCCGAACTCACCCGCGGCGGCGCCTGTCCAGAGTTGCCGTGGCTGTAAACCACCCACAAGAACGTCAGGAGATCCCCAAAATCCCCCACGGCACGAAACCATCAGCCATACGCACCCGATTCTCCACCGGCCGCGTAAAGAACTCCTTACTCGCCTCCACCGCCGTCCGCACATCACCCCGAAACT
>NZ_JBNCNR010000046.1:4221-5461 GCF_049847065.1 Gordonia sp. DT219 | reverse complement strand
ATGTGTTATTTCAGAAGCACATAGTGGATGCGACACACCTCTATCAAAGTAAAAGTGTTGTATGTAAGTCCTCGGCCGATTAGTACCAGTCACCTGAACCCATTACTGGGCTTACAATTCTGGCCTATCAACCCCATGGTCTGTAGGGGGCCTTAACCACTCGAAGGTGGTGAGAAACCTCATCTTGGAACAGGCTTCCCGCTTAGATGCTTTCAGCGGTTATCCCTTCCGAACGTAGCCAACCAGCAGTGCCCCTGGCGGGACAACTGGCACACCAGAGGTTCGTCCGTCCCGGTCCTCTCGTACTAGGGACAGGTTTCCTCAAGTTTCTAACGCGCGCGGCGGATAGAGACCGAACTGTCTCACGACGTTCTAAACCCAGCTCGCGTGCCGCTTTAATGGGCGAACAGCCCAACCCTTGGGACCTACTCCAGCCCCAGGATGCGACGAGCCGACATCGAGGTGCCAAACCATCCCGTCGATATGGACTCTTGGGGAAGATCAGCCTGTTATCCCCGGGGTACCTTTTATCCGTTGAGCGACACCGCTTCCACTTGCCGGTGCCGGATCACTAGTCCCGACTTTCGTCCCTGCTCGACATGTACGTCTCACAGTCAAGCTCCCTTGTGCACTTACACTCAACACCTGATTGCCAACCAGGCTGAGGGAACCTTTGGGCGCCTCCGTTACTTTTTAGGAGGCAACCGCCCCAGTTAAACTACCCACCAGGCACTGTCCCTGAACCCGATCAGGGTCCGAGGTTAGAAGTCCAATACGATCAGAGTGGTATTTCAACAACGACTCCATGAACACTGGCGTGCCCACTTCACAGTCTCCCACCTATCCTACACAAACCGAACCGAACACCAATACCAAGCTATAGTGAAGGTCCCGGGGTCTTTTCGTCCTGCCGCGCGTAACGAGCATCTTTACTCGTACTGCAATTTCGCCGAGTCTGTGGTTGAGACAGCAGAGAAGTCGTTACGCCATTCGTGCAGGTCGGAACTTACCCGACAAGGAATTTCGCTACCTTAGGATGGTTATAGTTACCACCGCCGTTTACTGGGGCTTAAATTCTCAGCTTCGCACCCCGAAGGGAACTAACCGGTCCTCTTAACCTTCCAGCACCGGGCAGGCGTCAGTCCGTATACATCGTCTTACGACTTCGCACGGACCTGTGTTTTTAGTAAACAGTCGCTTCTCTCTGGTCTCTGCGACCCACACCAGCTCACGAAGCAAC
>NZ_JBNCNR010000046.1:1818-4124 GCF_049847065.1 Gordonia sp. DT219 | reverse complement strand
ATGTCCGGTCACCAACATGGGTCCCCCTTCTCCCGAAGTTACGGGGGCATTTTGCCGAGTTCCTTAACCACAGTTCTCTCGATCGCCTTAGTATTCTCTACCTGACCACCTGTGTTGGTTTGGGGTACGGGCCGTGTACCAACTCACTAGAGGCTTTTCTCGGCAGCATAGGATCATGGAATTCACCTCAACGGTTACGCATCACCTCTCAGGCCACATGGACGACGGATTTACCAATCGCCCGCCCTACCGGCTTACACCAGGACAACCATCGCCTGGCCCCACTACCTTCCTGCGTCACCCCATCGCTTGCCTACTACCAGCCGAGGTCCCATGCAGCCCCCGCCGGGCACCCGAAGGCACCCATAAGGATTTGGATGGTTAGTACAACTGATTCAGCATGGGCGCGGATACACGGGTACGGGAATATCAACCCGTTGTCCATCGACTACGCCTGTCGGCCTCGCCTTAGGTCCCGACTCACCCTGGGCGGATTAGCCTGGCCCAGGAACCCTTGGTCATCCGGCGGCAGAGTTTCTCACTCTGCTTTCGCTACTCATGCCTGCATTCTCACTCCCACACCCTCCACCCCTAGATCACTCCGAGGCTTCCACGGATGCAGGACGCTCCCCTACCCACCCCACCCACTAGATGACAATCCGTAAACCATCACCAATGACATGGTGGAGTGCCGCGGCTTCGGCGGTGTACTTGAGCCCCGCTACATTGTCGGCGCAGGATCACTTGACCAGTGAGCTATTACGCACTCTTTCAAGGGTGGCTGCTTCTAAGCCAACCTCCTGGTTGTCTTCGCGACCCCACATCCTTTTCCACTTAGTACACGCTTAGGGGCCTTAGCCGGCGATCTGGGCTGTTTCCCTCTCGACTACGAACCTTATCGCCCGCAGTCTCACTGCCATGCTCTCACTTACCGGCATTCGGAGTTTGGCTGACGTCAGTAACCTTGTAGGGCCCATCGGCCATCCAGTAGCTCTACCTCCGGTAAGAAACACACAACGCTGCACCTAAATGCATTTCGGGGAGAACCAGCTATCACGGAGTTTGATTGGCCTTTCACCCCTACCCACAACTCATCCCCTCCATTTTCAACTGAAGTGGGTTCGGGCCTCCACACGGTCTTACCCGCGCTTCACCCTGGCCATGGGTAGATCACTCCGCTTCGGGTCTAGACCCGGCGACTATCACGCCCTATTCAGACTCGCTTTCGCTACGGCTACCCCACACGGGTTAACCTCGCCACCGAGCACTAACTCGCAGGCTCATTCTTCAAAAGGCACGCCATCACCCGCAACTCACCAAAGAGTCCACAAGCTTTGACGGATTGTAAGCGTCCGGTTTCAGGTACTATTTCACTCCCCTCCCGGGGTACTTTTCACCTTTCCCTCACGGTACTAGTCCGCTATCGGTCACCAGGAAGTATTCAGGCTTACCGGGTGGTCCCGGCAGATTCACAGCAGATTCCACGAGCCCGCTGCTACTTGGGGACACCATCACGCAAGACCACACGCTTTCAGCTACCGGACTCTCACCGTCTACGGCAGACCATTCCAGGCCACTTCACCTAGCATGCAGCTTTATCACTCACGCCTCCACAGGTAGATGGAAGAAGACAGACCCCACAACACCACACACACAACCCCTACCCGGTATCACATGCGCATGGTTTAGCCATCCTCCGCTTTCGCTCGCCACTACTCACGGAATCACTATTGTTTTCTCTTCCTATGGGTACTGAGATGTTTCACTTCCCCACGTTCCCCCCACACAGCCTATACATTCAGCTGGTGGTAACACGACATCACTCGTGCTGGGTTTCCCCATTCGGACACCCTCGGATCACAGCTCGTTTGACAACTCCCCGAGGACTATCGCGGCCTACCACGTCCTTCATCGGCTCCTGGTGCCAAGGCATCCACCGAACGCCCTAAAACACTTACAACAACACCTACTCCCACGGGGGGCTCCGCCCCCCGTGCACCCCCCAAAAGCCAAAACCCTTGGAGTGACACACCGAGGAACAATCAAGCTCCGCCCCCCGTGCACCCCCCAAAAGCCAAAACCCTTGGAGTGACACACCGAGGAACAATCCCCCGCGACAGTAGACACAATTCTTGAGAACAAACTCGAACAAAACACGCAAATCCAAAAACAGATTTGTCATGCATTGCAAAAATAAAGATGCTCGCATCCACTATGCACTTCTCAAACAACACACACCCACAACCGAACACCCCTCCAACCCCCACCACAGGAGCCATCACCAGGACATTCCGCATCACAGGCAC
>NZ_JBNCNR010000045.1:0-5748 GCF_049847065.1 Gordonia sp. DT219 | reverse complement strand
GCTTGCGGCCCGGTCATGTCCGGGCTGGTGCGGAGTTCGGTGAGCTGGTCGACAATACCGGCCAGAATTGCTGCGGTATAAGTGATTTCAGCGGTGCTTTCGACAGTTGCGTCGGCGATCAAAATGCCCCCTTGGTGATCGATTCGATGTCTCCAATCTACGCGAACCCACCGACAAGATCCCGCGCTCCTGACTGGAGCTGTTCATCGAATGCCATTTGTGGACAACATCTTCCGCAGTTCCGATGGGCGCTCGATTCTGTCGGTATGGCGTGGTAACGAGCGACCGGACCCGTGGCTGAAGTGAGATCGACGACCGGCACGACACATCCGCCGTCGCATGTGAATCGCAGCGGGCGCAAGCGTCTCGCCGGCCGCTCGCCCTCGACCATCGCCATCTCTGCGGGCATGAGCTCAGCCGACCGCTCGTCGAGCTTGAAGCACGGGATCCACCACATCGAGGCCCAAGTTCTCGGCCACCACCTTCATCGTCATGTCATGGCTCGCCACCGCGACGGATTCCCCGATCAGAAGTGCCGTCGTCAGGTGCAGGGCGTCCAGCGTCTTGATGTGCCTCTCGATCGACTCCGCGACGGTGCGGACCTCCCGGGTGATGTCGACATGCCCGACACAGCCGAGCAACGCTGCGCCGTCACGCACCGGCCTGCTATCCCGGCGCAGCACGCTTGTCACCTCAGTGTGCAGCAGACGCGACGACACGCACGTCAATTCTGTGCTGCTCATCCACGTTTGTAGGGCCGCTCGCTCGGGCACGTCGAGAATGGTCCGGAGCGCGACGGAAGAGTCCAGGTAAACGGTCCCCACCGACCTCCGCCTCCATTCTCCCGGCGGTGTCAACCCGCGCATCTAGTAATGTCTCCGCCAGATAGTTTCAGCGACTAACGGCATTTCGGACATTTCGGGTACGGATGCCGCAAACGTATGGGGGACCCGATGGCACCACCGCAGTCCGCGCAACGGCTTCACGTCAACCCTGCCCACCTGCACAATGCGGGCAAGGCACTGGCATCCTGCGCACAGAGCATCGCCGGTAGCGAAATCCCGGACTTCGCCCACGCATCGGGGTCGTTGTCGCAGATGCGAACCGGCCAAGCGCTGTCCGGTGTGACCAGCGCCCTACACGCCGCCATCGGCGTGCTGGGCGGTCGGTATACGGAACTGTCAGATCTCCTACACAACTCGGCGTCGGCTTTTGTGAACCAAGACAACGCCGACTCGCGGAGTATGCGTCTCGCTGCCAACGAGTTGCTCTCCGTCGGAGATCTCAATCAACCGCTCGTCCGGCGATGACACCGGCCGCTCACTGACGAAGAAGACCTCAGCGACAGAAGACAAACGAGCAAAAACTTGTCTTACGTACCGAAATCAGCGGTATACGGCTCGAATGCCCACCCCATGGTCGACACCGCAAACGCGGGCATCCCGCCCCTGCAATCCAGCGTGGATCGGCAGGCCACGAGCATGCATTCGACGATCTGTGGACTCGATTGGCAGGGACAGTCCGCGTCGGCTGCGTTCACCCGCGCCGATCGCGAACTCACCGAACAACGCCGCTTTGAAAACGATGGCTTACGCAGTCTTCTCAACGCCGCCGGCCACATGGGAGAGGCCTTGGCCGAACAAATCGACACCCTCAAAACACAGGGACACGCACTGGAAGGTGACGACTTCCGGGTGGACGAGGACTGGTCGGTCCATGAGACGCTGAATTTCGCGGATGCCGAGCGGACCGCGTCAGAGGCCGATGACACGGCGTTGCTGCACGCACTCACGGCCATGGCGTCACAACGCGCGCAACGAGCAGCCAACGCGACCGCGTGCCTCCAAAGCCTCGCGACGACGCTCTTCACCACCGACAACGACACCGCAAATGCCATCAAGTCGGCCATGGAAGCGATCACAACCCTCGCTCCGGCGAGTGCGGGACTCAACGCCGAGATGGCCGACCGCGATCTGTCGAACGGCCACCTCGGGCCGCAGGCGATCTCTGACCTGCAAGCAGCCCTGCACCTGACGCCCCAGCAACTCGAGGCGATCAAGAACGGGCAAGATGTCGATATCCCACAGGGTCAATACGACTATCTGCAGCGTCTGATGCGGAAAATGGATGGCAGGTCGCTCACCGATCTCAATTCGGAAATCGACAAGCAGCTGGGCCCTCGTGGTGGCCAGTACAAGTCTCTCCTGGGAGACGCGTTCGAAGTGATGAGTGGATCACATACTCACACAGTCGCGGGCGGACGGGGAGGGATGCAGCAGCTCCCAACTGAGCTTCGAGGCATGCTCACCGACGGATACCCATTCGAAAACCAGCAGGGAAGTTACGGTGTACTCCAGGTCAAACATCTCGGGGACTGGCAGGTGCTGAATTCGTTTCTGCAGAACGGCAATCCCGCGCTACGCGCCGGCACCGACCTCGACCGCGGGCTCCTCAGACAGGCGTCCATAATCGGCGGCACCATCACTCATGGTGGCGGCAAGGAACAGTGGAACACTGATGTCCCGGACTATGACGAGGTCCAGGGAGTATTGAGCAATATGCTGCACAACGCCGCACCCGACCACGAGGCGGTGGCAGATTTCTTGACCGGACGCGACATGGCAGGTGTCGACCCGAACTACAAAGAACACACAGGTCAACAGGCCTTCCTGAGTCTGGTGACTCACCACTGGGACAACCACGCCGGCGGTCTCGACGATGTGCTCAACGGGATCGGGCAGGGAGCCCATGCAGGCGGCTTCCAAGGAACACTCGGAGCCGAGTCGGCCGATGTCGTCGCACATGTACTCGGCGACCCGGCAAACAGCGCAAGGCTTCTCGGCAGCACCCCCATGGGCGAATACAACCCTGAAGTCGCCCAGACGCTCACCAAGAACCTGATCCCCTACCTCGGCAACCTGGGCGGCGTAGAGACTCCGGGTATCGACGCCCACGCCCTGCACGCGTTCAACACGACGGACGAGTTCACCAACATGATCAAGGTTCTCGACACCGACCCCGTCTCCGCCCGAGCCATCAACATCGCCGGTGCAGCCTGGACCAATCACCTGGCATACGAGTACGGACTCCACGGCGACGAGTCGTACGCACGAGCGGCCGGAGTGTTCAACCACGTCTTCGACGACGCGAACACCCAAGAGGCTGCGGCAATAGTCCATGGAAACGAAGTGATGGCCGCCATGAAGGAAGAAGACCGACAGCGGGAATGGGACACGGTCCAGGCAATTCTGGGCACCGGATTTGCCGGCGTACCCTCCTATCACGGTGTCGGGCTGTTGCAGGCAATGAACATCCTCGCGCCGGCCGGAAAGGCTGAACTGCTGGATCCCTCAAGCGTCTCGAATTATGACGACCAGTGGTCACGGGGGATCAAAGACGCCAACTGGCAGTATGACAGTCTAGCTGGGCCGGACGCAAGGGCAGCAGCCATCGTCCAGGGCTATGCAGACACACACCCGGAGTTCGTTCAACAGAACTCCCCATACTTCAATGGAGGCCGCCTCGATATAGATGCTGTCAACAGCGATTCCGGCACCTTCAGAGACCTGTACAAGGTTGTTCGGCAGCAGTACGACAATGGCTTCAATGACTCGAACGAAGGCTTCCCAGCAGGAAGAGATTCGACAAATCATCGAATTATTCCATTTATCGATGGCGACACTCCCGACCCCCGAAGGCCACCACACTGATGCGCCGAACCACCCTAATACTAACGATCTGCTTCCTGGCGGGCTGTCTAACGCTGGCGGCCTGCACTAGCACGACCAAGATGCCGCCCAAGCCCGCGCCGACCTCGACATATACGCCCCCCTGGTTCCTTCACTTCACCACCTACTGGATACCCACTCCCGCGCTCGATCTCATGAGCCCCGACGCCACCTTTATCCGCGCGGTAAGCGACTCGAACGATATCGCAATGGAATCTGGATCACAGGGCGCACGAGCCGCATACCCGGGCTTCGTCCATGCCAGCGAGCTCCATAGCCCACCACCGCACGTAGGAGGCGGCACCGACGATCCCAAGCATCCGGAGCCACTCAGCAGGGGCACACTTTTCATTGGCGCTTTCCACAGAGACGGGAATATTGGGACTGCGACAATTTGCCATCCCGGCCTCGACTGGACTAGCGAAGTCCTCACTTACCGGCGCGTTGGGTCTCCACCACCGGCCAACCAGCACGGCCCACACTGGTACCCCATCCACAACGTCTTCGGCGACTGGCAAGTCCTCAACGACACCGTTCCCCACTCCGATCAGCCACCCAGCCTCGCGGTACGCCAATGCGCAGCCGCTCACATCGCCAAGCCAAACAACCCACCCAACAGCCCCGGCTGGTCCTGGGAACCCGACCCCGGCGCATGACACACCAAACACGCCGAGCGCGAACTTTTCTCACGGCATCAGCGCTCACGATGCTGATACTCGCGCTCGCCGCATGCACAACACCCAGCACGCCACCAGCTCCGCCGCGCTCCCCGTCGGTATACGCACCACCATGGTTTCTGCACATCACTATGTATTGGGTTCCCACCCCCGCACTGGATCTCATGAGCCCCGACGCCACTTTCATCCGAGCCGTGTCTGAATCCGACGGAATAGCTTGGCTCAGCGCAGCCCACGCCGCAGTGGCATATCCCGGCTACGTTCACGCCAGGGAACTGCATCCCCTGAAATTCGAAGCTAGAAAGGATCCCAACTTAGCCCGTCCGCTGGCTCAAAGCTCGCATTTCATCGGCGCCTTCCATAGTGACGGAAATACAGCGACAGCCACGATTTGCGAAACGGGTCCCGGCTGGAGCGGCGAAGTCCTCACCTACCGGCGCACCGGGGCCCCGCCGCCGCCCAACCAGCACGGCCCACACTGGTACCCCATCCACAACGTCTTCGGCGACTGGCAAGTCCTCAACGACACCGATCCCGATTTCGACCAGCCACCCAGCCTCGCGGTACGCCAATGCGCCGCCGCGCACATCCCCGAACAAACCAACGCACCCAACAGCCCCGGCTGGTCCTGGAATCCGAACCCCGGCGCATGACACATCAAACACGCCGAGCGCGAACACTTCTCACAGCATCAACACTCACGATGCTGCTACTCGCGCTCGCCGCATGCACAACACCCAACACCACGCCAACTCCCTCGGTCTACGCGCCTCCATGGTTTCTCCATCTAACAACATACTGGATACCCACTATCGCTATTGATCTCACGAGCCCTGACGCAACGTTCATACGAGCCGTGTACGAATCAGAGTCGATCGCTCAGCTCAGCTCAGCGCACGCCGCAGCCGGCTATCCTGGGTACGCACACGCCACCGAATTGCACCCACCGGCCTTCGGACTGGGCGAAGACCCTACTCACGCCTACCAGCCAAGCCGCGACTCGGCATTCATTGCCTCGTTCCATATTCAAGGTACGGTTGCCAGCGCCACGATCTGCCAACCAGGCCCCAACTGGAGCGGCGACGTCCTCACCTACCGGCGCACCGGAACCCCGCCCCCGGCCAACCAACACGGCCCGCACTGGTATCCGATCCACAACGTCTTCGGCGACTGGCAGGTGCTTGACGACCTCCATCCCGACCCCAACCAGCCACCCAGTATCGCCGTACGCCAATGCGCATCCGCCCGCATCCCCGAACAAACCAACCCACCCAACAGCCCCGGCTGGTCCTGGAATCCGAACCCCGGCGCATGACACACCAAACACGCCGAGCGCGAACACT
>NZ_JBNCNR010000044.1:0-8452 GCF_049847065.1 Gordonia sp. DT219 | reverse complement strand
GTCAGATGAAGGCGACGCCGAGCCTCGCGCCATGGGTGGTACATGCCGAGAACCATATGGGTGACTACTGACAGAAACGGCGCTGACCAGGAATTACATGGGTGTAGTTCCGCTAGAAAGCTGCTAGTTCTTCGCGCGGCACGATCTCGTCGTGGCTCACCACCTGAAGGAACGTGTAAGTGACCTTCGATGATTTTCCTCGAGGGGCAACTTCGGCTGTCCGGCGTGTGCGGATTCGGACAAAGTCGTTGAACTGTGCCTTGAGATCTTCGCTTATCTCGACCGGTACGTCTGTCACCTCTATAACTCTGCGGCCGACTTGCACTTCGATGTGCCCGGATGCCGATAGCGTGCGCAGCGATCCAGCGAGCACAACAGTCGAGGTTTGAGGGCGGCGTTCGAAGTACGCGCGCGCTACAGCCCGGCCCTCTGCGGACAGCCGCGAAAGTCGTCGGGTGCCGTTGGAGTCAGAAATGTCCAGCTCGATTCCCGCGTCAGCCGCATCGAGGCTTTCGACCAACTGGCGAAGTCTTGTGGCTAGGTCTCGATCGGCTTCTGCCACCTCCTCCGTGCGTCCGGCCTCGAGCGCGTCATGAAGATCTAGAATTCTGGTGAGCGCAAGCTCCGCTTTTGATGGCTCGGGCATGGGGACCATCTGATCTTCGCCCGACCTGATAGGTGCCATTGGTCGCAGGTGAAGAACAACACTTCCGCGTCCGATGCTACGAAAACCGAGCTGGACGGATGGCCGGTCTTCATCATCGACGGCAGCGTCGACCTCGTCTTGGACGCGGATGAAGATGTCTGCAGCACGACGTTCGAAGACCCCGCCGTCGAAAGTTGGCCCGAACAATCGCACGTCCGCAAGCGTGTCCAGACGAGTGGCGGGGTCAAGTTTCCGCAGCCCACGGACGAGCGCCGAACGAAGATACTCGCTCGGCGCCTGGTCGTCAGCCTCATCAAGCTCAGGGCGATGCTGGTATGGCCGCACCCCCGTATGGTGTGGTCTAGCCATCTAGTACCACCTCCAAGTAGCCTCGCCGAGCCTCGCAGCCTTCAAGTGTGGGTACGTCCTCATCGCCAACTCTGCACCGTTGCCACCAATCATCCATCATCCCTCGGTCTGACAAGTATGCAGCTTCACCTACTTCCAGGTCTAGCTCAGATTCGAACGGATGTACGATAGGGTGCCAGCGGATCGGAAACGGCTCAATCCGGAACGTCTTCTTGACGTACATCCGGTCGGAGGAGAGCTTCCGGACTCCGCCCGATCCTGGAAGGCCCTTGATCTCATCGGCAATTACACCGTCAATGATCGGAGTGAGGTCAATATCCTTCGGGTTCAGCTTATTTGAGACAAAGCTCCCCGCGAGCCAAAGGGATCGCAAGAGTGCTGTCTTGGTCGTTGACTCAACCTGTCTCCAGGCTCCCAGGTAGTCGCTCAGGTCCTGAAACCGATCCTGCCTGGTTGTACTCTCGGCGAAATCCTCGTGCGCGACGAATCGGTCATAGACCTCATTGAGAGTCGCTCGATATCTACCTGGGGGGAGATGGCCGGACTCCCGAATGTCTGGGATTGTCACACGTCACCCCTCTCCGCCGCCTCATCTTGCTCACGCCTGATCCTCCGCGTCTCCGATTCCCCGCCACCGCGGCGCCAACCGCCGACGAGGTCGACGTCGGATTGGGTGGTGCTGGCATCAATGCCCGAGGCTTGATCTGCCCCGATCAGGTCGTCGGCCTTGTTCTCGTCGGGCTCCTCCCGCCACACGTTCGGCCGGGCGTCGTCAGCCGCTTGGCCCTCGGGGTCGGTGCCACCGTCGCGGGGGCTACCCGCGCCGGTCTTCTGGTCTTCGTCCTCCGAGCCCGGTGCTCGCGATTCCTGTGCAGTTTCCATTCCATTTTCAGCTCCTCGCGTCGCGACGATGCTCCTGATGAGCTCGTCTACTGCTCGGCGCTGCCGGTCATCGAGAAGGTCCGCTTCCTCGGGCGGACGGTACGGCCCACTGGGTGCGGTCGTGTTCCAGGCCGCGCGCTGGAGTTGCTTCTCGGTGAACGGCACCACCTGTGCGAGTGCACGGAGTGTCTTTGGCGATGGCCGGCCGTGTCCGCCGGACCAGTACGCAGCAATCGTTCCGTAGGGAAGGCGGATGCCTTTCTCGGCGGCTCGGTCTGCTGCCTGCCGTGCGGTGACGGTCCCGCTGTTCAGCAGGTCACTCAATGCGCTCACGGTTTCAGACGCTCCCATGCTTGCCGCTTGTTCGAATAGCCAGAGTGTAACTGTGACGGTTACGAATCACATCACTGTAATTCGCTGGCCAGCAGGTCTAGCCCGGTTACGTGGCTTGCGGGCTGTAACCAGACGTGGTTACATAGGCTTACCGCTTGACCAAGCACCAAGAATGGAGTTACAGTGTCCACACCGGTTCACCACGACACAGGGAGGCTCTGGGTGCGACTCATCAGCAAGCAGGCTTTCCGCCAGTACATGAAGCACCGGGGCATGACGAACGAAGACCTGGCCCGTGAGGCCAAGTGCTCAACGTCGACCATCGCGTTCCTCAGATCGCGAGGGAAGAGCGCGCGAGATTCGGTCGGGCCGGACACCGCCCGCCGCATCGAGGAGGCGCTGAACGCCCCTCCTGGGTCGCTCTTTTCGGCCCGTGTGATTGTCGCTTCGGGAAGCATCAAGCAACCGGCATAAACAAGAACGCCCGCCTCGGCGCAGACACACCGGGCGGGCAATGAACAAAGGAGAGTTCGTGACCAACGATATCACCCCGATCAACAGCGGCCAGTCGCCGTTCGACGGGATCAAGCAGACCCGTGAGGACGGCACCGAGTTCTGGTCGGCCCGCGACCTCATGCCCCTGCTCGGCTACGACCGCTGGGACCGTGTTCCTGAGGTGATCGAGCGGGCCAGCGCGTCGGCCGCCGCAAGCGGTCATGACGCTCACGACCTTTTCCGAGCCTCCTCGGAAAAGTCCGGAGGGCGTCCGCGCGAGAACTTCGAACTCGCCCGCTTTGCCTGCTACCTCGTCGCGATGAACGGTGACCCCCGCAAGCCCGAGGTTGCCGCCGCACAGGCCTACTTCGCGATCCGCACCCGCGAGGCCGAGACCCGGCCAGCGATCAACGGCGGCGACATCACGCGCCTGGAGCTGATCGAGATCGCTCGCAACGCCGAGATGGAACGTCTCGCGCTGAAGGCGAAGAACGCCGAGCTGGAACCGAAGGCCGACGCCTACGACAACTTCCTCGACGCCACCGGCAAGTACAGCGTCGGGTCCGTCGCCAAGATGCTGGGCACCTCGCAGAACAAGTTGTTCCGCGATCTCCGCAACGCGGGCGTCTTCATCGCGAAGGGGTCGATGCGCAACACCCCGTACCAGCAGTACATGCGGCACTTCGAGGTCAAGCCGCACGAGTATGAGCGATCCAGCGGCGAGATGGGTTGCAGCTACACGACATACATCCAGCCGTCGGGAATCGACTTCATCCGCCGGAAGCTCGGGCTTCTCGCCATTGACCCGATTCCGGGGATTGGAACTGAGGTCGAAGCATGATCCACCACGACCACTCCTACATCGGCCGTCACCGCCGGTCCGACATCTTCGGCGACGACATCTTCGAGCAGGTCATCGTCAGCGGCGGCCACGCCTGGCGCTGGGACGACGCCCGCCACACCTGGAAGGCAATTGCATGATCAACTACTTCACCGCCAGAGCCGCCGCGCTCATCCTGGCCGCGGTCGCCACCGCCACCCTCGCCGGATGCGCGAGCACCGCGGACGCCACCCCGGCCGGACGCATCACCGCACCAGCCACCGTCCAGGTGACACCAACGATCTCGCCCACCGAGCAGCAGGACCGGGCCTACTATCGTTGCGCCGCACCGATCTTCGGTGTCTACGTCGACTACGACACCGCGCGGGCCAGCTCCCCCGACGGTCTCGCCAAGGTCATCGCGTCGGGGCGCAGCCTGTATACCACGTTCGCCGCGCTGCCCGCCGGCACTTCGGTCGACGTTGCCGCCGTCGCCGCTGGACTCGACGACAATGGCACCGCCACCCTGCGCTGCGCGGTCGAAGCGTTCGAGGGTGTCACGTCATGACCTTCACCCGAGCCCAACTCGACGCGCTCGGCGTCGCCACCGACCTGCAGACCGCGGCCGAGGCGCTGGGGATCTCGCGCGCGACCGCGTACGAGCTGGCCCGCGAGTCCCAGTTCCCGGTGCCGGTCATCCGGTTCGGGTCGCGCTACTCGGTCCCGACGGCCGGACTCCGCGAGGTGCTCCTCGGCGAGACGGCGCCGCCGGCCGACGAGGTCCTCGCCAGGTTGGATCGCATCGCCACCGGCATCGAGGAACTCATCAAGCACGCAAAAATCCAGTCCATCAACACCATTGGGGTCGCATCATGATCGGGGTCATTCTTCTCAGCGCCACCGGACTCGTCACCGGCGCAATCATCCTCATCGACCTGGTGCGCGGCGCGTTCGCGCAGCACTGGGAACCGATCGAGGTCGACCGCGGCGAGATCGTGGAGGGCGACCGATGAGCGCGCCGCCCGACATTCACACCATCCCGCAGGAGTGGGTCGACGAGCTTCGGTCGCTACTCGACCTGCTCGATGGCGGACCGGCGGACAACGACCAGCGGGCGCGATATCTGCTGGCCTCGAACTTCTTGCGCGACAACGGTGCAGCCATCGCCGCCAGAATCATGGAGGCGTGCCGATGAGCGCCCCAGCAGCCTCACCCGAGGTCGCCGAGATCCGCAGTCGGTTCATCGCGCTAGCCGTGCATCTGCCGTGCCATGCCGGCTGGTCGTGGTGCGAGGTCGACTGCCGCACCTACCTGCGCGCCAAGAAGGACGGGATTCCCGCGCTGGAACTCACCTACTCCGTCGACGACGAGATCCTCGAAGTGTTCTTCGTCGGCCAGCACGATCTGCAGGGGGTGCGGTCATGACCGGAATGTATTCGGACACCGAGCAGGTCGTCGACGCCACGATCGATCTGATCGACGAGATCTTCGACGTCGAAAGCCCCAACTTCATGCTCGACCAGATCGTGCACCGATTCTCCACGCAGCCCGAGCGGATGGCCCAGATCGTCATGTGTCTCGGGTTCTGGGCGAGCGCGGTACCGCGGTCGGGGCTGTACGAGGTCACCAACGACGTCGCGATCGAGCGCGCCCGCAATCGGCTCAAGTCCGACATCGGCGGGATGGACGCATACATGGAACTCGTGCAGGAGATACGGACGGCATGACAACGACCAAGTTCGCCGATCTCAAAGCGAAGGCCACCGCCGAGGGTGTGAAGGCCTGGGCCGACGGCGATTCCGTCTGCCCGTACGCGTCGGCCGATCTGGTCACCGCGTGGCGCGACGGCTGGAATGGCGCGCAGGAACATGCCTTGAAGGGGCAGCACTTCACTGTGCCCGCCGAGGACGGCGTGTACCGCGACGTGCCGGACAGCATCTACCACTCGGATCGCGACTCGTTGTCGTCCACCGGGGCGAAGACCATCCTCGAGCCGGGCGGGCCCGCGAAGCACCGGTTCGGCCGGCGCAAGGAGTCCGCCGCGTTCGACGTGGGACACGCGGTGCACACCGCGGTCCTGGGCGAGGGTGGTGTGTTCGTCGACTCCGGTTTCGACGCGTGGACGACGAAGGCCGCGAAAGAGAAGGTCGCCGAGATCCGTGCCGCGGGCAAGACGCCGCTGAAGCCCGAGCAGTACCGCGACGTCATGAACATGGCCGAGGCGGTCCGCGCGCACCCGCTCGCCGAGGTGCTGTTCGCTGATGGTGTTGCCGAGCAATCGATCTGGGCGCACGACCCCGAGTCGGGTGCCCGGGTGCGCTGCCGCCCCGACTGGCACATTGCGTCGACGTTCGTCGACCTGAAGACGGCCGCCGATCCGGGCCAGTTCGACCGCGCCATCGAGGACTACTCGTACCACTTGAGTGCCGCGTTCTATCTGCACACCGCGCAGCTCGCCGGGATGAGCATCGACTCGTTCTTCCTCGTCGCCGTCGGCAAGGAACCCCCGCACCTTGTCGACGTGTGCGAGATCTCGCCCGCCGACCTGGCCGTCGGCCGCGACCTGACGCGCGCCGCAATTGACCTGTGGGCGTACTGCCACGCCACCGACACCTGGCCGGGCCTGCCCGCAACCCTGCGTGTCGCACAACTTCCCGAGCGGGCCCGCTTCCGGGCGGACGCCGCAATCACCAGAGCCCGCACCACCATCGAAGGAGCCACAGCATGACCACCGACCTCGCACCCGCCAACAACTCCGCGCAGGATCTTTCACTCCTGCCGCCGGCGCAACCCATCCAGGCCAACTCGTTCGAGCAGCTCAAGAACACGGTCGAAGCCATGCAGCTCGCGGCGCGGTTCGCCACCGAGATGTGCAAGACGACAGCCGTCCCCGACATCTATCGCATCGGCTCCAAGCAGAACTCCGACCGCTCGCCCGACGAGGTGATCGGCAATGCGGCCGCCGCTGTCCTGTACGGGCTGGAGTTGGAGATCTCGCCCACGCAGGCCCTGCAGAACATCTTCTCGGTTGGCGGGAAGCCCGCCATCTACGCGCGCACCGCGGCTGCGCTGTTGGCGCGCAAGGGCTATCGGACCTGGACCGAGTCGAGCACTGACGAAGCGGTCACTGTCATGGGGACCAGCCCGGACGGGCTGGTCACCGAGGCGTCCACGTGGACACTCGACCGTGCGAAGAAGGCTGGATACGCGCCGACGATCGACGAGAAGACCGGTGAGTTCCGAAAGAACAAGTGGAACAAGATCATCGGCAACGAGAAGTACTTGTCCGACCCCCAGGGGATGCTCTACGCGAAGGCGCTGATGGAAGTGTGCCGGAAGCTCGCCCCGAACCTCCTGATGGGCATCGGCGACCGCGACGACGCGGTGGTCGTCGAGGATGAGCAGAGCACTCCGCGCCGTGTGCCGAACGAGGCTCGACCCTCGTCGCCTGGTGTCGACGAACTCCGCGCCCGCCTGGGCCGCGCGACATCTCCGGATGCCTCGCTGGAGGTCGCGAAGCCGGAAGCCCCGCAGTCCGACGACACCCAGGCCAGCGCGCCGGAACCGGAGACGAAGAAGCCGACGACCGCGCAGAACCGGAAGTTGAGCGCGCTGTTCGAGCGCGGCGGCCTGACGAAGGACGACAAGAACGGCAGACGCATCGTGTTCGCCAGCTTCTTCCCGGACCGCGACCTCGGTGCGGCGCCGTCGGCCGACGAGACCGACCACGTGATCGGCGAGCTCGAGAAGATCGCCAACTCGGGCGATGGCGACAGCGTGCTCGTGGCCTTCGTCGAGGACGTCATCACCAACGCCGAGCAGGTGCAGCAGTGAGCGACGTGCGCATGCCGGCCGCGGTGCTGGCCTTCCATCTGGACCCACTGGACGAAACCACGACCGCGGTGACTGCCGAACTCGTCATCTTCGACAGCAACACGGCGAGCTGCATGCTCGCCGATGCCGCCGAGCAGGTTGCCCTCGAGCTGCGCGCGTCGTGCGGGTGCGCGGACAGCGTGCCCGACCCGGATGCGGCGCCCGGCTCCGCACCGGCTAGCGCCGGCGGCTGGTTCGCGCGCCTCATCAGGAAGGGGCAGTGATGACTGTGCCGAATCCGTACGTCCTCCGCGCCGAACTGGAGCAGGCGAAAGCCGACCGCGACCGCTACCGGCAGGCGCTCCCGCCGGGGTACTGGAAGCGGATCAGCGTGCCGAATGAGGCCGCGCGCTTCGGGTTTCCCGCCGATCCGAGTGATGCCGACAAGCACATCACCTTCGACGGTTCGGTGTGGGCATTCGACTTCACCGGCTGGGAGCAGGTCTCCGGCCCCACGGACCTCGACGAGCTCAAGACCGAGCTGGCCGAGACCGAGCGTGAGCGGGTGCGGCTGCGGGACTTGGAGCGCAAGACGGCGGCCGAGGTCGAGCGGTGGAAAGCCGAGTGCGAGAAGGCCAACCGCCGCGCCGGCGAGGCGCAGCAGGCGCAGAAGTATTGGCGCGAGCAGGCGATGGACGACGTGGACCGGCTGAACGTCATCTCCGAGATCGAGCCCGACGCCACCAATCCGGCGCACTGGCGCTGGGCGGCGGAACTCCTCGGGCCAACTGTCTGGCTCGGAAACCCGCTCGCCCTCCAGGCTCATGCCGCCCGACTGGAGCGCGAGCAGCAGCAGCAGGCCGACGCCACCGAGGAGCTGATCGAGAAGACGGCGCGGGAGATGTACGCCGCGGACTCCTCCTTCGCTGGCGTCGGATGGGACGAGGCCCAAGGGATTGATCGGACGAGACATCTGTATCGAGCGCGTCGGCTCCACGCCGCCGGGTACCTGCGGGGCGGCGGTGAGAAGTGAGCGACTTGACACTGCGCGACTATCTGACCGCTGCGAAAGTGTTGGACCACCTGAACCGAAA
>NZ_JBNCNR010000043.1:0-8500 GCF_049847065.1 Gordonia sp. DT219 | reverse complement strand
GATCCCAAACGACGACCACAACCGGCCTACAACCGACGCACCCTACGACTCGACAGTGTCGCTGCCTGAAACTGGCTTACCCACAACGACTTTCCGACCCTTGCACCCGGTCCGCCGGGACCGCAACTGTTCCTTGAGAATTTCATAGGCGCCCGGCCCTGGCACGTGGGTTCTGGTGCCGACGCAGGTCCGTCACCTCCGCCCTAGAGCCCGGCCGGGTTGTCCTCACCAAGCCGGGGCGGGGCGGCCCGATACGACGCAGGCGTAACGCTCATCCGGACGGGATTGGCGATCTGTGTGATCGGTGTATCGCGACGGGGATCGTCGATTTCGACGGTCGGTCCGAGGCCGAGCTGCTGCGCCAGGGCCACCGCGTCGGCGATGTCGTTGAGCGGCCCGCACGGCACGCGGCGGGCGGTGAGGATCTCGAACCACCCGTCGGCGGTGTCGACGGCGAGCGCATCGGCGAGGATCGGCGTCAGCTCCTCGCGATGGGCGACGCGCGCCTCGTTCGTCGAAAAGCGTTGATCCGCTGCGAGTTCGGGCATTCCGAGGACCTCGGCGAGGGCGGCGAACTGCCGGTCGTTGCCGACGGCGAGCACCAGCGGACGGTCGGCGGCGGCGAACACCTCGTAGGGCGCGATACTCGGATGCCGATTCCCCATGGCGTGCGGCACCACCCCGGCGGTCACATACGCCGACGACTGATTGGCCAGTGCAGAGATGAGCGACGAGAGCAGATTGACCTCGATCCGCTGTCCTTTTCCGGTGCGCTCCCGATACCGCAGGGCGGCAAGGATTCCCACCGCCGCATGCAGACCGGTGATGACGTCGACCACCGCGACACCGACCTTGGTCGGGGTGTCGGCGTCAGGTCCGGTGATGCTCATCAACCCGCCGACGGCCTGGATGAGCAGGTCGTAGCCGGGGAGCTGGTTGTCCCCGCCGAAGCCGGTCACCGAGCAGTAGACTATCCCCGGATTTTGTTGGGCCACCTCGTCGTATCCGAGGCCGAGGCGGTCCAGCGTGCCGGGAAGGAAGTTCTCGACGAGCACGTCGGCGCGCTGCACCAGCTCGCGGGCCGCGGCCGAGCCGGCAGGATCGGTGAGGTCGAGGGCAACGGACTTCTTGTTGCGGTTCACCGACAGGAAGTACGACGAGTCGTCGCCCACCCAGGGCGGGCCCCAGCTGCGGGTGTCATCACCGGTGGCCGGACGTTCCACCTTGATGACCTCGGCACCGAGATCGGCCAGCAGCATGGTGGCGTACGGGCCCGCCAGGACGCGGCCGAAGTCGGCGATCACCAGGCCGTCCAGCGCACCGGGCGCCGGCCGGGCGCCGGCGTCACTCACCGGAATGCATCCGACCCGGTCAATGCCTTGCCGATGGTCAGCTGATGGACCTCCGAGGTGCCCTCGTAGGTGAGCACCGACTCGAGGTTGTTGGCGTGGCGGATCACCGGGTACTCCAGCGTGATCCCGTTGGCGCCCAAGATGGTCCGGCATTCACGCGCGATCGCGATGGCCTCCCGGACACTGTTGAGTTTGCCGGTGCTCACCTGTTCGGGCCGGATCTCGCCGCGGTCCTTGAGCCGGCCGAGATGGTAGGCGAGCAGGTGACCCTTGCCGACCTCGAGGGCCATGTCGGCGATCTTGGCCTGGGTGATCTGGTATGCCGCAAGGGGTTTGTCGAAGACCGCGCGGGACTGCGCATAGTCGACGGCGGCCTCGAGGCAGTCGCGCGCCGCACCCATCGCGCCGAAGACGATGCCGAAGCGGGCTTCACCCAGGCTGGTCAGCGGTCCACGCAGACCGGCCGCCTCCGGCAGCATCGCCGACGCGGGCAGCCGCACGTCCTCCAGCACGAGCTCGGAGGTGACCGATGCACGCAGCGACATCTTCTTCCGGATCTCCGGGGCCGAGAAGCCCGGGGTGTCGGTCGGGACGATGAAACCGCGGATGCCGCGCGGCGATTCCGCCAGATCGGTCTGCGCCCACACCACCGCGACGTCGGCGATCGACCCGTTGGTGATCCACATCTTGGTGCCGGACAGCACCCAGTCGTCGCCGTCACGTTTGGCGTTGGTGCGCATACCTGCAGGGTTCGACCCGAAGTCGGGCTCGGTCAGCCCGAAGCAGCCGATCACCTCACCGGCGGCCATGCGCAGCAACCACTCCTGCTTCTGCTCCTCGCTGCCCCAGTGGTGGATCGAGAACATCGCGAGCGAACCCTGCACCGACACCAGGCTGCGGATTCCGGAATCGACGGCCTCGAGTTCCAGACAGGCCAGCCCGTAGGCGGTCGCGCTCGTGCCCGGACAGCCATAGCCCTCCAGATGCATGCCCAGCGCACCGAGTTGGCCGAGTTCGCGCGCGAGTTCGCGCGCCGGCAGCCGGCCGTCGTCGAACCAGTCGGCGATGTGCGGCCGCAGCCGCTGGCTGCCGAACTCGCGGACGGTGTCGCGGATGGCGATCTCGTCGGCGTCGAGCAACGAATCGAGTGCGAACAACTGCGTGATGTCCTGGGCGGGCATGTGCATCCTCCTGGCGAATGCGAAGGCGTGGGGCGGCTCTTCGGGAGAACCTTGCGATGTGGCTCGCATCACGCACGCTATGTCCCGTCGGCACCATGGTCAACGCCGGGTGCCCGCCCCACCGCGGACCGGAGGCTCAGGGCTGGGCCGGGGCGACGATGTTGAAGGTCAGCGGCGCCGACTCCTTCTCGCCGATCTTGCCGATCGCCTGGTAGGAACCCGGTGCCACCGGGTTGCGTGGCTTGTCGCAACCCGGGTTGCTGGTGGTGCCCGACCACGTGATGGTGTCCTTGACCTGCTGCTGCGGTTGCAGGACCTGATTGTTGACGGTGTTGATCTGGGCGCAATCGCGGGCCGCCCACAGGGTGCGCGTGCCGTCGAGGGTGCGCACGATGACGTCCTGAGACGCCTTGCCGACGTCGCGTGCGCACGCACTGAGCCCGGCGTTGGTGACCACCAGGGTGAACACCGGCTGGCTGCCTGTCGTGTACGTCGGCTTGTCGGTGTAGAGGACGACCGCGATGGAATTGTCCGGACACAGCGGCACATTCGCGTTGGCCGGGTTCACGCCCGGCGGCGGCGGAGGCGCTGCCGAATCCGATGGGGACGCACTGCTCGAGGCCGCACCACTCGGAGCGGTGCTACTGCCTGCTGAACCGCCGGCCGGCGCACCGCCACCGCCGGACCCACCACCGGACGGGGCCTGCGACGGGTCGACGGACGGGTTGGGCGTCGCGGTCGACGGCGTCGTCGACGACGAACTCGCCTTGCTCGCGGTGTTCGACGGGTTGCCGCCACCGCCGGACTGCGCCCACACGACCAGACCCACCACAACGGCCAGCACCACAACCAGCACTCCGCCGGCGACGATGCGGCGTCGCCAATAGATCTCAGGTGGGAGTGGCCCTTGCGGTTCGATCACGCCCCAACGCTAACGGCCCCACCGACCGCCTCCGGCGAGGTCGGTCGGCGTGTCGCATGAATCTTGCGGCCGGGGTGAGGTAACGGGCGCGGCCCACCCGCCCGGTGCGGCCTCAGGCCGACTCGGCGTCGGGAATCTCCTGCGGATTCGCCACCGGAAAGACCGACTGATCGCCGACGCCGATGTCACCGA
This sequence comes from Gordonia sp. DT219, assembly GCF_049847065.1. Lineage (NCBI taxonomy): Bacteria > Bacillati > Actinomycetota > Actinomycetes > Mycobacteriales > Gordoniaceae > Gordonia > Gordonia sp. DT219. The sequence continues at coordinate 4,853 of NZ_JBNCNR010000043.1, read as the reverse complement.
AGACCCCGCGCAACTGGACCGCACCCTCGTCGAGCGCATACGTCAGACCGACGATGGCCAGCTTTCCGCTCGCCACCCGATCGGCGATGATGCGGCTGCGCTGCATCAGCAACTGACCGGTTTCGACGACGTGGCGGGCCTCGAACTCGTCGACCCGGCGCAGGCCCTCGCTGCGGCCGGCGAGAATGCTGGGGGTGACGCGTTCGACGATGTCGCGGATGTAGCCACCCGGAATCTGCAAGTTGTCGAGCGCGTCGAGGGTGGCTGCGATTGCGCCGCAGCTGTCGTGGCCCAGAATCACGATCAGCGGCGCCTCGAGCAGGTCCGCGCCGTATTCGAGGGAGCCCATCACCGCCGAATCGAGGACGTGCCCTGCGGTGCGGATGACGAACATGTCACCAAGGCCCTGGTCGAAGATGATCTCGGCGGCCACTCGCGAGTCGCCGCAACCGAACAGCACGACCTGCGGATTCTGCCCACCGGCCAGCCGATGCCGGTCCTCGATACCCTGACTGGGATGTTTCGACTCACCGGCGACGAAGCGCCTGTTGCCCTCCAGGAGGATCTGCCATGCGCGTTTCGGGGTGAGTGCAGTCATGCGATCTAGTCTGCCACCGCCGGTGATCCTCCGATGGTTCGACCGCAACGAACGCGACCTGCCGTGGCGCGAACCGGGTCTGTCGGGCTGGCAGATCCTGATCAGCGAGATCATGCTGCAACAGACACCGGTGTCCCGGGTGGTCGGGCCGTGGCGGGAATGGGTACATCGGTGGCCGACGCCGTCGGCGATGGCGGCGTCGAGTCCGGCCGACGTGCTGCGGGCGTGGGGCAAACTCGGCTACCCGCGGCGCGCGCTGCGACTACACGAGTGCGCGAAGGTGCTCGCCGCCGACCACGACGACCGCGTACCGCAGGACGTCGAGACGATGCTCACCCTGCCCGGCATCGGCGACTACACCGCCCGCGCGGTCGCCTGCTTCGCGTACGGACAGCCCGTCCCCGTCGTCGACACCAATGTGCGGCGGGTGATCGCCCGGGCGGTACACGGGCGTGCCGAACCGGCGAATCCGTCGCGCTCTGATCTCGTCGACGCCGAGGCGCTGTTGCCGCGCACGCCCGGCGGCCGTCTCGCACGCACCGCGCCACGGTATTCGGCGGCGTTGATGGAACTCGGCGCCCTGGTGTGCACGGCGCGCAATCCGGGCTGCGTCGCGTGCCCGGTCACCGCCTGCACGTGGGTGTCGCTGGGCCGGCCGGCCCACACCGGCCCGCGCAGGCGCACCCAGAAGTTCGCCGGCACCGACCGCCAGGTGCGCGGACTTCTGCTGGATGTGTTGCGCGGCAGCGAAATCCCGGTCGAACGCAGCCGCCTCGACGTCGTCTGGGACACCGATCATCCCCAGCGTGACCGCGCACTGGATTCATTGCTCACCGACGGTCTGGTGGAACTCACCGCCGACGGCCGGTATTGCCTGGCCGGGGAGGGCGATTGACACGCAGCCCGAACACCCCGCCAAGCCGGACGATCGGCTGCTAACTTGTCCCGGTGACCGAACCGCCAAATGACGGACCCGACCTCAACAAACCGCAACCGCCGCCCGAGTATGGGCAGCAACCACCGCCGGGATACGGCCAGCAACCACCACCCGAATATGGGCAGCAACCACCTCCGGGGTACGGCCAGCCACCACCCCCGGGATACGGGCAGCAACCCGGGTACGGTGCGCCCCAATCCTTCACTCCGGCAGACGCTTACGGCGCTGCCGGGCCCGGCGCGCCCGTCGGCGGCCCGCCGCAGCAGTTGAACATCGGCGAGGCACTCAGCTGGGCGTGGGCCCAATTCAAGGCCAACCCGGGTCCGATGATCGTGCCGGGCCTGATCATGTTCCTGCTCGGCGGTGTGATCGTCGCCTTCGGCTTCGTGATCTCGGCGGCCTCGACGACCACCAAGACGGTCAGCAACGAGTACTACTCGTATGAGACCACCACCAGCAGCATCGGCGCGGGCAGCGTCATCCTCGGAATCGTGCTGTATCTGCTGATCTTCCTCGTCATCATGTACCTGTCGGCGTCGATGATCACCGGTGCGCTGCGCGTCGCCGACGGGCAGCCGGTCACCGTGGCCACCTTCCTGAAGCCGGACCGCCTCGGTCCGGTCGTCGGTACCGCCATCGTCGTCGGCCTGATCACCGCGGTCGGCCTGGTGCTCTGCATCATCCCCGGCCTGATCGCGATCTTCCTGCTGCAGTTCTCGATCTTCTTCGTCATCGACAGGCGGCTGTCACTCGGCGCGGCGATGAGCGCGTCGAGTCAACTGGCACGCTCGTCGGTATCGAATTCGCTGCTGACACTGGTCGTGGCTTACGTGCTCTCCTACATCGGCACGATCCTCTGCTACATCGGCCTCATCGTGACCTGGCCGCTGGGACAGCTGTTCTACGCCCACTGCTATCGCCGGCTCACTGGCGGTTATGTGGCGCCGGCACCCCAGTAGTCTCCGCGCCTGCAGATCACCGGCGCCCGCCGTCACCGCCATGGTGGCGGCGGGCGTAACTGCTTGTGGGCCGGCGCTATCGACGCTCTCCCGGCAGCGCCGACAAGAACGCCTCCACCGCCCCGCGGTAGAAGCCGGGGGCGTCGTCGTGCACCAGATGCCCCGCCCCGCACGCAAGCACATGAGCCGCGAAATCGTTGTCCGACGCCATCTTTCGCATCTGTCCCGGCGGCGTGACCCCCGCCTGCGCCTCGATCAGCAGGCTCGGCACGCCGACCTGCCGCCACTGCGCCCAGAAGTCGCGGCGGCCCCATTCGTCGGCGATCGCGGTCCAGGTGCGCAGATCACCGTGCAACCGTCCGTCGTCGAAGGCGTCGTAGAAGTAGCGTCCGGCGACCGGACCGAACATCGCGACGGCCTCGTCGGGCGAGGCGAAGCGGTCCGGCCAGGAGGAAAACCACGGCGTCCAGTTCTCGGTGGTGCGGCCCCGGAAGTCGGGTGCCATGTCCTCGACCACCAGCGCCGACACGAGTTCCGGATAGTCCGCGGCCACACACCACGAGTGCAGGGCACCCATCGAATGGCCGATCAGCACCGCCGGACCCAGATCGATCCAGGTGAGGATCTCGGCGAGATCGGCGACGAACCGTTCGGTCGAGATGTCGGCGGTGTCGGGGTCGGCGGTGTCGGGGCCGGCGGTCGCCGCATCCGGGCCCGGGTCTGCGCCGCGGTGGAAGGCCGCGTCGAAGGTGAAGACCCGTCCGTACCGGCGCAACCACGGCACCTGACGCCGCCACGTGCGCCCGCGTCCCATCAGTCCGTGGACGAGCACGATCGGCCCGACACCAAGGGCGGGATCGTCGACGCCCAGTCCGCCGTGGTCCAGCAGCCCCCGATCGACCACAACCTCCGACACAACCGACGACCTTACCCGGGACACCTTCTGACCACGACGAACACGGCCACCGACGGCGGGTGACTAGGCTGAGCACCATGGCAGTTGTGAAGATCAATGCAATCCATGTCCCCGAAGGCGCCGGCGCCGAGCTCGAGAAGCGCTTCGCCAACCGTGCGCACTCGGTGGACGGCTCCAAGGGCTTCCTCGGGTTCCAGTTGCTGCGTCCGGTCAAGGGCGACGACCGATACTTCGTGGTCACCCAGTGGGAGACCGAGGAGGACTTCCAGGCGTGGGCCGCCGGCCCGGCCCGCGAGGCCCACTCCGGCGAGCGCGCCAAGCCCGTCGCCTCCGGTGCCGACCTCCTCGAGTTCGAGGTGGTGCTCGACGCGAAGCCGAGCTCCTGACCTCGACCGGGCCTGATCTCTTCGCCGCCGCGGACCCGCGCGCGGCGCCCTTGTTCCCGCTCGGGGCGGCACTGCTCCCCGGGGAACAGTTGCCGCTGCGCATCTTCGAGCCGCGATACCGGCAGATGTTGCGCGACTGCCTGTCCGGTGACGGCACGCCCACCTCGGGCTTCGGTGTCGTGCTGATCGCCCGCGGGCGTGAGGTCGGCGGCGGTGACGTACGACATGACGTCGGCACCTTCGCCGACATCGACACCGTCGTGACCGAATCCGACGGCCAGGCCCAGCTGTCGTGCACCGGCGGCTGGCGGTTCCGGGTGATCGAATGGCTGCCCGACGCCCCGTATCCCCATGCACTGATCCGGCCGCTGCCCGAGCCGGCCGTCGACGACGCGTCGGTGCAACATCTGGTCGACATCGGTACGCGGATTCGCGCGCTCGTCGACGCGTCGTTGCAGGCCCGCGGACTCGAGATCGACGACGACGACGTGCCCCGCTTCGACGCCGCCGACCTCGCCGCGGTCGGAATCTTCGGGTGGGCGGCGCGCCTGCCCATCGGTCCCGCCGATCGTCAGGATCTGCTCGAAGCCGACGACTGGTCCGCCCGCTGCCATGTCTTCGACGAGGCGGTGACGACCCTCGAAGCCCGGATTCGCTTCGGCGCCTAGCAGTTTCGAGACTTCGGCGGCGCACCCGACACCCCAGAAAGAACTTCAAAGAAACTTTCGACTCGGGGTTGCTGATCGGATCTTTCGGGCGTAGACTCGTACACATGTTCTTGCGAACTTGTGTTCGCAAGCTTGCACCGGGGGGTGACAATGACAACGATCGATCTGCCGGCTCTTGCGCCGGATGAGCAGGTGGCGTTGTTGCATGCCCTCCTCGATCAGATGGGTTCGACGGATCTGACGCCGTGCTCCGACGAGACACTGCTGGAGGTCGCGGCAGCCAATGAACGCGCGATCAACAAGCTGACGTTTCAGGGTGACCGGCAGATCGTCGAGCTATCCGACCGGAATGCGGAGCGCCGGTTCGGGTTTCGGTCGGTGACCGACAT
>NZ_JBNCNR010000042.1:0-11833 GCF_049847065.1 Gordonia sp. DT219 | reverse complement strand
GTGGACCAAGACCGCCGAAGAGATACTCGAATCCCTCGGCAGACTTCTAAAACGAATTAACGGCGCGGGACACTAGTGAACAGATGAGTTCCGCCCTTTCCGACGCCGAGCTGGCCGCGCGCATCGCGGCCGGGGCCGGAGAAATCCTGCTGGGGGTCCGTTCGGGCGACCTGCTGGGCGGTCGGCTGTTGGGCGACGCGGGCGATGCGCTCGCGCAGGCATGGATCGGGTCGGTGCTGCGCCGGCACCGGCCGCATGACGCCGTGCTCAGCGAGGAGGCGGCCGACGTCGGCGACCGTACTGCGGCGCAACGGGTCTGGATCATCGATCCGCTCGACGGAACCAGCGAGTTCGCCGCGGGCAGCGACCACTGGGCCGTGCACGTCGCACTCACCGAGAACGGCGCCGTCACCGATGCGGCCGTCGGACTGCCCGCGCTGGGCGAGGTCTTCCGCACCGACACCGTCACGCCGCCGCCTGCGCAGCCATCGGGTTGCATGGCGGCCTCGCGGTGGGGCACCAGCTACGAGGTCGCGGCGGTGGCACAGCGACTGGACCTGCGCCCGACGCCGATCGGTTCGGCGGGGGCCAAGGCGATGGCCGTGGTCCGCGGTGACGTCGACGCCTACGTGCATTCCGGCGGCCAATACGAGTGGGACAACGCCGCCCCGGTCGGGGTGGCCCTGGCCGCCGGGCTGCACTGCAGCCGCCTCGACGGCTCGCCCATCGTCTACAACCAGCCGCAGCCGTACATGCCCGACTTCGTCATCTGCCGGCCCGAACTCGCGGCGGGCATCCTCGAGGTCGTCGGCGAGGTGTGGTGGTGAGGACTCACCGGTGGTGGCGGGCTACCGCGCCTTGCGGAGCAGGTAGATGTCCATGATCCAGCCGATCCGTTCCCGCGCTTCGGTGCGGGCGGCGGCGATGTCGTCGGCGACCTCGCCGACGCGTCCGCTGATCAGGATCTCGTCGCGGGTGCCGAGGTAGGCGCCCCACCAGATGTGGTCGTCGGCGTCGGCGGTGTGGCGGAAGGCGAGGTCGGCGTCGAGCATGACGATCTGGTTGGTGTCGGCGCCGGGCGGGGTGTCGGCGAGTCGGCGGCCGGTGGTGATGTGGATGGGTTCGCCGACGCGGTTGGCCACGATCGCGTGCGCGGCGGTCAGCGCCGACGCGCTGGTGACGCCGGCGATGACCTCGAGCGCCACGTCCAGATCGCCGCGGGCGGTGAGGTCGTCGACGATGCGCAGGGTCGAGTCGTAGAGCGCCGGATCACCCCAGACGAGGAACGCCGCGATACCACCGTCGGGCACGTGCTCGGTGATGGTGCGGGCGATCAGCTCGGCACGCGCCGCGTGCCAGCGCCGCACCTCGGCGGCGTAGTCGTCGGGGTGCCGATCACGCGGCGGATCGGGCACCTCCACCATCGAATACCCTTGTGGTGCATGGCGTTCGAGAATGTCGCGACGCGCTTGCAGGAGCCCGTCCTTCGTCTCCCCCTTGGCCAAGGCAAGAAAGACGTCGACGTCGGCCATCGCCTCGATCGCCTGCAGGGTGAGCTGTCGCGGATCGCCCGGACCGATGCCGATGACGCGGATGGTGATCTGCATGGCTCAGAGCTTGATTCGGGGCAGGCCGTGTTTGCGCGCGGTGAAGTCGAGGATGATCTGGCGTGGCAACAACCGACGCAACGCGAAGACGATCTCGGCGCTGTTTCCCTTGGCGTAGAACGGCTTCGGATGTTCGGCGAGCGCCGCGTCGACGATCACCCGGGCCATCGTGGCGGCATCGATACCCGACTCCTCGTTGCGGCGGGTGGCCGCGGCGAGTGTCTCGAACTCCTCTGCGTACGGCGAGCCGTCGGCGATGTGGATGCTGCGGCGATCGCCGATACCGGTGGCGATGGTGCCCGGTTCGACGCTGATCACCCGGATTCCGTAAGGCGCCACCTCGCGCCGAGCCGCCAGCGCGAAGGCCTTCAGCGCCGACTTGGTCGCCGCGTAGTCGGAGCGGAACGCGACCGGGAAGCTCGACAGCATCGACCCGACCATGATCACCGTCCCGTGCCGGCGGGCGCGCATGCCGGGCAGGACCGCCTTGGTGAGCGCGATCGGCCCGAACACGTTGACCCGGAACAGGTCCTCGATGGCGCTCATGGGCGTGTCCTCAAGGGCACCCGCCTGCGATTCGCCCGCGTTGTTGATCAGGATGTCGACGTCGCCGACCTCCGCGGCGCACGCGGTGGCCGAGGCGTAGTCGGCGTTGTCGAGCCGCACGTAGGTGACACCGGGGATCGGGTCGGCGACCGTGGCGGGATTGCGGGTGGTGCCGAACACCCGATGCCCCTTGCCTGCCATCTGTCGCGCCACCTCGGCCCCGATTCCGCTGGTCGCACCGGTGACGAGAACTGTCTGAGCTTTCTGGGAGACCACGGCTGCCACCGTAGCGCAGTGCGCAGGGGCCGGTGCGGGCCGTCGGCGACGGAATCGGTACGACATCGCAAGCGGTTTCCGAGAGCAATGTCTTACGGATTCCGGTGGTGGACCGCAAGGATGTCACCGTGCCCCAGGCAGGATTCGAACCTGCGACCCTTCCTTTAGGAGAGGAATGCTCTATCCCCTGAGCTACTGAGGCGCGGCCGGCGCACCGACCCTGTCGACCCGGCGGGCCCGTGGCCGACACGGGGAGTCTAACGCGGGCGTTCACCGGGTGGGGCAATGCCCTCGAGCCCAACGTTGATATGTGTAACGTTACGCGTTACGCTCGGTCCGTGATCCAGTCCTTCGCCAACAAGGACACACAGCGAGTCTGGGCGCGCATGTTTGTTCGCCGCCTGGGTCCAGAGGTAACCCGGATGGCTCACCGCAAGTTGCAAGCACTCGACGCTGCGCAGGTCCTCTCAGACCTCGCGTCTCCGCCCGGCAACCGACTCGAGCCGTTGGCCGGCAACCGAGCCGGACAACACAGCATCCGGATCAACGATCAATACCGCGTGTGCTTCATCTGGACGCCGACCGGCCCCGCCGACGTCGAAATCACCGACTACCACTAACCGCAGACAGGAGAACCCGATGCCCGACTTCGACCCGATCCACCCCGGCGAGACACTCGCCGCCGACTACCTCCCGGACTACGGCCTCTCGCAGCGCAAGCTCGCCGAGCTCATCCACGTGCCGCCGCGCCGCATCAACGAGATCGTCCACGGCCGCCGCGCAATCACCCCCGACACGTCCATCAGGCTCGGGCGCCTCTTCGGACAGTCCGAAAGCTTTTGGCTGAACATGCAACTCCGCTATGACCTCGAAGTCACCCGATCCACGACCGACGTCTCCGACATCACCCCACTGGCAAGTTGAATCCTTGCCGGAGGGAGTATCGGGCTGCGCCATCCCAGGTTGGTCACTCACGACGAGCGCGAGGCGTACCCGCAGTAATGTCCTCGGGCGCCGGATCAACCTGGTCGCTGCGCGCCGCAGAGCCGTCGGCGACCGCGGCAGCCACCGCCCACCGCTGCTCGAAGCGCCCGATCCGCCACACCACCACGGCGACGACCCAGGTGACGATGAACAGGCCGACGATGGCGTATCCGACGATGTTGAGGTCGATGCCCGACACGTCGTCCCAGAACGGTCCGCTCCACCCGAACTGGTCGGTGAGCAGTCCGAGGATCTCGATGGTGCCGATGATGACGGCAACCGCGACCGACAGGCCGGTGATGGTGAGGTTGTAGTAGACCTTGCGGACGGGGTTGGCGAAGGCCCATCCGTAGGCGAAGTTCATGAAGGTGCCGTCGATGCTGTCGAACAGGCTCATCCCGGCGGCGAACAGGACCGGCAGGCACAGGATCGCGTACCAGGGCAGCCCGGCGGCGGCGCTGGTGCCCGCGAGGACGAGGAGTGCGACCTCGGTGGCGGTGTCGAAGCCGAGGCCGAAGAGCACGCCGAGCGGATACATCTGCCACGGCCGGGTGATCGCCTTCATGAACCGGCCGAGCAGCCGATTCATGAAACCCCGGTTGTTCAACTGCTTTTCGAGCTCGGCCTCGTCGTAGACGCCGTGACGCATCGACCGGAACACCTTGATGATGCCGACCAGGATCACGATGTTGATCGCGGCGATGAGGTAGAGGAATCCGCCCGACACCGTCGTGCCGATCAGTCCCGTGTAGTGATGCAGGGCCGACGAATCGTCATCGACCGAGCCGGCCAACGCGCGGATCCCGAAGGCGAGCAGAATGGCCAGGCCGAACACGACGGACGAATGCCCAAGGGAGAACCAGAATCCCACGGTCAGCGGCCGCTGCCCGTCGCCGAGCAGTTTGCGGGTGGTGTTGTCGATCGCGGAGATGTGGTCGGCGTCGAAGGCGTGCCGCATCCCGAGGGTGTAGGCGGTCACCCCGACGCCGAGCCCCAGGGTCTTCTGTCCGACGGAGAAGTCGTGTGGTGCGACGAACACGACCAGGGTGACCCACCCGATGACGTGCAGGGCGCCGATCACCGCGACCATGCCGCCGATGCTGCCCCACTCCGCCCGTGTCAGGGACCGACGCAGCTGCGCCGCACGATCCCGCAGCGACCGAGGTCCGATATGTCCCTCTCGGGCGTATTGCGTTGCCATCCAGCCGAACTCCTCATCCGATTACCTGTTCATCTCAACAGATGAAGCGGCTGGACGCACGTGTATCCACCGACGGGTCTCGGTGGTGCCTCAGTTCCGCGGTCGAGCAGTGGAAGCACGAACCACCAACTCGGCGGGCAACAGCACCGACGACTGAGCCATGTCCGGGTCGGCGTCCAACGCGTCGATCAGCATCCGGGCCGAGCGGCGGCCGATCTCAGAGGTGTTCTGCCGCACCGTCGTCAACGGCGGCGTGACGACTTCGGCCATGTCGATGTCGTCGTAGCCGGTCACCGAGACATCGTCGGGTATCCGGCGCCCGGCTTCCACGAGACGCCGGATCGCCCCGACGGCCATCAGGTCGTTGCAGGTGAGTACGGCGGTGAAGTCGGCATTCTGGGCGAGTAGGTCGGAGATCAGCCGATACCCCGAGGACATCTCGAAGTCACCGTGGAGAACCAACGCGTGCGGGAACACCTCCCGCATCCCCCGGACACGTTCGACTTGGGAGGCCAGGCCGGGGAAGCCGCTGATGATCACCACCCGGCTATGCCCCAGAGACGCGAGATACGTTGCGACACAATGCCCGCCATGGTGGTCGTCCGAGGTCACCGAGGGCACGGCGCCGAGGGACGGAATGGCCTCGTCGGCCAGGACGATATGCGAGCGCGACGCAGCCCGTGCGAGCTCGTCGGTGGGTACCCGCTCGCGCGACGCGGTGTAGATCAGGCCATCGATCAACCCGGTCCGCAGCATGTTGAAACAGCGCTTCTCGCGCCGTGGATCGGCATTGAACGTGCTTGCGGTGATGACACCGTAGTCGAGCTCGTCGGCAGCCTCTTCGACCGCCTTGGCGATGTGGCTGAAGTAGTAGTGCGAGATGTCCGGGACGGCGAGCCCGATCACCTGGGTGCGCCCGGTCTTCAGTTGTTGCCCACTGGCATTGGGCGCATAGCCGAACTCGTCGACGATCCGACGGATGCGCATGGCAGTGGATGGACTCACCGGCCGCTTGCCCGACAGCGCATGCGACACGGTCGTGACGCTCACTCCGGCCGCCGTGGCGATCTGCTGCATCGTCCAGGGGCGCTGCTTGGATTCCGACACAGCCGTGAGGCTAACATCCCCGACCGTTTGCGGTATGCAAACCGGTTTGTATGAGGGTAATGAGCCCCTACCAGGGGTTCACGGTCCGTTAACATCGCGAAATAGTGGCGAAACAGGGGCGACGTAGCGTTCCCGCAAACATCATGCAAAACGATTTGGATACGGAGAACCATGGCCAGCTTTCTTCTCCCGCGTCGCCTGTCCACACGCGTCGCCGTCGCACTGATCAGTGTGGTGACCGCAGTGTCATTGGCCGCCTGCTCATCGGGCGGCGACAGCGGTGATTCGGCGGCAAGCGGCAATCTCAAACTGCAGACGTCCTGGATCCCGCTCGTCCAGTTCGGCGGCAGCTACCTCGCCGAAAAGCACGGCTTCTACAAGGCCAACGGCGTCAACGTCGACATCCTGCCCGGCGGACCCGAGGTCGACTCGATGGCGGCTCTCGCCTCCGGCCAGGCCGACATCGCGATGGGCAATGCCGACACCGTCGCGCGAGCAAACGCGCAGGGCGCCGACCTGGTGATCATCGCGGCCGGTTTCCAGAAGAACCCGCTCGCTGTGCTCTCGACGCCGGACAAGCCGATTCGTACCCCTGCCGACATGGCGGGCAAGAAGATCGGCGTGCCCTCCAACGACGAGGCCTCACAAAGTGCAGTGCTCGCACACAATCACATCCCGGAATCCTCGGTCACCAGCGTGCCCGTGAGTTTCGACATCGCCCCGCTCGTCTCGGGTGAGGTCGACGGCCTCTGGTCCTTCTACGCCGAGCAGCCCGTCGCCTATCAGGAGAAGACCGGTAAGACTCCGGTCACGATGCTGGCCGCCGACTACGGATTCGATGTCTACGCGCAGGTCTACGCGGTCCGCCGGTCGACCCTGCAGGACGCCGCGTCGCGGAAGTCGATCGAAGGATTCCTCAAGGGCGAGATCCAAGGATGGCAAGCGTATGTCCAGAACCCGGCCGAAGCCGCGGAGGTGACGGTCAACGAATACGCCAAGAACGGCGGTCTGACCGTCGAGGAGCAGACCAAGCAAGCACAGCGCCAGTTGGACCTACTGGTCACGCCGGACACGAAAGCCCATGGACTGCTTTGGGTTTCCGACGACGGCATCAACCACAACGTGTCGACGCTGACCGAACTCGGGGTCAAGGGCGTCAGCAAGTCACTGTTCGACACCTCATTGCTGCACGACATCTACCAGGGACGCAACACGGTCTCGTAGTGGCCGAGTGGGGCCGGCCATTCCCGGCGCCGGCCCCACCGCCGCAGTCCCCCACATTCATCGGAGGAAATTCGTGAACGGATCAGGCTTCACACTCTCCAACGTCACCAAGGTGTACTCGTCGAGCAAACGCGACGTGCTCGCCCTCGACGACGTCTCACTCGCCGTGCCACGCGGATCGTTCACCGCATTGCTGGGGCCGTCGGGCTGCGGCAAGTCGACCATCCTGCGGATCCTCGCCGACCTGGAATCCCACTCGGCCGGCGAGGTGACCATTCACGGTGAGAGTCCACGAGCGATCCGCAAAGCGCACCGGTTCGGCCTCGCCCTACAGGATCCGTCCCTGCTGCCCTGGCGCACCGTACGCAACAACATCCGGCTACCCGGTGTCGTCATGCGGCAGAAGGTGTCTCGGCAGCGGGTCGACGAACTCATCGACATGGTGGGTCTCTCGGGATTCGCCGACGGACGGCCGGCTCAGCTCTCCGGCGGCATGCGACAGCGCGTGGCGATCGCACGGGCCATCGTCACCGAACCGGAGATCCTGTTGCTCGACGAGCCGTTCGGCGCGCTGGACGAGATCACCCGGCAGCGGATGAACGAGGAACTGCAGAAGTTGTGGTCGGCGACCAGCGCGACCGCCCTGCTGGTGACGCACTCCATTTCCGAGGCGGCCTTCCTTGCCGACCGGGTGGTCGTCATGTCTCCGCGGCCGGGCCGCATCGTCAGCGAGAAGGTCATCGACTTCCCGCGCCCGCGCACCCGGGAGTTGTTGTCCACCCCCGAATTCCACCAGGTGTGTGATGAGTTGTCCGCGCTGCTGCATTCGGGAATGGACGACGACGAGAACGATCTGGTCACCGACGGCGAGATGGCCGGCGCCGGCACCACGGGGGTGCGTGAATGAGTGTGTCCCTCGGTATGTCCACCAGAACACTGGGCTCCGACCGCTCGGCGGCGCGCGCCGCCGCGGTGTCGGGTGAGCGAGAACGTCTGCGGCGCGACGCTCGCCGGGGCAAGCTCCGGGGATGGCTGACGACGCTGCTCGTCAGCATCGCGATGCTGGTCATCTGGGAGGTCGCGGCCGATCTCTGGCTGTCGGACCGCGGGGTCATCGCCGCGCCGAGTGCCATCATCGAGAGTCTGATCTCCGATTCCGATCTGTACTGGCGCAACTTCACCGCGACGGCGTGGATTGCCGTGCGCGGCTGGTTCATCGGCAACGTCCTCGCCATTCTCGTCGCCATCGTCTTCGTCCAGTTCCCCGCATTCGAGTCGATCTTCCTGCGACTGGCACTGACCATCTTCTGTCTGCCGCTCGTCGCGGTGAATCCGATCCTGCAGCTGACCTTCACCCCGGACACCGCGAAGGTCACCCTGGCCGCGCTGGCCGTCTTCTTCACGACGCTGGTCGGCACGATGCTCGGCTTGCGATCGGCCGATGGGGGGCCGTTGACGATGGTCACCGCATGGGGTGGCGGTTCACTGAGCAAACTGGCTCTCATCCGAATCCCGTCGGGGATCCCTGCCATCATCACCGGCCTCCAGATCGGTGCGGCCGCAGCCGCTCTGGGCGCAATCTTCAGCGAGTTCATCGGCGCCAAAACGGGTTTGGGTGTTCTCCTCATCAACGGACTGATGTCCCTGGACCTCGCGCGTGTGTGGTCGGTCGCCGTGTTGGTGACCGCGCTGGCAGCCATCCCTTACGCGCTCCTCGGCGCTCTGCGCCGCTGGGTGGCACCGTGGTCGTCGACCATTTCCACCGCGCCGGCACAACCTCGTGCCCCACACTCGCTGCTGCGGCGGACGGTGACCGGAGTGGTGTTCACCGTCGCATCACTGGTCGTCATCGTCTTCGCCTGGTGGGCATATCTGAAGGTCTTCGACCTCTCACCGTTTGTCGGCAAGGGTCCACAGGACGTCTACGAGTTCCTGTCCGACTCCCCCGAGGCCGCCGACAACCGGTCGGAATTGATCGGCGCCCTGGGTACCACGCTGTTGCATGCCGGCGTCGGCTACATCGCAGGCCTCGTCATCGGGGTGCTCATGGCAGTCGCCTTCGTCACCTTTCCCGTCGTGGCACGAGTTCTCACTCCCCTTGCTGTCGCTCTACGGTCGGTGCCGATCATCGTGTTGATACCACTACTCATCCTGGCGCTGGGCCGGGATCTGCCCGGGGTCGTGGCCATCACCGCCATCGTCACGTTCTTCCCGACCCTGGCCAACACCCAGACCGCCCTTGGGCAGGTTCCCGCCGATGCTGCGGTACTCATGCGCAGCTACGACTCGTCGGTATGGACCTCACTGTGGAGACTCCAACTGCCCTATGCACTTCCATCGCTGTTCGCCTCCGCCCGAATCGCCGCTCCGACGGCCATCCTGGCGGCGACGCTCGCCGAATGGCTGGCCACCGGTGACGGACTCGGTCACACGATCGTGTCGGCCCGGGCGCATTCGGAGTACACCCAGCTGTGGGCCGCGGCCGCCGTACTCACCGTCGTCTCGCTGATCTTCTATGCAATCGTCACCTGGGCCGAACGCGCGGTACTCCGGCGCTACGCACCTGCGCAACTCGCCTGAGCGCCCCGCCGCAAGACCGAAATTTTGTCAATCACTCACTGTTGCAAAGGAAGCAATCTGTGCCTACTCCTCATATCGGCGCCGAAAAGGGCGATTTCGCGGCGGACGTACTCATGCCCGGTGATCCGCGCCGCGCCAAACGAATCGCCGAAGCATTCTTCGACGAGCCACGGTTGGTCACCGAGGTCCGCGGAATCCTCGGCTACACCGGAACGTTCGAGGGCCGACCGGTCTCGGTACTCGCCTCCGGGATGGGCATCCCCTCGCTCGCGATCTACGCCACCGAACTCGCCCGGCATTACGAGGTCAAGCGGATCATCCGGGTCGGGACGATCGGAGCGCTGGCCCGCCACATCGACGTCGGTGACGTGATCGCCGCATCGAGCGCCCACACGAACTCGGCGTTGGCCGCGAACTGGGTCCCGGGTGTCTCGATGAGCCACGCCCCGAGCTTCGGATTACTGCGTCGCGCAGTGGAATACGGTGAATCAACTGGCCGCACCGTCCACGTCGGCCCGCTGTACACCACCGATGAGTTCTACAAGACCGATCGCAGCATCGCACCCGCTCTGGCCGAGTACGGAACGCTCGGCGTGGACATGGAAGCCGCCGGACTCTATGCCGTGGCGCAGAAGGAAGGATTCGAATCACTGATGCTCGGCACCGTCAGCGACAAAAAGGAAGGCAGCGGCGACATGACCGCAGAAGAACGAGAGACGACGTTCACCGACATGGTGTCGCTGGCATTGGCGGCGTTCGCATGAGTATCACCGACATCAGCCGCACCGGATCTCCGCGCTGGGCCGACGCCGACGAGCCGTGGCTCACGTTCCCGAAGGTCACCCTCCACGATCATCTGGACGGGTCGCTGCAGCCCGAGACACTCGTCGAGCTCGCGGCGTCGTCCGGAGTCGCGCTGCCCTACGAAGATCCGGAAGACATGGCCTCGTGGCTCAGGGGCGAGATCACCGAACCACGGGTGAATCACTGGGACGAGAAGTTCGGCCTGACCACGTCGGTCATGCAAACCGAGGACAACATCGCTCGGGTGGCGCGCGAATGGGTGCTCGACGCCGCCGCCGACGGTGTGGTCTACGGCGAAACCCGCTGGGCGCCTGAGAAACACATCATCGGGGGACTTCCGCTCCGAGTCGCAGTGGAGGCTGTGGAAGCCGGGCTGCGGCAAGGCGAGGACGACGTCGCCGCAGCCGGCGGGCACATCCGGGCCCGCCAGTTGCTGTGCGGAATGCGGTCGTCGACGCTGAGTTTCGAGATCGCGCGACTGGCGGCGTCGGTCTACGGCGAGCTGGAGACCGTTGCCGGATACGACATCGCCGGCCCCGAGGACGGCTTTCCGATCCGCCACCACCTCGATGCGACGACGCTGCTCGACCGTGCGGGCGTTCCCTACACGATCCACACCGGGGAGCGCGATGGTGCGCACAGTGTCTGGGAGACAGTTCATCTCGCGCACGCCGTCCGTCTCGGCCACGGCGTTCGCGTCATCGAGGACGTCACCCTCAACGGCCGGCCACTCAACGTGCGCACCGCGGTCAAGGCAGTGGCACAAGCACGCGCCGAGGGCGAGGCCATCCTGGGGCTCGGCCGCACCGCCCAATGGGTGATCGATCGGCGGGTACCGCTCGAGGTGTGCGTGTCGTCGAACTCGAAGGGAGGGGTCCTCGACGGAATCGAGAACCACCCCGTCGACCTGCTCCGCGAACTGGGCTTCACGCTGACACTCAACCCGGACAACCGGCTGATGTCGAAGACATCGCTCACCCGCGAGTTCTCGCGCATCGAGCAGCACTTCGGCTGGGGACTACCGGAGTTCACCACGGCCGCGCTCGCCGGAGTCGAGGCGACCTTCCTCTCCGGACCCGAGAAGCGGGCGCTCGCAGCGGAATTCGAGACCGACATCGCCGCATTCGCCGCAGGCTCGCGGGTGGCGTCGTAAAAGTCGACAGGCCGGGCGCTCTCCGCCCGGCCTGTACCGAACCAACCACCATCCCGAAACTTTCTTCGATCGATGGTTGCCGACCGGACAGATCGGGCGTAGACTCGAACGCACCAGCGACGAACTGATGTTTGATCGCATTCACTTTGGTCGCATTCACTGGGGGGTGACAATGACAACGATCGATCTGCCGGCTCTTGCGCCGGATGAGCAGGTGGCGTTGTTGCATGCGCTCCTTGATCAGATGGGTTCGACGGATCTGTCGCCGTGCTCGGACGAGACACTGTTGGAGGTCGCGGCAGCCAATGAACGGGCGATCAACCGGTTGACGTTTCAGGGTGACCGGCAGAT
>NZ_JBNCNR010000041.1:0-12123 GCF_049847065.1 Gordonia sp. DT219 | reverse complement strand
TGTGGACCAAGACCGCCGAAGAGATACTCGAATCCCTCGGCAGACTTCTAAAACGAATTAACGGCGCGGGACACTAGGAGATCGGGCCGTCCCGTCCGCACAGTGCGGACGGGACGGCCCGGGCCTGCAGCGCTTGTCAGGCGCCATATCCGAGAAGGGATTTCACCTCGAGGAACTCGTCGAAGGCGTAGTCGCTCCACTCGCGGCCGTTACCGCTCTGCTTGTAGCCGCCGAACGGTGCCGACGGGTCGAGTTGCGCGCCGTTGAGCGAGATCGAACCCGCACGGATGCGGGCGCCGACCTCGCGCACCTTCTCGGTGTCCTTGCCGGAGACGTAGCCGGCCAATCCGTAGTCGGTGTCGTTGGCGATCGTGACCGCGTCATCGAGATCCTGGTAGCCGATGAGCACGAGCACCGGCCCGAACACCTCGGTACGAGCGATCTCCATGTCGTTGGTGACATCGCGGAACACCGTGGGGCGCACGTAATATCCGGTCGGCAGATCGTCGGGACGGCCGGGACCGCCGAAGATCGGGGCGGCGCCGTCGTCGATGGCCCGCTCGATCAGTCCCTGGATCTTGTCGAACTGCGCCTCGGACACCACCGGGCCGAGTCGGACGTCACCGGACGGATCACCGACGGTCAGCTTCGGCTCGACCGAGCGGGCCGCGTCGGCGGCCTCGTCGAGCCGGGCGGCCGGGACCAGCATCCGGGTCGGCGCATTGCACGACTGCCCGGAGTTCACCATCATCGACGCCACCCCGCCCGCGACGTTGGCGGCGAGGTCCTCGTCGTCGAGAATGATGTTGGGGCTCTTGCCGCCGAGTTCCTGGGCGACGCGCTTGACGGTCGGTGCCGCGTTCCGCGCGACCTCGACCCCCGCACGGGTGGAACCGGTGAACGAGACCATGTCGATCCCCGGGTGCGCCGACAATGCCGATCCGACACCCGGGCCGTCGCCGTTGACCAGATTGAACACCCCGGCGGGAACGCCTGCCGCATCGAAGATCTCGGCGACGATCGCAGCCGAGAACGGTGCCACCTCGGAGGGTTTGAGAACCATCGTGCAGCCGGTGGCCAGCGCCGGCGCCACCTTGCACATGACCTGATTGAGCGGCCAGTTCCAGGGCGTGATGAAACCACACACGCCGATCGGCTCCTTGACGATGCGCGAGGTGCCGCGGTCCTGCGCGAACGAGTAGTTCGGCAGTGCCTGCGCCGCGGCCATCAAGTGGCCCAGCCCAATGGGTACCTGCGCGTTCTTCGCGAGGAAGTCCGGTGCGCCCATCTCCTCGGTGACCGCGGCGGCCAGATCGTCCATCCGCTTCTGATATTCGGCGATGACCGCGTTGAGCACGCCGACACGTTCGTCGACCGAGGTGGTGCCCCAGGTGGTGAACGCGCGCCGGGCCGCGTCGACAGCGGCATCGACGTCGGCGGCGGAGCCGAGGGCGACCTGTCCGGCCGACTTCTCCGTCGCCGGATTGATCACGTCGGTGACGTTGAGTTCGGCGGGTTCGACCCACTGGCCGTCGATGTAGAACTTGGTGATCTCGCGCATGTGTCCTCCGTCTCGAGAGGTGACGCCGTCCCGGGATGTGGCGCCACGTCTGTGTTCCACAACACACTATGCCCGACGAGCGATAGCCGAGCGAGCAGTCGGTAATCGCCGAGGCGGATGGGCGCGGACAGGCGAGGAGCCGCACGAACGCAAAGGCCCGACCGACGCCATGAGTGGTGACTCATGGCGCCGACCGGGCCTTGACCGGATCAGCGTGTGATCAGATCAGCGTGCCGAGGAGGTCGTGTGCCGGGTGGCGGCCCGGCCGTTGCCGTTGCGGCCGTTGCCACCGCGATTACCGGTGGACCGGGATGCGCCGTTGCCCTCGGGATGTCCGGTCGAGGACCGGTGGCCGCCGCCGGAGCGACCGCGCGAACCCTGGCCGCCCGCCGACTGCTCATCGCGCTGACGTCCGCTGTGCTGACGTCCATTGGGTGCGCCACCGCGGTTGCGGCCGCCGGTCTGGCCACCGGAGCGGCGCGGACCCCGTGCCGGGCGCTGCGATGCGGGCTGCTCGGGCGCCGGGGTGACGTGGGCGGCCCGCTCGCCGACGAGTGCGTCGACGGCGGCCGACGTTGCGTCGACGCGCTGCGGGGTCACCGTGATCTTGGCCTTGTGCAGCAGCGTGCGCAGGTCGCGGCGCTGCTCGGGCAGGCAGATGGTGACGACGTCACCGGCATTGCCCGCACGCGCGGTGCGGCCGGACCGGTGCAGGTAGGCCTTGTGCTCGGCCGGCGGGTCCACATGCACCACCAGCTCGATGTCGTCGACGTGGACACCACGGGCGGCGACGTCGGTGGCGACGAGTACCCGGACCGAGCCGTTGCCGAAGGCGGCGAGGCTGCGGTCACGCTGTGCCTGGCTGAGGTTGCCGTGCAGGTCGACGGCGGGGATGCCGTCGGCGGTCAGCTTCTTGGCGAGCTTCTTGGCCTGGTGCTTGGTGCGGGTGAACAGGATTCGGCGTCCGACACCCGAGGCGAGGGTGTTGATCAGCGCGGTCTTGTCGCCGGCGCCGGCAACCTCGAACACGTGGTGGGTCATCTGCTCGACCGGCGACGACGAGTCGTCGACGGAGTGCATCACCGGATTGTGCAGGAAGCGCTTGACGAGTTTGTCGACACCGTTGTCGAGGGTGGCAGAGAACAGCAGGCGCTGTCCGTCGGCGGGAGTGGCGGCGAGGATGCGGGTGACCGCGGGCAAGAAGCCGAGGTCGGCCATGTGATCGGCCTCGTCGAGCACGGTGACCTCTACGTCATCGAGGCGCACAATACGTTGCTGCACAAGGTCTTCGAGGCGCCCGGGGCAGGCGACGACGATGTCGGCACCGCGACGCATCGCATCTTCCTGGCGCTTTTGGCTGACGCCGCCGAAGATCGTGGTGACGCGCAGGCCGAGCGCCGCCGCGAGGGGTTCGATGGCGGTCGCGATCTGGGTGGCCAGCTCGCGGGTGGGTGCCAGGACGAGTCCGGTGGGGGCGCCCGGCTTGCGGGTGACGTCCATCTCGGACAGGCCGGCGACCAGCGGGATCGCGAAGGCCAGCGTCTTGCCGGAGCCGGTACGGCCGCGGCCGAGAACGTCGGCGCCGTCGAGGGTGTCGGGCAGGGTGTCGGACTGGATGGGGAAGGCCTCGGTTTTGCCGTCGGCGGCGAGGACATCGACGAGTGCGGATGGCACGCCGAGGGATTCGAATGTGGCCATGGAGGGTGCCTTTCGGGCAGGTCTCACGGCACAGGGATCATCCACGTCCGCGAGATCGGTGGCGAAGGCGCGGGCTCGCGCATTCGTTCGCCGTATGAAGTGGAGTGATCGAGGCGGTGCTCCTGGCCCGGAGGGTCATCGGTGTGATGGCCCCGGTGGCCCATCGGTGCGATGGCCGGGCGGCTCCGCCGAAAACAGTCGTTCTACGACGTCTGACACCGCACAGGGCGGGTCATTCGTTGTCCAACCTTACACGTTCACGCCGCGGACGGGCGAAACGTGGCGCGGCTCACTGATTCCCGAGGGCCAGACCCGAGGGGCTCAGGCGACGCTGCTCAGCACGGCGGCGATCACTCCGGCGATGGTGAGCACACCGACGATCACCGCGCAGGTGATGGCCAGGCGTCGCCGGCCGCGCTGTGCGGCGCTGATCGCGAGACCGACGCCGATCAGGATCGCCGCGGCGTACACGGAGATACCGATGGTGAGCCCGGCGACTGCCGAATCGCTCAACGCCAGCACCGCGGCGGGGCGGCCGGGGTCACGTGCACCGATCATGTGCCGAGTACATCACGCGCCGGGATGTCGACCACCGCCGGAACCCGGTCAGCCGGTCGGCGCCCGGCGGGTGCCGGGCTGCTGGCGCGGCATGCTGTTGGGCGGGACCGGATACGGGGTTCCGCGTCCGGCCGTTCCGGCGGCGATGTTCGGTCCACATTGCACGAGGGCGTTCTGTGCGGCCGGGTTCGGGTCGCCGAAGTGCGGCCGGGTGGTGTCGGGCCGGCTGCCGAAGTCGAATGCCGAGGTCATGTCGCCGGCGGTGGCCCGGCGCCATGCGGTCAGGTTCGGCACGTCGACACCGAACCGTTTCTCGATCAGCCGCAACTGCGAGGTGTGGTCGAAGGTCTCCGAGGCGACCAGCCCGCCCCGGCTGTAGGGCGAGATCACAAAGCAGGGGACGCGGTAGCCCAGTCCGATCGGTCCGCGGATGCCCTTCGACGAGGAGACGCGGCCGAGGTCGGGGACGCTGACGTACTCGCCGGGGGTTCCCGGTGGTGCGGTCGGCGGGGTGACGTGGTCGAAGAAGCCGCCGTTCTCGTCGTAGCTGATGATCAGTGCGGTCTTCTCCCACACCGCCGGGTTGGAGGTGAGGATGTCGAGCAGTTGCACGATGCCGACGGCACCGAGCGCCGCGGGCAGCGCCGGGTGCTCGCATTCCATGGCAGGCGGGATCACCCACGAGACCTTGGGTAGCCGGCCGGCCTTGACGTCGGCGGCGAAGTCGTTGGGGTAGGTCGGGTCGATACCGCGTTTGGCCAGTTCGGAATTCGGGTTCTGTGCCTGCTTGAAGCAGCCCATCATGCCGTCGAGGATCACCGAGGAGACCGGACCGAAATCCTTGTTGTTGTAGATCTTCCAGCTGACGCCCGCGTCGCGCAGGTTTTCCGGCATGGTGCGCCAGGAATACTCGAATTTCGGTATGAGCGTGGGGGTTTCGAGCAGCGGACCACCGTGTCGCCCCTCCGGGTCGAGGGAGGCGCTCATCCAGTAGAGGCGATTGGGGTCGGTGGGCCCGAGGACCGAACAGTGGTAGCCGTCGCACAGGGTGAATGCCTCGGCCAGCGACCGGTGCACGGGGATGTCCTCGCGTTCGTAGTACCCCATCAGCGCCGGGGCGTTGTCGGGTCCGACCGAGGCGATCGACATCGGCAGCCAGCCGTCGTTGCGGCCACCGTTCCATGCGCGGTGCAGGCCGGCCCACGTGTGGTCGGGATCGTTGATGCACTCGCCGTCGAGGTTGGCATCGGTGGTGGTGTCGAGGCGGAACGGCATGGTGTAGCCGTTGGGTGTCGGGCCCTTGCCCGGCGCCCAGCCGTGCTGCTTCCACACCTGCGAGGACTCACCGAAACCCCTTACGCCGGAATAGGTTCCGAAGTAGTGGTCGAACGACCGGTTTTCCTGCATGAACAGCACGATGTGTTCGATGTCCGACAGTGATCCGGAGCCGCCGGGATCGGCCGAGGCGTAGGCCTTGTCGATGATCGGAGCGGCCCACGAGGTGAGGAGCGCCCCGCCGCCGGTGGCGGCGACCCGCCGCAAGAATTCCCGTCGATCCAATCCGGCAAACATCGATGAACTCACATCTCCTCGTCGCAACTTCGGCCGGGACAGCAGCGAGCGCCCCGAAGTGACCGGGCGACTGTAGGGGACGCATACGAACAGCTGGTGAACCCCACGTGACGCCGGAATCTTGCGAGCACATTAGCGTCCTCGGGGCGTGGCCGGAGCCGTCCGCCGGTAATGCGGCGGATGTCGGGTTGCGTGGCGTGATGGCGCCTACGGTGGAGGAATGACCACAGCAGACACCTATGACGTCCTGGTGATCGGTGCCGGTCCGGCCGGCGAGAACGCCGCCGACTATGCGATTGCCGGTAGCGACCGCACCGCGGCCATCATCGAACACGAATTGGTCGGCGGCGAATGCTCGTATTGGGCGTGTATGCCCAGCAAGGCATTGCTGGGCGCGGGCGCCGCGCTCGACGCCGCCGAAGGTCTGCCGGGCGCTCGTCCCGCCGTCGCGTCGACGGCGCCGGATCGGGCGGCATTGCTGCGCTGGCGAGACGAATTCACCTCACATCGCGATGATGGTTCGCAGGTGAAGTGGGCGTCGTCGGCCGGTATCGACGTCATCCGGGGGCAGGGCCGGATCGTCGGCGAGCGTGAGGTCGAGGTCGTCGACACCAATGGTCCGCGGCGGATTCGCGCCCGCGAGGCGGTCGTGTTGGCCACCGGCAGCACCGCGACCATCCCGCCGATCCCCGGGCTGGCCGACGCCCGGCCGTGGACCTCCCGCGACGCCACCAACATGGTCGACCTGCCGGGCCGGGTCGCGATCCTCGGCGGCGGCGTGGTGGCCTGCGAGGCCGCGACCTGGCTGGCCGACCTCGGCGCCTCGGTCACCCTCGTCGTGCGCGGATCGGGTCTGCTCGCGAACATGGAACCCTTCGCAGGTGAGCTGGTCGCCGAATGTCTGCGGGATCGCGGGGTGGGCATCCGCTTCGGTTCGACCTTTGCCGACGTGACCCGCGCGGACGTCCGGGACACCGGGTACGGCCGCATTCACGGCGGCCCGGTCCGTGCGCGGATCGTCGACCGCGACGACGTGACCGACGAGATCGAGGTCGACGAGATCATCGTCGCCGCGGGCCGCCGGCCCACGACCGCCGACCTCGGACTCGACAGCGTCGGCATCGACGCGTCGCAGCGCCTCGACGTCGACGATCACCTGGCGGTGGCCGGCCGGCCCTGGCTGTATGCCGTGGGCGACGTCAACGGCCGTGCGCCGCTGACGCACATGGGTAAATATCAGGCCCGGGTGGCCGGCGAGGTGATCGCCGCCCGCGCCGACGGCCGCGACCTCGACGACCCGCGCTACCGCGCGACCGCCGATCACGAGGCCGTGCCGCAGGTGGTGTTCACCCGGCCGCAGGTCGGGTTCGTGGGCATCACCGAGCAGGCGGCCCGCGACGGCGGTGTCGACGTGCAGATCTCGGCCCTCGACATCGCGGTCGCCGGGTCGGCGCTGGAGCGTGAACAGTACCGCGGCCACGCGCAACTGGTGATCGATCGGGAGCGGGATGTGCTCGTCGGGGCCACCTTCGTCGGGCCGGGCATCGCCGAGCTCGTGCACTCGGCCACGATCGCGATTGCCGGCCACGTTCGGCTCGCGCAGTTGTGGCATGCCGTCCCCGCGTACCCGACCGTCAGCGAGGTGTGGCTGCGACTGCTCGAACAGGTGCACTGACCGCGCGGCCCTCGCGGCGTTCCGATCATCCGATATGCGAGTGTTGACCGTTTCGTGTCTTTTGATCAACCGAAACTGATCAGTCTAGACTGATGACCATGGTGGATGACGAGATTCTCGACGCCGCATCGGAGCTGCGACTGATAGTGGGCACGATGCTGCGCCGGTTACGGGTGCGACGTCACCCCGACGACCCGAGCGTGTCGGAGACGACGGTGCTGGCCCGCCTGGATCGCGACGGCGAGAGCACCGCCGCCGAACTGGCGCGCCGCGAACAGATCAGCCCGCAGTCGATGGGGGTGACGGTCTCGGCACTGCTCGAGCGTGAACTGGTTGCGCGTGCGCCGGACCCGTCCGATGGGCGGCGGGCGGTGCTGCGGTTGACCGATCAGGGGCGCGCAGTTCTCGGCGATCGGCGCAATCACCGCACGCAGGCCATCGCGGAGGCGATGGCCGCGGTGCTCGACGCCGACGAGGTCCGCACGGTCACTGCGGCTCTGCCTCTCCTCGACCGGGTGGCGCAGGCCCTGTGAGCGCGCCGACAGACGACCGTGCGGTCACCGACGACCCCGGTTACCGGTGGGTGGCGCTGTCGAATACCACTGCGGCGGTGTTCATGTCGGCACTCGACGGATCGATCGTCATCATCTCGCTGCCGGCAATTTTCCGCGGCATCGGACTCGATCCGCTGGCCTCGCAGAACATCGGCTTCCTACTGTGGATGATCATGGGCTATCGCCTGGTGCAGGCGGTGGCGGTCACCACCCTTGGCCGTCTCGGCGACATGTTCGGCCGGGTCCGTATCTACAACGCCGGTTTCGCGGTGTTCACCGTGGCCTCGATTCTGTTGTCCTTCGACCCGTTTCACGCCTCGGGCGCGGCGATCTGGCTGATCGCGTGGCGCCTGTTGCAGGCGCTGGGCGGGTCGATGCTCACCGGCAACTCGGCGGCCATCCTGACCGACGCCTTTCCCCCGGATCGTCGCGGATTCGCCCTGGGCCTCAACCAGGTTGCCGCGCTCGCCGGGCAACTGAGCGGTCTGGTCCTCGGTGGGCTGCTGGCCGCGTGGGACTGGCGGGCGGTGTTCTGGGTGAACGTGCCCGTCGGGGTGTTCTTCACGGTGTGGGCATATCGCAAGCTCCGCGACAACGGTGAACGGCATCCGGGCCGGATCGACTGGTGGGGCAACGGTGCCTTCGCGATCGGGCTGTCGGCGATACTCATCGCGATCACCATCGGGCTGCAGCCCTATGCCGGACACACCATGGGCTGGGCCAATCCGGTCGTCGTGGCCCTGCTCGTCGGGGGCGCCGTGCTGCTCGTCGCCTTTGTGGTGATCGAGAGCCGCGTCGCCGACCCGATGATCGAGTTGTCGCTCTTCCGGATTCGAGCGTTCACGGCTGGGAACTTCGCGGCGTTGTGCGCGTCGCTGTCGCAGGGTGGCCTGCAGTTCGTCCTCATCATCTGGCTGCAGGGCATCTGGTTGCCACTGCACGGGTACGACTATGCCGACACCCCGCTGTGGGCCGGTATCTTCATGCTGCCCTTGACCTGTGGCTTCTTCATCGCCGGCCCGTTGACCGGTGCGCTGTCGGACCGCTTCGGTGCCCGCGGATTCGCCACCGTCGGGATGGTGGTGTTCGGATCGAGCTTCGTCGGGCTGCTGTTCTTGCCGATCGTGTTCCCGTACTGGGCTTTTGCGCTACTCATCGCTCTGAACGGCATCGGCACCGGCATGTTCGCCGCACCCAACACCTCGTCGATCATGGGTAGCGTCCCCGCCCGTTATCGTGGTGTCGCGTCCGGGATGCGTGCGACCTTCCAGAATTCGGGGACCGCACTGTCGATCGGGGTGTTCTTCTCCCTGATGATCGTCGGCTTGTCGGCGCATCTGCCTGCCACCATGTCGGCGGGACTGCAGCAACAGGGGGTGCCCCCCGGTGTCGCCGACAATATCGCGAATCTGCCGCCGGTGGCGTCGCTGTTCTCGGCGCTGTTGGGCGTCAACCCGATCGAGCATCTGTTGGCCGGTGCCGGTGTGCTCGAGCATCTCGGCACCGAGCAGCAGCAGACGCTCACCGGCCACGAGTTCTTCCCGAGCCTGCTGACCGGCCCGTTCCACGACGGCCTGGTGATCGTGTTCCTGGCCTCGATCGGGCTCTCGATCTGCGCGGCGATCGCGTCGGCGCTGAGGGGCCGTCCGGGGGCGCCGAAGTTGACGTCGACGCCGCACGCGGACCCGGCCGGCGGTCAGGAGATGACGGGACGGCCCAGCGGCAGTGGAGAACCACCAGTCGAACTCGACATCGCGTCGAAGAACAGATAGGCACCGACCGCGGCGAACGCGAATACCACCCAACCGGCCACCGTTTGGATGGTGCTGCTGCCCTGCGCGGTCGCGATGAGTACGAGAACCAGGGCGAGATCGACGAGGACGAACAGCAGCGTGAACGCGAACGGCAGTCGCAAGGTGGCCAGGGTCAGCATGATGATCACCACCAGCCACGAGGTGAGAAAGACCTCCTGGGTGGCCACCGCGCTGTCGGTGCCCACGCCGTACCAATTGTGGGTGAGGCCCAGCACGAGTGCGGCGTAGCTCAACCAGAACCCGGCGAAGATGCCGAACACCGATGCGACAGCATTCTGTGCGAGCGACAACGCCCACACGGCCGCGACCAGCTGACCGATTCCGGTGGCGGCCAGGATGATCGGAATCGATGCGCCCACCGCGGACGCCGGCACGAATCCGATCAGGACCATGCCCAATGCGATCGAGCCGACGATGAACGTCGGTACGCCGATGGTTGCCGGATTGCCCAGTGGCGCAGCGGGAGCGGGCTCGGTCGTGGCAATCACGTCGGGAGGAGCGGCGGCAACATCAGTCATGGTCTGTCCTTCGCGAGAATTCGGCATTCGTCGGCGATGCCGGTCGTCAACGTAGGCCTGACGTGCCGGAGATCACAATGATCTGAAAACAAACCTGTTCCGCGACTGGCCGTTCGGTCAGTGGGTCAGTGCACCAGGGGAGCGGCCGCTGCTGACCGAATGGCTCGATCGGGTGATCGTGCAGCCCCGAGGGGCGCGGCGCGTTACCAGCGGTAGTCGAGGAACTTCCCGTCGAAGGTGACGACGACGCGGTCGCCGTCGGGGTCCGGGCGCCGGGAGATGTCGACCTTGAAATTGATGGCACTCATGATGCCGTCGCCGAATTCCTCGTGGATCAGTTCCTTGAGGGCCGGCCCGTAGACGGCCAGGGCCTCGTGGAAGCGATAGATCGTCGGATCCGAGGCGGCCCCGGCGTCGGCGGTCCGGGTCGGTTGGCGCACCAGGGCTTCGACGACGCGATCATCGAGGCCGAGATGCGCGCACAGAGTCACCGCCTTGTCGGCGGGTACCGGATGCTGGCCGAGAAGGGCGGCGACGGTCCACACCAGCGGCGCGTCGATGCGCTCGGCGATGTCGGCCCACGTGAGTCCCTGGCGGATGCGTTCGGCGATGATCAGCTCCGCGGCTTCGGACTTCGGCATGATTCCGGTGGACATGGCTCTCCTCGGTATTCGACTTTTCTCGGTCCGTCCACCATGGCGACCGGAGCGCCGGGTGTCCACCGGAGCGACCGGCCGGCGATCAGCGAGGAGTCAGCAAAAACGTGCGTGCGCCCGCTTGCCATGCGGCGTGCAGATCGTCGGCGTCCGGGGTGCCGTCGGCGCCGACCCGAATCTTGTTGAACTTCGCGAACTGCGCATTGTCACGGCACATCTGCGCGTAGTGCGCGACCACTTCTGGCTCTTCGGTGAACACCTCGACGTCGGCTGTGCGGCGCTTACCCTTCAGCCGTATCTCGATGGGCTCGCCGGTGCGCAGGTTCTTGCCCCACCCGAACGGCGTGCCCAACAGCAGCCGATCGCCCTGACGTTGATACGCCACCGGGATCGTGTAGTGGCGCCCGGACTTTCGGCCCGTGACATAAAGCGTGACGAGCCGCGAGCCGATGCCACGACTGATCCCCGGAGTCGCGAGGAGGGTACGCACCACTCGATTGGCGAGCCCCTGGA
This sequence comes from Gordonia sp. DT219, assembly GCF_049847065.1. Lineage (NCBI taxonomy): Bacteria > Bacillati > Actinomycetota > Actinomycetes > Mycobacteriales > Gordoniaceae > Gordonia > Gordonia sp. DT219. Next base: position 1,004 of record NZ_JBNCNR010000041.1, on the reverse strand, counting down.
TCTTCAGGGTGCTCGCACGGTCGGGAGTGCTCGCGGTCACGTCCTCGAGGCTACTCGCGTGAACGTGAACCCGCCCCGTGTCCGGGTATGGTGGCGCGATCGGTAGACATTACTCTCGGAAACCGCGACCGATGTCTGACCGATCCGTCGGGTGATGAGCGTGTGGTGGGGTCGATGTCGGCGATGGATCTGGGGGAGTCGGGCCGGGATTTGTTGCGGCTCAGTCGTCAGGCCGAGGCGCGGGTGGTGGTGGCGGCCGGCGTATTGGGGGAGCGCACCTATCGGGATGTGTTGGCGACGGCACCACCGATTTTTCAGATGATGATGCGGCACAAGGCCGATAAGGCGGCGGTGGCGGAGGTGTCGCTGCAGTTGGGGATTTCGCGGTCGAAGGCCGGTCGGTGGATGTCGTTGGCGGAGTTGCTGGAAGCTGTGCCGACGATTCGGGCGGCCTATCTTGATGGTGAGTTCAGTACGAATCGGGTCGACATCATGGCGCGGGCGGCCTCACGCGCCCCGAAACCATCCGACACCGACGGCACGGATGCTGGGGTGTCGTTTGAGGATGTTGCGCTCGAGTTGGGGTTGCGGGCGTCGACGGATCCGGTGTTGCGTGATCAGCTCGAGGAAGTGTTGATCTCGTTGGATCCGCAGGCCTCGGCGCAGGAGCGTGATGCGTTTGATGAGGCGTTCGCGCAGGTGTCGATCACCAATGATGCGGTTGGGCATGTGAATATCGAGGCGTGTGTGCCCGCCCAGGTGGGGGTGTTTCTGCGGGATCGGATCGCGGCGTTGATCGGGTTGCGGGTGTGTCGTAATGATCGGCGCACGCTCGGACAGCAGCGGGTGGCGGCGTTGGCGGAGTTGACGGGGGTTCCGGGTGCCCGTCTGTCGTGTACGTGTGGTCGGGATGGGTGCGCGCGGGCGGCGAAAGACCCCGACACCGAGCCGGTCGATGAGACTCCGGCCGATGAGACCGCAGCGGAGACCCCGGCGGATGCGGC
>NZ_JBNCNR010000040.1:0-16956 GCF_049847065.1 Gordonia sp. DT219 | reverse complement strand
TTTCGGTTCAGGTGGTCCAACACTTTCGCAGCGGTCAGATAGTCGCGCAGTGTCAAGTCGCTCACTTCTCACCGCCGTCCCGCAGGTACCCGGCGATGTGGAGAGCGGCCTGCTGATGCTCGTGCTCTAGGCGGTCGGCGCGGGCGCGGAGGACACTTGCGCTCCACCGGAACACGTCGCGGTGACTGTGGGCGCCGAGGAGGTCCGCCGCCCAGCGCCAGTGCGCCGGATTGGTGGCGTCGGGCTCGATCTCGGAGATGATGTTCAGCCGGTCCACGTCGTCCATCGCCTGCTCGCGCCAATACTCCTGCGCCTGCTGCGCCTCGTCGGCGCGGCGGTTGGCGTTCTCGCACTCGGATATCCAGTAGCTGAGATTGCGGTTCGCCACATCGAGCACACCCGCCGTCTTGCGCTCCATGTCTCGCAGCCGCACGCGCTCACGCTCGGTCTCGGCCAGCTCGGTCCTGAGGCGGGCGACGTCGGCTTTCGCCTGCTCCAGTTCGGCCCGGAGCATTACCGGGTTGTCTACGGTCATGCTGCACTCTCCTCGATCAAAGTTGTTGTCCAGCCCCACAGCTGGCGTTCCGTCTTGTCTGGGTCGATGGCTGCCGATGCGGCGAGAAGGGCCATCATGATTCGGGTCGGCGTCCACTGCTCGACGGTCGCCCACCACTGCGCCGGGTCCACATCGCGGATGTCGCACGCCAGCTCCATGACGTCCTGGATGGCACGTCCGGACGCCTGGTGCGGTTGCTTCGGGATCGGAACCGTAACGCCCGGTGTGGGTCTCGGCGCGGTCGACTGCACGGCACGGCGCCGGCGAGCCTGCTCCCCGAGCATCTCGTCGCGGATCTGCTCGTCGGTCATGCCTTGCGCTGAGCGTCGCTCCCACTCGTCGACGAATGCGGCTGCCTCGGTGTGGGTCGCCATCACGCCACCCCGCGTTCGTCGCGGATGCGGTTGCGCTCTCTCGCGCTGGTGCCGCCGACGATGCCGTGCGAGAACTCCTGCCCCAGCGCCCATTCCAGGCACTGTTCCCGGACCGGGCACATCGCGCACACCTTCCGCGCCTCCGCCCACCGGGTTTCGACCTCGGGGAAGAAAAGGTCGCCGTCGATCTGTGTGCACAGCGCGTCGGCCATCCATTCCGGCTGGCCCCCGATGGTCGACAGGAACTCGGCGAAATGCTGCTCGGCGGTGCGGACCATGCCGGTGCCGCGCATCTCGTCGCCCGACGACAGGCGATCCCAACGCTCGCTCTCCGACCGCATCCGACCGGCGCCGCTGCTGTCACTGCCGACCGAGGCGAGCAGGCCACTAAGGTCGCTACTGCTCGCCATCGGTGGCCTCCTCCATCAGTGCGCGCAGCTCGGCCACCTCGGCGGGGTCGGCGTTGGTGAGCTTGCCGAGGTAGGCGATCGCCTTCTGCCGGTCCTCGTCAGTGAGGCCGCCGGTGCGTACCTTGTCTGCGAACGACTCGGGGATCGGCGCGTAGTAGACGGCCAGCGGCTCGACGGTGTGCGGTGCACGCTTGCCGCGGGTCACTGTGAGCGCCACGGTGATCGGCTTGTCGATGTGCGATAGATGCGAGACGCGGATGCCGCCCACGTCCTGCCCGCCGAACCGAACGGACGGGTCACGGTAAAGGCGCATCTTGCGGCCGACGTACTCGCTCGCCTCTGCGCCCCACGCCGCGACGAGGATGCGCCGCACGGTTTTCGACGGCTTGAACGGGCGGCCGGGACCGAACTCGGCGGTATCGATGTTCACGGGCTGCTCGGCCGAGCCGCGCGCCACCTTCGTGACGGTGACGGTGCGCGGGCCGGTGAGCAGATCTTCGGCGTTGAGCTGATCGCTGCGTGGAGCGATGGTGTCTGTGAGGTCCATCAGATGCTGATCTCCTGCTCGATGATGGTTCTTTCGGTCATGGGAAGTCCTTCGACGGATTCGGCGTAGAGCCGCTGCATCTCGGCCGCGGCTGCCTCGAAGTTGCGGACTGCGGACACGATGGCGTCGAACCACCGCTCGTCCGGCCAAATACGTTTGCGCCACATGTGCATCCCGCCCGCGTAGCTGATGTAGTCGATCCACCGCCGGCCAGACACGAGTAGCCCGCACTGCAACTGAGCCATGTTCTCGATCGGCGGATGCCCGGACAGGACGGTGGCGAGCTGGTTCTTGGGTGCGCGGCTCTTGATCTCGATAAGGCCGTGATCCCCTACCAGTCCGTCAGGGCTGTAGCCGATCTTGAATCCCCAGTCGTCGCGCACCATGAACCCCACCTCCTTCACCGGGTGGTAGTGCTCGGCATAGACGGCTCGTGCCAGCGGCTCGTCGTTGATGCCGCGCCACATTGCGTCGGTGAGGAATCCTTCTTCGCACCAGCCGGTGATGCGTTCGGCCACAAGTCGATCGGTGATGGATCGGCTGGTCTCGTTGCGCGCCGGTTCGATAACGGTCGGTGATGACGCACTCTTGGCCGCTGCCGCACGCTCTGTGTGCAGCGTCTTGATCGGCTCGGGTGTGCGCTTGCTGACGCACGGATTCTGCGCGGCTGCACCGCAGTTCGGGCAGTCGTGGTCGATGGCGGATGGCTTGCGGATTGCGATGAGTCCACCGACAGCGCTCGCCGTGACGATCCCGCGCCGATGCTCGTACCACTCGGGTGACCGCTGCTCCATCTCGGGGAGGATGTGAAGGCTCATGCGTCACTGCTTTCTCTGGCTCTGCGGTCTGCGAATGCGAGGGCTTGTCGGTGGGTCGGGAATCTCCATGCGCCCCAGCTGGGTTTGCTGCGGTCGAACACCCACCACCACACGTCTCCACGGGCGACCTTCCAGTCGCGCGGACGATGGTTGTTGCGGTGCTTGGCGCTCACCGGACCTCACCCCACCGCCGGCGATCTCCCACCTCGGACTCGTGCACCCACGCGAGTTGCCCCCAAGGGTTTTCGCAGGTCGGTTCCTCGATGAAGACGAGGACCTTGCGGCGGTTGGTCTCCCATGTGTTCTGCTCGTACTCGGCCTGTGTCTCCGTCTTACGCGCCACAGTCGCCTCGATCGTCGTCGAGAATCGCCTCGAAGTCGGCCACGATCCCGGCACACACGTCCTGTGTCGTCCACGCCGAGCAGTACCGGTGCGCGATGGTGATGATCGGGGTGAGCCCGGTCGTCTCGCGCAGGTGTTGTTCGAGGGTGGCCGCGGCGTCGAGTGCGGCGAGCTTGGAGTCGAACACCGCGGGCCGTGCCGGTATCCACGGCGACGACGGCGCGCAGTAGATCGTGCCGTTGACCATCACCGCGTGCTGGGTCACGAAGTCGCTCATGACGCCTCCCGGTTTCGCTCGATGCGGTCATGGTCGCCGCGACGCCACTCCTCTTTGCTGGCATCGGACCACCAGGCGCGCATCAGCTCTCCATCGAGTCCGGCGTCGTAGGGCGTGTACCAGCCGAGGTCTGCGCACAGCGAGTTGTGCGCGGACTCGAACGCCTCGTCGGCGGTCGGCTCCCGCACCCGCAGATAGTCGTCGCCGCGCTCGATGAGCACGGACACCCGCGGGATGTCGATGTGGTTTAGGTGGTTGAAGACGGTGAACCCGCTGACGTTGTGTGTCGCGCACTGCGCGGCAAGCTGCTCGTAGGTGCACATCACTGCTCCTCCAGCCAGTGCCGGGGAATGCGCAGCGTGTCCTCGGTTGCCCGATCCCACTCGTCGCCGGGCTCGGCGGGCGGGAGCTGGGACAGCACCTCATCGACGTCGAGGGTGTGGTCATCGTCACCGTCGGGGATGAGATACGCGGCGGCGCACAAGAACAGGAGGGCGCCGATGATGGAGTACGCAAGTTTGTCAGCGGCGGTATCGGGCCAGCGGATCAGCGCGGAGAACAGGATGATCCCCCAGATCGGTGCGACCAGGACGAGCGTGTTGATGATGCCTCTCATGCCGACACCCGCGCTCTCGGTGATCGCGGCGAAATGCCGGAAGCGGGCAGGGGTCTGGGCTTGCGGGCCGTCGTCGACTCGATGTCGAGGGCTTCCTGCACTTGGGCTCGCGTCATCACCCATCGGTGCCCGACCTTGCAACCGGGCCAACGCTTCTGCCGGAGATAGGACTTCACCTGCTCCTCGGAGACGAGGCGTGTCCCGTCTTCCGCGGTGAGGAGGCTGACGACCTCCGGGATGGAGAGCGGCCGAATGTCTTGCACTTCGAGATTCATTGCGCCTCCTGGAAGTTGGTGCCCTCGGCGCCATCCCCGGCGCCGAGGGCTGCGCGATCGCCCGTGGGTGCGGGCCCGCGCTCCCCACACCGGCACGAAGTCGGCGTGGAGTGGTCTTGGATATTGACTCCGACGAGCGCAGGGACGATGCCGGGGTGAATGGGGTCGATCACGAGACACCGCCGTCGGTCCAGAAGTCCTCTTCATTGGGCTGGGCGGCGTCAAGTAGCGCCTTGGCGAGCATGATCGCCTCGGGGCCGGTGAGGAGGAGTGCCTTGACTGTCCCACTGGATTCGATGCTGAAGTCGATGTGGCCAGGCTCGTTGAAGTAGCGGACCGAGACGTGACCGCCGCCGAGTCCGCCCACTTTGTCGGCAATCCCGTAGCGCCTCTGTGCGCTCAGCTTCTCGGTCATGCCCCCAACTCCTTCATCTCGTCGTTCGTGACGAGAACGAGCCCAGTGCTGTGGGTGTTGACCGGCAGCCCCTCGGCGGCAAGTGCATCGCGAAGTTCAATTTCCTTCTGCGGTCGGACGCGTGGCTGGAATCGCCGCTTACCTCCGTAGTTCCCCTGGTCGTGGTCATAGATAAAGGGGCGGCCCTTCGCTGTCGGCTTCCGGTGGTCGTACCCGTCACGAACCGAACCGTCCGGGCGTATCCGCGTGTTGCGCTGATTGATCAGCCAGCCCTTGGCATAGAGGTGTTCGTCGAACTTGCGTGCCGGAACCTCGGAGAAGTACTTCTTGCCGAAGTCGGATAGGTGGATGCCGTCGCCACCCTCGATTGCCGCGCGGTGCTTCCGCTCGACCGCGAGCTTAAGTTCCGCCTTCTCGCGGCCCGCGCGCTCCGACTTGGCGATCTCGACGGCCTTGGCAACCCGAGCTGATTCGGCCGCGATGACGGCCAGGGGATCGCTCATGTCGATCTGGGGTGCCGTTTCGGCCTCACGGGTGCGGATCGCGAAGTACGCCTGCGCGGCTGCAACCTCGTTCTTGTTCGGATCGCCGTTCATCGCCACGAGGTAGGCGGCAAACCGTGTCAGTTCGTAGTCCTTCTGGGCGGGACCCCTTGCGCCAGAAACTTTCCGGGATTGGGGAAAGTGGGCTTCGAGGTTCATTGACTGGTTTCCGGCCGATTGCATCGCGCGGTGCAGCGGAGTCTCGAAGTGGTCCCATTTGCTGTAGCCCATAACTGGCATGAGATCGCGCGCCGACCAGTAATCGGAACCGTCGGGGCGAGTCCTTCGGATCGCATCGAACGGCGACGATTCGCCACGATGCTGGGTGATATCGTTGTTGTCCACGAGACCTCTTCTCTCGTTCAGGGCCACCCGGCGTTAGCGCGCCGTGGTGGCCGTTTTTCGATTAAGCGGGGATTTTGTCAGTACTGACGACTGACTGGTTGGGCGTGGACGATTCCTCATGCGCAATAAAGAGGTCCTCCCAGTGACAGTTGAGCCGCGCGGCAATGGCCAACGCGAGGTCTTCCTTGATGTTCTTCAACTGCCCGTTTTCGAGCTTGTAGATCGTGGTCTGCGTTCTCCGCACGAGCATTCCGAGCTCTCGTTGCGTGTAGCGCATCTGCTTCCGCTCTCGGCGCAGTTTGGCCGGGTCCCGGACTTCCATCCAGCAATCCCTCCTGACTAGCGGCGGTCTTTGTCGTGCAGAACTCATGCTGCCTCCCGGTTTTCTCGTTGTCAACTGGCAGTCCTGACGCTAGCACCTTGGTTGTCAGCGCGTCAACCGTCAATCGACTGCACTGACGTGGGAGTATGAGGCTCGTGGTTGTCAGTGAATTAGCGGCCATGGGTGGCACACCAACGACGGACCACGGGAGGCTTCTCGACGTGAACGCATCCAGCATCCGAGACCTGCTGCAACAGGTCATTGACGAGCGCAAGGCCGCCGGCCTCGACGCAAGTTTTCGGGCGCTACAGGCGTTGGTGGAAGCCGAGGAGTCAAGTAGCCCGCGAGGGCTCTCGTTGAATCGCACCACTGCGTCACAGATCATCCGAGGTAGCTACAAGGGAGAGCCGTCCCCGGGAACCATCCGGGCGATCGGCTGGCTCGCCAAGGTCTCCGATGAAGTTGCGTTCACAGCAGCAGGCCGTCGACCCCCGGGACCTCCGTTTGCGGACGACCTACCACCGGGCGTCGACGACCTGACCGACAACGAGAGGCGCGCCGCGATCGAGATCCTTCGCGCCCTCGTGGCTCAGCGACGGGAGATCAACCGCTATGTGGATGCATCATCAGGTGCGCAGGAATCGGGAACACCGACCGCGGAGGTCGAAGACCAGAAGACCCGCGCGGCTGACGGCCGCGACGGTGGCACCGACCCCGAGGGCCAAGCGGCTGACGACGCCCGGCCGAACGTGTGGCGGGAGGAGCCCGACGAGAACAAGGCCGACGACCTGATCGGGGCAGATCAAGCCTCGGGCATTGATGCCAGCACCACCCAATCCGACGTCGACCTTGCCGGCGGCTGGCGTCGTGGCGGTGGCGAGTCGGAGACGCGGCGGATCAGGCGTGAGCAGGATGAGGCGGCGGAGAGGGGGGATGCGTGAGCCCGCGCAGAGGCCAACAGATCGCGCAGGCGCTACGCCGAGCGCGCAAAGAGGTAGCTTCCGGGCTGGATAAGCCCGCCGGCGCTTACCGTCCGCCTGGGCGCGACGAATGCAGAGAGAAACGATGGGTTGTTGCGGTCGACGAGACGAACGCGATCAGGCTGCACTATATGGCCTGGCGAAAGGGCTCCGTCCTTGCTGACTTCGTGATCCTCGTAGAACGGATCACATCAGGCGGATGGGTTGAAGTGGAGCGATTCGACTGCTGCCATGGATGTTGCCACCTCCATGCCGACGGTAGAGAAGCGAGTCAGCCGATCTATGCGCTGAATGTGGTGGAGGATGTCCAGGAAGCTTTTACTCGTGCCTCTAGAGAAGCAGACGACCGCGCGACTATCATTCGGCGAAAGGGAGAGTGAGTGAGTGGTGACCATCCATCAGAACCGTTTGGATCGCTTTCGGCGTGAAGTGAGCCTCAACCTCGCCGTTGGCGCCGTCGCAGATGTCGACTTGGTGACCAATGACCAGGGCGATTGCCCAGTGATCGTGTCCCTTGACTACGAGGACCTGTCTACGATCCTGGGTCGCGTCCGCGCCGTGGGCGGGTATGGAACCCTATTCTCGGCCGGTCCGGCGGGTGTACGGATGGTCTCGATCATCCGTGGTTCGGGAGCGTTCAAGATCCCAGAAGAGCAGGCTTCCCCTGGGGCTGATGCGACCGTGGGGATGTTCCTCGATTACGTCTCGCTACACCCCGACGGAGTTGCCATACCGGCCGCTTTCGAACACCCTGCCCGCGCAGAGAACGCGCAGATAGTGGAAATGAGCGGGGCATAACTACACCGGTGTAGTTCCTGGTCAGGGCCATTTCTGTCAGTAGTCACCCATATGGTTCTCGGCATGTACCACCCATGGCGCGAGGCTCGGCGTCGCCTTCATCTGACGATCGATCTGGTCGAGCTGCCCGACGATCATCGCGGCTGCATCAACGGCAACCGGATCACCATCGGCGTCGACGATCCGCAAGCGCAGCGTCGATGCACCCTCACTCACGAGCTCGTGCATGACGAGCGACGGGTCTTTCCTCGCGATCGTGTGCTGCGCGCCCGCGAGGAGCTGACCGTCGAGCGGATCGCGGCGCGGCGACTCATCCAGCTCGACGAGCTCGTCGATGTGCTGTGCTGGACGCGGCGCACCGAGGAGGTCGCGGAGGAACTCTGGGTGGACGTGCCGATGCTCGTCGCGCTCGCCCAGTCACTCACCGACCGCGAGCGGGATTGGATCGACGGACAACTCCGCGAGAGGGGTGTGGCATGACCGACGAGGACCGCGCACTGATCGACTTCGCCGACCAGCAGTGGCGATACTCCGGCAGTCGGGCCTCTAGTCGGCGGTGAACATCGCGCCGATCGCCGCCGCCGCAGCGCGCCCGGACGTCTGGTCGACATGCGAGTACGTGTTGGCGGTGGTCTGAATGTCCTCGTGGCCGAGGTGTCGCGAGACCACGACGAGCGGCACTCCGGCGGCGATCATCCATGAGGCGCAGGTGTGCCGAAGGTCGTGTACCCGCGGCTTCTTGCCCTCACCCTTGTCGTTCAGTAGCGCCTCGCGCGCCTTCCGCCAGGCCCGGTTGTGGAAGTCCTGCGGCCCCACTTCTCGCCCGGACGACAGCGCGAACAGCCACTCGTGATCTGTGTCGGCACGCCGCCGAGCGATGTCGACGGCCTGGGGCGGAAGGCTGATGGTGCGGTCGGACCGCCTGGTCTTGGTGGTGCCGAGGGTGCGCTGGTAGGAGCCCGAGTACTTCCACGACCGGGAGATGCGGCAGAGTCCTTCGTCGAGGTCGATGTCGCCGGGTCGTAGTGCGGTGGCCTCACCGAAGCGCATGCCGGTGGTGACGAGCCACAGAGCGAGATCCGACCAGGGTTGCCGCCCGCCGATCGCTGTGTGGACGCGATCGAACTCGGCACGGGAGAGGAACACCATCTCTTGTCGCAAGGTGCGTGGGAGGCGTCGTCCCTCACAGGGGTTCCGGTCGATCTTCCCTGCACGGACCGCAGCCTTGAGGCCCTGGGACAGGAAGGCGTGCTTGTTCTGCACGGTCTTACCGGACGCGTCTCCGAGTTCGGTCACCCATCGGCCGATGGTGGCCTCGGTGACCGCCGACAGTGGCATCACACCGATGGTGGGTGCGATGTCGTGTGTGATGTAGGAGAGGTAGCGGTCGCGGGTGGCCTGCTGGATGCCAGTCAGGGAGTCGACGTGCGCGCGCAGCCATTGGGCGAGCGTGACCTCACGGCCGCCCGCGTCGATGACCCCACGGATACGGAGTGCTTCCTCGGCGCCGTGCAGGTCGATGTCGCGGGCGAAGTCGTCGGCCGAATCCTCGTCCCAGAAGGTGAGGTTGCGTTGCTTGCCGGCCTCACGCCAGAGCACTCTCCACCGCTTGGTGCCGTCGGCGAGTGGCCGGTACTGGACGGAGGCCATCAGATGTTGCCGTCGTGGGGTAAGTGGTTTACCCCGTGAGCTGGGCTGACGATGTCGACGTGTTGCCGTCGATTGTTGCCTCGATGTGTTGCCATACCCGGATGGTACCGGATTCGGGCCTCTGACCTGCGCGTATTGGTGGAGCTAAGGGGAATCGAACCCCTGACCTACTCGATGCGAACGAGTCGCGCTACCAACTGCGCCATAGCCCCGTGCCGGTCCGGAAACCGACCGTTGACACTCTAGCAGCACCCCCGCCGGTGCTCACAAACGCCAGGTCAGCGCGGTCACCACCATCTGTGGTTACTCTGCTGACGTGGCCGAGATGACAAACGACCAGCTGGCCCGATCGTTGGATGCGGCGATCGGGGTGATCGACAGACTCCTCGATGTACTGGCCGACCGCGATCCGCTCGGCCTGAAAGAGCACACCTTCGACGACAGGGACCACCGTGGTCTCGCGGCCGTGCAGCACTCGGTCGCGAACGCGCTGAACGTCACGGACTGGCCGGGCACCAAGGGCTGGGCCGAACTGTCGATGAACGCGCGGGCCGACTGGTGGATCAGCCGCCTCGGCACCGTCAACACCGTCGCGCTGGCCTACCCGGGTGTCCTCGGCGGGTGGGCCAAGGCATTGCCCATCGGCACACCCCTCGGATTCGCCAACCAGGCGACCGTCCTGATCGCCGTCGCCCGCGAGTACGGCGTCGTCGACCGGTCGTGGCAGATCCGGCTCCTCGCGTCGGTCCTGTGCGATCGCGACCTGCCCGACGATGCCCTGCCCTCGTCGGGCGGCGCGGCAGACGCTCCGACGACGGGCCGTCCGTCGGCGCTGCGCCTCCTCTGGGATACGGCGCAGATCCTGCGCAAGGTCGACGCCGAGATGAGTCGCCGGCCCCAGGCTCCCCGACCGTTCTCGACGCTGTCGTGGATACCGCTGCTGGGTGCACCGTCGCTATACGTCGGAGAACGTCTGGCGCTCTGCCGCGCAGCGCGTGCAGGACGCGAATGGATTGCGGCGCATCCGAAATCGGTCGGCGTCAGCCGGCAGCGGCGTGCCGGAAGTCCTCGTCCTCGCGCATGACCCGACGCCGCTGGAACGGCGGCAGGTGATCGAAGACCGGGTCCTCGTCGTCGATCTCGAGGACAACAGCGCCACCGGGTCGCCGCAGCCGGGGCGGGGTCGGTGCCGCCGCGAACTCCTCGGTCTGCATCTCCCGACGCTCACGCTCGGCATCCTCGCGGGCAGCACGCCGCGCCCGCGCGATCCGCTGCGCCCGAATCTGGTGCTCTGCCTTCACGGTTCGGCGTAGGTAGAAGAGATAGCCGATGAAGACCACGCCGGCCACACCGGTCGCTGCCCAACCCACGAGCCCGAGCAGGACGCCGCACACGACCGCAGCAACAACCAGCGCAGCCAGGACGAGAGTCACCCGCTGCCGCTCCTTGTAGCGCAACGCGTCACCGGTCGCATCGATCCGGTACGCACTGCGGCGGCGCGACTTACGGTCCTGCGCCGAATCCGGGTCGGTCTCCTTGGCAGCAGCAGCCACGCCGGACCGCCGGTGGACGCCCTCCAACTCCTCGTCGATCTCATCATCGAGATCGGCGTCGTCTAGGTCGTCGTACTCAGCATCGTCGTCATACTCGGCATCGTCGTCATACTCGTCTTCGAGGTCATCGTCGTACTCGGCATCCTCGTAGTCGTCGTCGTACTCGTCGTCGAGATCGTCCTCGTACTCCGCGTCTTCGTCCTCGTACTCCGCGTCTTCGTCCTCGTACTCCGCGTCTTCGTCCTCGTACTCGGCGTCTTCATAGTCACCGTCGAGTTCGTCGTTCTCGGACCGCTCCTCGTCGTCATCCTCGGCGTCGTCGACCAGATCGACCTCCACCTCGACGACGTCGGCCTCGACACGCGCGACGGGGACCGTCTCGTCATCCTCGATGTCGTCGTCGACAACCGCCGAATCGTCCTCGGCGACATCGGCTTCGGCGACGATGTCATCGGCGTCCACATCCTCAGCGTCGACGCTGTCCTCGACGTCCTCGAGATCCTCGACGTCCTCGTCATCGTCGAGAACGGCGGTCGCGGTGCGGCTCGTGGTCCGCTCCGACTTCCAGGACGGATCGTGCGGGTGCGCGCCGGCGGCGCGACGGCGCGAACTGCGCGCGCGCGTTCCACCGCGATGCAGCAGGCGGGTCGATTTGGCGACGTCGGTGGTCTTCTTCATCTGCGGGCGGCCCTTGATGATCATCGGGACCAACACGAAGAGCCACACCGCGACGAGGCAGACCCACAGGACGGAGTTCGGCATGGCTCTCCCTTTCTTCACTCTGGTTACACCGGGCCACCCCACAATCTAGGGCCGAGGACGGCTCATCCAGCGCAGACGCGCCGACCGTCACCGGAATTGCCCCGGTTCACATCGCTCTCTCAGACAGCGGCGCCGAGTTCAGTCCGGCTCGACGACGAACCGCGCATCCACCTGCACCGACAGTTCGATGTCGCGGGCTCGCAGATCGAGGGCCGGGCCGCCGTCGGCACCGGACGGCGCACCGGCCAGCATCATGCCGCGCGCGACCGGCGAGGGGTCAGCGAGCATGTCCGGGTCGGCGAGCTGCACCGGTACCACCCGACCGCGACCGACCGCATCGGCATACGCCTGGGCCTTGAGCACCGCGTCTCCGACGGCGTCGGCACGCAACTGCGCCTCGTGCCGCCGACGGCTCTCCTCGGTCAGATCCCACCGAATCCCGTCGACGCTCACGCCGGGCTCGACGGCCCACACGTCGATGAAGCGATTGAGTTCGTCGACGTCGACGAACTCGGCGTCGACGCCGATGTCGGTGGTGTACACCAGGTCCCGGCGATTGCCGTTCTTGTCGTAGGGACGATAGGAGTACACGTGCACGGTGCCGGCCGACCACGTCGTCACCGCCGACCGTCCGACGAGCCCGTCGAGCTCCCCGGCCAGCCGCGCCTGCACCGCAACCGCATCGCGGTAGACCGAATCGCGTTCGGCACCGGAGGTTTCGGCTCGCAGATGTACCAATGCCCGCTCGGGCGTGAAGTTTTCCCGAGCGGAGCCACGGACGTTGATCTCCAGAGCAGGCATTCTTCCGATGGTAGGCGTACCCGGGTGTTCAGCCTCTGCGCCCGGCGAGCCCGTGCTCGTAGGCATAGATGACGACATGAATCCGGTTGCGCAGATCCAACTTGGCCAGGATGTGCGCCACATGGGATTTGATGGTCGTCTCGGAGACGTACAACTCCGCGGCGATCTCCTGGTTCGAGAGTCCACGCGCCACCGCGGCGACCACCTCCTGCTCCCGGTCGGTAAGCACGTCCACCCCCGCACCGGCAGAACCGCCATCGGTGGCAGTGGCGTCCGGGGTCGCCACGAACGTATCGAGCAGCGCGCGGGTGATGCGTGGCGACACCACCGCGTCGCCGCGCGCGACCGCAGCCACCGCGGCCACCAGGTCGGCGCCGCGCACGTCCTTGAGCAAGAACCCGGCGGCCCCGGCCCGGATGGCGGCGAACGCATACTCGTCGAGGTCGAAGGTCGTCAGCACCAGCACCGCCACCTGCGGTGCGTGCGCCACCACCCGCCGGGTGGCCTCGACGCCGTCGACGAGAGGCATCCGCACATCCATCAACACCACGTCGGGACGACAGGTGTCGACGAGCGCGACGGCCTGCTCACCGTCGGATGCCTCGCCGACCACCTCGATACCGTCGGCCTCGTCGAGGATCATGCGCAGGCCCATCCGCACCAGTTCCTGGTCGTCGACGAGCGCCACCCGGATGGTCATCGGACCGGCCCGCCCGTCGGCACCCGCGCCCACACCCGCCAGCCACCGTCGACCGGCCCGGCATGCGCCTGTCCCCCGTGCAGCGCGGCACGCTCGGCGATCCCCGCCAGCCCGTGCCCGCTCCCCCGCGCTCGGTCCGAGCCGCCGCCGTCGTCGAGGACCTCGACGACGATCTCGTCGGAGCGGTAGCTCAGCTCGACGCGGACGCGGCTCGCCTCGGAGTGTTTACGCACGTTGGTCAACGCCTCCTGCACGATGCGATACACGCTCAGCGACACCGCGTCTCCGAGCGCGGTGACGACGCCGTCGGTGACGACCTCGACGTCGACGCCGGTGGCGCGGCTCTCGCGCACCAGAGAGTCCAGTTCACCGATTCCCGGCTGCGGCCGGTGGGGCGGATCGTCGTCACCGCGCAAAATCCCCACCAGATCGCGCATCTCGGCCAGCGAACTCCGGCCGGTGTCGGCGATCCGCGCCATCGCTGCCCGCGCCACGGCCGGATCGGAATCCTGTTTGGCCAGAGCACCTTCGGTCAATGTCACCATCACCGACAATCCGTGCGCCACCACGTCGTGCATCTCCCGGGCGATCCGCTCCCGGTTGCGCGCGGCCCCGATCATCTCCTGCTGATGACGTTCCCGTTCGCGCCGTTGCGCATCCTCGGCGGCCGTCGCGATCGCCACCCGTCGGCTACGGACGGCCATCCCGGCACAGACGGCGGCGACGGTCGGCCCGGTCAGCAGGACCAGACTGTCGACACGCCCGTCGGCCGGCTGCCAGCGCAGCACCGCCAGCAGCGACCCGACCTCGACGACCGCCGCGGCCGCCCACGCCATGCGCGCCGGATACACCGATGCCACCGTGTAGAGCGCGATCAGCAGCGACATGTCGGCCACCAGTCGCAGATCGAACGACCACTGGACGAGGGCGACGACGGCGATCACCGCGAACACCGTCACCGGGTATCGCCGCCGGACGAGCAACGGCACCGTCAACAGCACACTGACGACCAGGCCCGCGGCCAGGTGATCGGCGATCGGACCGGTCCGCTGGACGAGTTGGATTGCCGCACAAGCGAATACGAACACCACCGGCACCACCGCCGACAGCAGCCCAGACGTGACCACCGACCGCACGAACCCGACGACCCGCACGGTCACACGACTCGGCTCGGCATCGTCGGTCAGCCACCACGCCCGCCAGCGCCGGACGTTACCGGTGATCCGCTCGGGCAGCCGGCCCGGCACCATCTCGGACATTCGTCGACTGTAGTCGCCGCACCGCGCCCCGAGCACCCTCCGCACGGACGATTCCCCCGTCATCCGCGCGTAGGAGTCCCCCAGCAGACAGAACCGTTCGCACCGCCGATGCGGTGACCCCCACCCCAATATCGAGGAATCGCTACCTCGCCGCCGACCTGCTCCGGCGACTCAACGAACTCGAAGTGCCGCCCCCTTTCCCTGGCCCTGGTCGGCAACACGCCAGGCAGTTCTGTCTCCGACGAATTCTTCACTCGGCACCAACCCCTCCACCAACGTGTAGATAAGCGCCATGATCACCAGCGGAAAGACTACGCAAACGATGCTGAATCACCATTCATAGGCGATGGCTTCTTTGATTGCCAGACGTCGGCGAACTGATCGCGGTGGTGGGATGAGCATGCGGCTCAATGCTTGCGGCGACACCTTGACATCAGGGTGCGAGCGTAGGAAGAACAACGTGGATGCCAGGGCGTTGGCTTCCACAGTGAAGTCCTTGGATCGAATCACATGCTCGACCTTGTCGACGTTGGTCCTCGGCTCCGCTGTGGTCAGATCGACCGATGTGCCAGGTGGGCAACTGAACCGTAGACACGGCTGATCGCCGGCGGAGTGGTCAATATCGGCGACCAGGTCTAGCTCGTCCGAAAGCGTCACTCGCCAGTGGTCGTGGTGAATCTTGACTGTGCACGAGGTGGCGTCGATGTTGAGCAACGCACGAGATCGGACGACAGAACCTATGACGAGCGCACCACCACACAAGACTGCACCTATCGCACCTCCGTAGGCGAACCATTGTGGAGCGAGTCCCAACGCGCCGCCGACGGCCATGAACACCAATAGTGAGGTAGCTGCGCCCAACAAGTAGGTCGGCGACGAGGGCGCCCATACGCGGTAGCCGAGACGCACTCCGGTATCGGTGAGGGTGACAGCTGGACGATTTGGCGCGACCGAACCGAGCAGGACAACGCTCCCTGCGAGGAACCCACCGATACAGATGAAGACCGGTCCGTGTCGAGCCAGAACGAACAGGCTCAACACCACGATGGCAACCGCCACCGCTTTTGGCACTAAACTCATCGAGTTCGGCCACAGCTTTATCCATCGAAAGTCGTCCGGGATGTCGCTGCGCTCGCCGTAGTGGTTGCCATTTTCTGACATGCTCTCATCTCTCACATACGTCACGATAGAATTGGCGACTCAGTGCGCCGGCATCTACTTCTGGTTGCCGATACCGGGGATCGAACGTACGTCGCCAGTTCTTGCTACCGGTGGGTTGCGCTTCGAACGCGGGCACCGCGTACGGCTGGCCGACAACGAACAATGGGGCAGGATTGCAGGCGGCCTGGGCGATCTGATGGCAGTGGACTTCCCCAACGGGGACCGCCTCTCGTTGCAGAGGGAAACTTTGAACAACTCGATTAGGCCGTATTCGGCACAATTTCTACGCGGCGACGTTCACGTTCAGTCTCTCCGGAACTGGTTCTGCCATTCACTCGACTTACCCAGCGAATCATGATATGCCTTTATGAACGCCGGTTTTTGTGGCCTGCCTGTTCCGTTCGCGAGACGATTCCGGGTGCTGGAATATCGCACTGAGGTCAGTCAGAATTCCGGCCAGTCGAGATCAAGGTTGTGCAGCCACGGCAGGAACGGGTCTGCGATGTAGCCGATGCCGACCTTGATCGGAGTTGGGTCGGCATCGAGCGTTCGTACCGGGTCGGGTTCCACGTCGAACAGCTCAGCCAGTCTGGTAGCAGCCGTTCGGCCTGTCACGACGTGGCCGGCTGCCTGGTCGTCGACCGCGCCGTCCTCAGCCGGCAGGTAGGCGCGGTAGACACATTCGGCATCGCCGTCGGTCAGTCGCCAGCCCGATACCGTCACACCCCACTCGTCGCCGTCCTCGCACATCACCGCCCGCCCAGCGCCCACACCTGTGAACACCTCGGCGGCTTTGCCTGCCGCGACCGCCCCATTGACCAGCAGCGTCACCCGAACCGACGAGTCACCGGCCTCCACCTCGATCTCGGTGTCATCGAGCGGGTTACGCATCGGGAACGGCAGATTAGTACGCCCAGTGAACGTACGGCCCAACACCTCGCGGAACTGATCGAATAACCGCTGCGCCGCATCCTCATCCGGGACATCAGCGATAACGACGGTGCCGTAGGTACTCATAGCGACACCTGCGGTTCCGGGAACACCACATCACCGATCGCCTCATCCGGAACACCCAGCAACCGCAAGCTATCGATGCGGGCCTCCCGGACCACCGACTCGACCGCACCTCGATCACCACTCGCCACCGCACCCCGCAGAGCGGTGAAGTACTCCTGATAGGTACGTGGATTCTTCCGCGTCGACGCGTACGGCTTGTACCGCTCAAGGAACGGATCGGCAAGCACCGAATCGATATCGCTGACCAACTCCTCACGAGAACGCGACCCGCACACCACTCGCATCGACACCAGCCGTTGGAGGGATGCTGCCTCGAAAAGGAACTGCCCAACGGCTTCACGTTGAACCTTGGCTGTCTCTAGTGTCCCGCGCCGTTAATTCGTTTTAGAAGTCTGCCGAGGGATTCGAGTATCTCTTCGGCGGTCTTGGTCCACA
>NZ_JBNCNR010000039.1:0-18306 GCF_049847065.1 Gordonia sp. DT219 | reverse complement strand
AGACGCCGACACCGTCGTGGCTACCGACCAGTCGCCGATCGAAGCCCACCTGGCCCACCTGCTCGCCACCCGCGGACTCTGACCACCGAAGTCTGCAGCCGTTAGTCGCGGAAACCGCGACCAACGGCTGCAGATTCGGCGACACCATCGACGGAAATTAGAACGTGTTCTAACATCGGTTGTGGAGTAGTTCACAACCGAGGAGCACCTACATGACCGAGACCGTCGAGGCCGGCACCCGCACCGGCGTCGGGAGCGACCACACCAGCCTGTACCTGGGGGGATCCTGGGTCGCGCCGCATTCCACCGAGATCCTCGAGGTCTTCTCCCCTGCCACCGGCGAACGAGTCGGATCGGTGCCGCTGGCCGACGAGACCGACGTGGACACCGCGGTGCGTACCGCGGCCGCCGCGTTCGCGTCCGGGGTGTGGTCGGGCAAGCCCGCTGCCGAACGTGCCGACGTACTCGACCGGGTGGCCGACCTCATCGACGCCCGCTTCGACGAGATCGGCGCCGTCGTCTCCGCGGAGATGGGTGCGCCGCCGAGCGCCATCGACATGCTGCAGAAACTGCCCGGCACCGGGGTGCTGCGCGCCTACGCTGCCGCCGCCCGCACGTATCCGTGGGAGGAGTACCGCACCGGCCTGTTCGGCACCACCCTGGTCACCCGTGAGGCCGTGGGCGTGGTCGGCGCCATCACCGCGTGGAACGTCCCGTTGTTCTTGGTGTGCAACAAGTTCGGTGCCGCGCTGGCTGCCGGCTGTTCGGTCGTCCTCAAGCCCGCGCCCGA
Organism: Gordonia sp. DT219; assembly: GCF_049847065.1. NCBI lineage: Bacteria > Bacillati > Actinomycetota > Actinomycetes > Mycobacteriales > Gordoniaceae > Gordonia > Gordonia sp. DT219. The sequence continues at coordinate 17,516 of NZ_JBNCNR010000039.1, read as the reverse complement.
GACCCCGCAGACGGCGAACCTGATCGCCGAGATCTTCACCGAAGCCGGTGTGCCCGAGGGCGTCATCTCGGTGGTGCCCGGCGCCGCCGCGACCGGCGAGGCCCTGGTGAACCATCCCGACGTCGACAAGATCACCTTCACCGGGTCGACGGCGGCGGGCAAGGCCATCGGTGCGGCCTGCGCCCAGTCCCTCAAACGCTGCTCGCTGGAGCTCGGCGGCAAGTCCGCGGCCATCGTCCTCGACGACGTCGACGTCGAGGCCAACATCGGCATGCTGGTGTTCCTCGGCCTGTTCAACACCGGCCAGGCGTGCGTCGCGCAGACCCGCGTGCTGGTCCCACGCAGCCGCCACGACGAGATCGTCGACGCGATGGTCGCCGCAGCCAAGACGATGAAGGTGGGGCTGCCCACCGATCCCGAGGTTCAGCTCGGTCCGGTGATCAGTGAGCGCCAGCTGAAACGCATCGAGGGCTACATCGAGGCAGGCAAGGCCGCAGGCGCCACCGCGGTATTGGAGAGCGTGCGCCCCGAGGGCCTCGACGGCGGCAACTTCATCACCCCGACGATCTTCACCGGCGTCACCAACGACATGACCATCGCCCAGGAGGAGATCTTCGGTCCGGTGCTGTCGGTGATCGACTACGACGACGTCGACGAGGCCATCGCGATCGCCAACGACTCCGAGTACGGGCTCGCCGGATCGGTGTGGACCTCCGACATCGAACGGGGCATCGAGATCTCCGGCAAGATCCGCACCGGGACCTTCGGTATCAACTTCTATGCCATCGACCCGGGATCGCCGTTCGGCGGCTTCAAGAACTCCGGCATCGGCCGTGAATGCGGCCCCGAAGGACTCGAGTCCTTCGTCGAGCACAAGTCGACGATGCTGCCGATGGGCTACACCCCGACCCAGTCCTGATCCCGGCCGTCCCGCTCACTGACGTTCCCGCTCAACGATTTCGTTCCCGCTCGACGAGATCGTCGAGCGGGAACGAATTGATTGAGCGGGAAGCCGATCAGGGGGTCGGCACCGGCGAGCTCTGCGGCGCGGGGCCTGCCGGCGGGGCCGCGCTCGACGACGGGGCGGGAGACTCGCTCGGTCCGGGCAGCGGGACCGCCCCCGGAGGTGGCGTCGACACCTGCTGTATGCGGCTGCGGAACGAATCGTCGGTGATGATGTCGATGTTCTCGATCAGCCAGCGTCCGTCGCGCTTGATCATCGAGAAGGTCAACCGACTCGGATCGACGCGCACGAGGTCCTTGCCGCCCCGGCTGACCGACTGGTTCATGAACAGCAGCACCGTCGAGGAGTCCCGGGTGTTGGTGACGACCCCGGCGTCCTGGATCACCGCCTGCGAGACGACCTGCTGTTTGCGCACCCCGTCGACGAAGCTTATGTCCTGTCCGGGAACGGGTTTCGTGATCAGCTTGTCGTACTGGGCCTTCGCCGGACCGGTCACCACCGACTTCGTACCGTCCACATGCGCAGCAACATTCCCCGGGTCATAGCCGAACATCGTTGTCGCATAAGACTTCGCATCCGCCAGCGACGAATCCCGGGCGTCCTCTGTCCACCGGGCATCGAGGTAGCGATACCCGAGCACACCGGCGAGCGCCACCGAGGCGACGACCAGCACCGCCACTACGCCCGCGACCACCTGCCCGACCGAGAGCCGCATCAGGTCACCCACTCGAAATCGGTCATCTTCAGTTGGCCGTTGATCCGGGTGATGTCCACCCGCCAGCGGAACGTCTGAACGATGGTCTGCTCCTTCGGATCCGCAGGCTTCATCTGCCAGCCGTATACGACGATCACCGAACCCTCGTCGTCGGCGGCCTTGGTGACGGCGTCACTGATGACCCGCGACGACACATCCAGCTTCTGATCCCGCACGAGCGAAACCGCCTGTCCCATGGACTCGTTGAGCCGCTGCTGCGCGGTCCCGCTGGTCTTGTCGGACATGGTCTTCATCGCGGCGTCGACGTTGCCGGGATTCAGGCTGGTCATCGTGACCGTCATCTGCTGGGCGAAACCTGAATACTCCGCACGCAGATCCCGCTGGTGATCGATGCGGCCGAGCGCGATCGCGAACACCGCCGAGGCGACGAGGCAGCCGACGATGATCAGCACCGCCAGACTCGTCGCGACCAGCTTCAGGATCGAACGGTCCGAACGGGCGCGTAGCGCCGACACCTTGGCGACCTGGGCGGGCGCGGTGTCACCGGATGCGGCGAGCCGACGGCGACGCCGTTCGCGGTAACTCATCGACGCCACCAACGCGTCCGGGTCGGTGGCGGAGTCGCTCGTGTCCGCCGATTCGGCCGGCGACTTCGTCAGCGAGACATCACCTTCGGGCGTGGCGTCTTCGGTGGTGGTCGGTTCGGTGGTGGTCGGTTCGGTGGTGGTCGGTTCGGTGGTGGTCGGCTCGGCTGCGCCGGGCTCGGGCTTTTCCGTCTTGCGGCGGCGACGCAGCGGTGCCGAGCGCACCGGCGCCGATGGCACCTGCCCCGTCTTGTGCGAAGCCGAGTTCACCGGGCGTCCACCGCTCCCGTGATCAGGCTCTGCCATGTCGTGTCGTGTCCTTGCTCGCCGGTGCCGGCGTTGTACGTGCGTCCGTCCGGGCCGATGAAGTCGCCCGACCCCGGATCGTACGTGGTGCCGTAGACGGCCGGCCCGGCCTCATGTGCGGTAGGCGTCCCCTGGGTCACATAACCTGCAGGTGCGGGCAGCAGACCCGGGATTCCGTTGGGGAAGGGCACCACGCGGTTGCTGATCGGCTTGTATCCGGTTCGGCACTCCTCGGGGGTCGGCGCGCGCCGGCCGGGGAACTCCGTACACGGATAGTTGCGGGCGCCGCGCACCGCGATCTGCGAGTTCTGCGGCACCCGGCACAGCATGCCCGGCGGCAGTTCCCGCGCATTCTGCTCCGCGGGACTGCGCCACTGCGAGGGCGGCAGGTACCCGATCGTGCAGGGCGGCGGATCCTGGAAGCCGAGCGAGAACTCGACGCTGGGGCCGTAACGCGGATCTCCGGCGTTGACGGCCGTCAGGAGTGTGTCGATCAGCCGCGGGTAGATCACCAGCACCTGCTGCAGATTCGGCAGATATACCGCCGTCGTCTTCGACACCGTGTTGAGGTTGGCCAGCAGCAGCGGCAGCGACTGATCCATCGACGCGAACAGCTTCTGTGCCGACGCGGCCGCCGCCGGACCCTTCGCGAGCAGGTCGGAGATCTCGGGATTGTTGGCGCGCAGCTGATCGGTCACCTTCACCGCGTCGGCCGTCCACGCCCGGATCTGACCGGCCGTCGCCGACTGCGTGGCCATCAACGGACCGGCCTGTTTGACGAGGTCGATGGTGACATCGGAGTTCTTGTTGGCGTCGTCGACCAGCAGGATCATCGAATCCATCAGGCGGCGCAGGTCTTCGGCGGTGCCGTTGAACGCGTCGAAGGCCTCGTCGATGAGTGAGCGCAGGTTGGCGTCGCCGACCCGGTTCAGCAGTGCGGTGGCCTGGTCGAGCACCGCCGAGATCTCCACCGGCACGTCCTTGGTGGACACGGTTGCACCGTCACCCAGGTCGTCGGTGCTCGAATCGCCGGGGGGCGGGGTGAATTCGACGTACTGCTCACCGACCGCCGAGACGCTGCGCACCGCGGCCGCCGAGTTCGCCGGGATCTTGGTGTCGCTGTCGATCGACAACTGTGCCGACACCCCCGATTCGGTGAGCTGTACCGACTTGACCTTGCCGACGTTGACGCCACGGAAGCTGACGTTGGCGTTCTCATAGAGGCCGCCGGTATCGGGCATGTGCAGGGTCACCTGGTAGCGCCCCACCCCGAACATCGCCGGAATACGCACATAGAACAGGGCCATCGCCACGATCGCGACGACGGTGATGATGGCGAAGATCGTCAACTGAATCCGGACGAAACGGGTGATCTTCATCAGTGGCCACCGCCCTGCGAGCGCGGCGGGTTCTGCGTCGCCGGGATGGGAGCGGCGTTCTCCGAACGTGTTTCGCCGCCCGGCTGCAGCGGCGAGGTGAACGGGTTGAGCCCACGCCCGGCGGCGCCCGCGGGCCGGCCGGTGATGCCCTCGGGACCGACGACGCCGACCGAGCGCAGGATGCTGCGCTGCAGCTTGGGAATCGTGAGGTCCAGGACGAGGTCGGAGTTGATGTAGTCACCCTTGACCATCGTCGGGATCTCCTCTTCCAGGAACGGGAAGGTGAGGAGCAGTCGCAGCGAACCGGGCAGCGCCGGGCCGGCGGCGGCAAGTCCTTGGAAGGCCTTGGCCATATTCGAGACGATCGTCTTGATGTCTTGCGAATTCGCATCCAGCACATCGTTGGTGGTCGCCGACAACCGGCCGACCGAGTCGAGTGCGTTGACGAATTGCTGACGCTGATCGTTGAGCAGCTTCAGGATCTCCGGTCCGTCACGCAACGCCTTCTGCAGGGTGGGGGTCTGCTGGTTCACCGCGAGCGAGAGCCGGTCGAGACCCTCGGTCGCATGAATGATGTTGTCGCGCTGCCGGTTCAGATCGCCGACGAGCGTCGTCAGCCGCGGGATCAACGCGCGGATCTGCTGATCGCGGCCCGCGAAGATCTGGCTCATCTCATGCACGATGTCGCCGAACTGCGAGAGTCCACCACCGTTGAGCACCACCGACAACGCGCTGAGCACCTGCTCGGTCGACGGGTAGTTGCAGCCGGGCACCTGCTGGGCGGAGTTGATGTCGGGGACCGGGTTGCTGGTGGGCTGGTCGATGTTGTCGGCCTTGGGGCAGTGCGGCAACGGTATCTGATCACCGGGCGCCAGATCGCCTTGATCACCCGGCGCCGGCTCGACGATCTCGAGGTGGGTCGAACCGAGCACACTGGTCATCCCGACCATCACGTGCGACCCCTTGGCCACCTTCACCCCGGGATTGAGCCGGATGACGACCTTCGCGTTCCATCCGGGTGCGACGGTGATCGACCCGACGCTGCCGACCGTGGCGTCGTCGATGAGCACCGGTGCGTTGTTCACCAGGCCGGTGGCGCTCGGGATGACCGCGCTGATCTGGTACGAATCCCGGCTCGTGCCCTGCGCGCCGGGCACCGGCAGGCTGTTGATGCCGTTGAAACTGCACGCCGACGCCACGATGGTGACCGTCGCGACGAGCAGGATCAGGCGCAGATGCCGCACCTGTGGCCTGCCCATCATCCTTCGCCTCCCCACGGCACGAGCAGATCGGCCAGCGGGCCGCCCCCGTTGGCACGGCGGGTGGCCGCGTCCTGATCGCGGATGCCCTGCTGCGCCCGCGCCGCCACGTCGGCGTTCTGGTAGGTGACCTGACCGGGCGTCGCGTTGATGCCGTTGACCGGGTTGGTCATGAACGGCGGATAGGCGACGACGATCGACTGCAGGACCGGCGCCAGGGTGTCGACGCACTTGTTGATGTCGACCTCGCTCTGCCCGGGCCGATTGTTGGCCTCCATCGTGCCGCACAGCAGGGTGATGAGGTTGTTGCCCATACCGAGGCCGAACACACCCGACAACGACCCGGTGAGCGGGTTGTAGATGTTGTAGAAGTTGGCGAGCTGATTGGGTGCCGAATGCAGCAACCCGCGCATCTGCTCGTCCTTGTCGGCGAGGATGCCCGCGGTCTTGGCCAGCCGCGAGACCGCCCCGGTGAGCGAGTTCTGGTTGGTGTTGATGAAGTTCTGCACGTCGGTCATCGCCGAATCCAGGTTGTGCAGCGCACCGTTGAGCTGATCGGTGTTGTCGGCGAGCACACTCGACACCGACGCGATGCGGCCGTTGAACTGCACCATCTGCTCATGACTCGACGAGAGCGCATCGGTCAGCTTCTGCAGATTCCGGATCGTGGTGAACAGGTCGTCGCGCCCGGACGCGAGGGTGCCCATCACATCGGAGAGCTGGGTGATCGAGTTGTTGATGGCTGTGCCCGCACCATCGAGGTTCTGGGCGCCGACGTCGACGGCCCGCGCTGCGGCGCCCGGGTCGGCGCCGTGGGGGCCGACGGCTTCGGTGACCCGCTGCAACTGCGCCTTGACCTGATCCCATTCCATCGGCACGGCGGTGCGTTCCATCGGGATGTCGGCGCCGTCGGTCAGTTGCGGGCCCTTCGAGTACACCGGCGTCAGCTGGACGAAGCGCCCCGAGACCAGGCTCTGCGCCACGACGACGGCACGCGCGTCGGCCGGGATCTTGACGCTGCGCTCCACCTCGAGTTCGACCTTCACGTCACCGCTGCGCGGCGTGATCGACGCGACTTTTCCGACCTTGACGCCGAGCACCCGCACCGAGTCGCCCTCGTAGAGGCCGGTGGTGCCGGCGAAGTAGGCGGTCAGCCGTGCGGTCGTGGAGCGGTGATAGCCGACGTAGCCGAGCACCGCCACCAGCACGACCAACACGACGACCGCGAGTACCACCCATGCGGTGCGCCGCGTCCCGCCGTCGGCCGTGGCCGTGCCGAATCCGGATCGTCTGCTCATCTCAGCCACCCGGCCTTGTCGTCGGAGGGGGTGTGGGGATCGTCGGCGACGGCGCCGGGCCCGGTGCCGGACGGCTGTTGGCGCCGGGGGCCTGACTCCATGCGTTGGGCAGCAACGGGAATCCCGAATAGGCGAAGGCCTGCGCGACCTCGGGATACTTCTGCTGCAGCACCTTCATGAAGGTCGCGGTGTAGTCACCGAACGTGCTGACCCCGACCAGCGAGTCGAAGTTCGGACCGTTGGACACCGATTCGCCGAGCGCGTTGGCGAACGGCCCCAGCCGGTCCACCGTCTTCTTCAGGTTCGCCTCGTTGTCGTTGAGGATGTCGAGGACCCGGTTGAACTTGTCGAGCACCGGCGTCAGCTGCGCGTTGTTGTCGGCGATGAACCCACTGATCTGCGCAGCGACGTCGCGGGTTCCGCTGATCAACTGCGCGATGGCCGTCCGCCGGAACTGCAGTTCACCGAGCAGCATGTTCGCGTCGAGGAGCAACTGGTTGAGCTGCTTGCTGCGGTCGCCGACGATCTTGCTGACGCCGTTGGCCTTGGCCAGCAGTTCACGCAGCGCATTGTCGCGGTCGGCGACCGCCTTGGACAGCTTCGCGACACCGTCGACGGCGCCCTGCACCTGATCGGGGGTGGCCGAGAAGGTCACCGAGAGCGTGTCGAGCGCCTTGTTCAACTGGGTGGTGTCGGTCTGCGACAAGGTGTCGGTGGCGTTGTCGAGCGCGTCGGTCAGCGAATACGGCGCCACCGTGTTGCGGTTGGGGATCTCACCGCCCGGCTCGATATGTCCCGGGCCGTGCGGCAGAATCGTCAGATTCCTTCGGCCGAGCACGGTTTCGGTCTTGATCGCGGCCTGGGTGTCGGTGCCCATCTGCACGGTGTCGGCGAGCCGGAAGGCCACTGCGGCCTTGGTGCCCTGATCGGTGTCGGCGAGTTCGATCTTCTCCACGGTGCCCACGTTCACCCCGGCGACGGTGACGATGTCGCCGGTGACCAGACCGCCGGCGTCGTCGAAATATGCGGTGTAGGTGCTGATCGGCGAGATCAGCGGCAACTTGTCCATCTGCAGGGCGACGATGACGACCATCGTGGTCAGCACGATGCCGATCATCCCGATCTGCCGACGGGTCCGCCCACCGCGCTTGTGTTCCCGCGCGACATCGGCCTCGCCCGACCCGGAACGCTTGGTGCCGAACAGATTTCCCAAAGATCCACTGATACTCATGACTGCGTCGAACACCTCCCCCCGGCCTTGGTGGTGTCTCCCATGACGTCGTTGGAGGTGAAGAAGTACTGTTTGCCGTCCGGACCGCTCAGCAGCAGCCGGATGCGGCAGAAGTAGATCTGCAGCCACGCACCGTAACTGCCGAGATTCGACAGCATCTTGTAGTCGTTGGGCAGCCGCGGCAGCAGCGACCGCAGGAACGGTTCGGCCTGCAGAACGTTGTCGGAGGCGACCCCGATGCTGGTCAGCGTCGACTTCAGCCCGGGGCGGGTCGACGAGAGGAGGTCGGCCAGCCCGTTGGTGACCTGCGCGGTCTGGGTCAGCGAATTGCCGATGGTGCCGCGCTGTGCCGAGAGCCCGGTGATGAGCATCTGCATCTGGTCGAGGCCGGTGTCGAGGCCCCGGCGGTCACCGTCGAGGGTGCCCAGCATCTGGTTGAGGTTGTCGATGACGCTGTCGATGAGTTGATCACGGTTGCCGAGCGCATTGGTGAAGGTCGCGGTGTCGCCGAGCAGCTTGTTCAACGCCGGGCCCTGTCCCTGGAACACCGCGACCAGCGACGTGGACAGCTCGTTGACCTCCTTGGCGTCGAGAGTGCGGAACAACGGCTTGAACCCGCCGAGCAGCTTGTCGAGATCGAGGGCCGGCTCGGTCTGCGAGATCGGGATGGTGTCGGCGGGCGAGAGCTGGTCGTCGGGATCGCCGGGGCCCTGCTGTAGTTCGAGATACCGGTCGCCGGTGAGGTTCTCATACCGGATCAGCGCCCGCACCGATCGCGGCAACTTGTACTGCTCGTCGACGGAAAACCGCACCTGCGCCTCGTTGTCGCGGGTCAGTGACACCCCGTCGACCGATCCCACCTCCACCCCGGCGATCTTGACCTTGCTGCCCGACTTCATCTGTGAGGCGCTGGTGAACAACGCCTTGTAGTCGTCGGAACTGCCGGAACGGTAGCTGCTGAACACCACGACGAGACCGATGAAGACCAGGACCATGACGATGGCGAAGGCAGCAAGTTTGATGACGGTCGCGCGGAAGGCGCGTGCGCGGTTATCCAAGGCTCGGCTCCCCGAACAACAAGTTGAAGAGCTTCTCGCGGTTGACCTTTGGCGTCATGCGCGGCTGGTAGGGCACCGGCGCGTTGTCGGTCACGTAGAACTTCGAGTGTTCGGTCGTGCTCGGATCACTCAGTCCGCCGGCGCAGGTGGGGGCACCTTGGGCGCCGATGCGCGGCAGGCTCCGCGGGTAGGTGTAGGGCTCCTTGCCGGGCAGCAGTCCGGCGTAGAGCTTGAGCATGCCGTTGTCACCGCCCTCGAGGGGCTTGGCCATGTCGGCGGCGGTGGCGGTGGTGCGCAAGAAGCAGGAGATCCCCGGCGCCTGATAGCCGAGAAGCTGTGACACCGGGTCGAATTGGCTCAGCGTCGCCATCAGGTCGGCCTTCGACGGGACGAGCACGTCGTTGTTGATGGTGTTGGCCATGCCGGTGACGTTGATCAACAGGGCATCGAAATTGGAGGCATTGCTGCGCAAGGTGTTTCCGGTGTACACCGCGTTGTCGATGGTCCGCATCAGATCACCCATCACATCGCCGTAGACGTTGGTGGCCGTGGCGGTCTGGCGGATCAGTTCGTCGAGCTCGGGCAGGTGCGGGTTGGTCTTGCCGAGCAGATCGGACAGTTGGGCCAGCGAATTCCCGATATCGGCGCCCCGGCCGGTCAGCGCGGTGTTGACGGCACCGACGGTGGAGTTGAGCTTTTCGGGCTGCAGGTCGGCGAGCACCGACACGAGTTGCTGATAGACCGTGTTGAGCTCGACGACGACGTGATCTGCGTCGAGGACCTGCCCCGGCTGCAGTTGGCCGCTGGCCCCGGACTCGGGGACCTCGAAGTACACCGACTTGGCACCGAAGACGGTGTTGGACTTGATCTGTGCGGTCACATTGCCCGGGATCTGCGACATCTGGTCGGAGTCGATATCGAGGGCGAGGACGGCATGGTCGCCGGTCTCGGTGATCGACTTGACCCTGCCCACCTGCACGCCGCGCAACCGAACCTTGGCATCCGGACTCATCACCAGGCCGGCGCGGGGCGCTTGCAGCGTGATCTGTTCGGTGTCGGCGAACCACCCGAGGAACGAGCCCGCGGCGGCGGCGATGACGGCGACCAGGGTGCCGACCATGACCACCGCGGCGACCTTGCGCACCGCGTTGCCGCGTTCCTGCCGTCTCGCCATCGCTCAGCCCGCCAGGTTGAATTTGCCGTCGGAGCCGTAGATGGCCAGGGAGGTGAGCAGGGTGATGACGACGACGACCACCAGCGACGCGCGGACGGCGTTGCCGACGGCGACGCCGACGCCGACGGGGCCGCCGGTCGCGTTGTAGCCGTAGTAGGTGTGGATGAGCATGACCGCGATGGCCATACAGATGGCCTGTACGAACGACCACAGGATGTCCGACGGGATCAGGAAGGTGTTGAAGTAGTGGTCGTAGACTCCCGGTGACTGTCCGTAGAGGACGACGGTGGCAAAGCGGCTGGCCAGGAACGACGCGAGTGAGGCCAGCGAATACAGCGGGACGATGGCGATCATCCCGGCCACGATGCGGGTGCTCACCAGATAGGGGATCGAGGAGATCGCCATCGTCTCGAGGGCGTCGATCTCCTCACTGACACGCATCGCGCCCAACTGTGCCGTGGCGCCGGCGCCGATCGTCGCGGCCAGGGCGATGCCGGAGATCACCGGCACGGCGATGCGCACGTTGATGAAGGCGGAGAAGAATCCGGTCAGCGCCTCGACGCCGATGTTGGCCAGTGAGCTGTAGCCCTGCACGGCGATGGTGCCGCCGGTGAACAGGGTGAGGAACCCGACCACCACCACGGTGCCGCCGATCATGGCGAGTGCACCTGTGCCCATGGAGATCTCGGCGATCAGTCGCAGCGTCTCCCGCTTGTAGAGGCGGACCGCGCGCGGGATCGAGATGATGCTGTCCCAATAGAACAGGGCCTGATCGCCGATCTGGTTCCAGTCCTCGCCGGCGCGTTTGACCGCCACACGCGCAGTGCGGAGCCGGGTGGTGAACGGTAGGACCATCCCGCTACCCCGCCGTCGCCTTGAGACCGACCGCGGTCACCACGACGTTCACCACGAACAGCGCCATGAAGGAGTAGACGACCGTTTCGTTGACCGCGTCGCCCACACCCTTCGCGCCACCTTTGACGTTGAGCCCTTGGTAGCAGCCGACCATCCCGGCGAACAGACCGAACAGTGCGGCCTTGACCATCGAGATCATCAACTCGCCGAACCCGGTGAGCAGTGTCAGGTTGGCGATGAAGGCGCCGGGATTGACGTCTTGCAGATACACCGAGAACACGAAGCCGCCGCCGATACCGATCGTGCAGACCAGGCTGTTGAGCAGGACCGCCACCCCGGTGGAGGCGATGATGCGCGGCACGACGAGCCGATGCACCGGATTGATGCCGAGCACCTTCATCGCGTCGATCTCTTCGCGGATGGTGCGCGCGCCGAGGTCGGCGCAGATCGCGGTCGCCCCGGCGCCTGCGACGATCAGCACCGTCACGATCGGACCGATCTGGGTGATGGTGCCCAGGGCGGCGCCCGCGCCGGAGAGGTCCTGCGCACCGATCTCGCGCAGCAGGATGTTGAGGGTGAAGCTCACCAGAACGGTGAAGGGAATCGCGACGAGGAGCGTGGGCACCATCGACACCCGGGCGATCGCCCAGGACTGTTCGACGGTTTCCCGCCACTGGAAGGGCCGGCGGAACAGTTCCCGGGTCGAGTCGACCCCGAGCGCGACGAAGTCGCCCACCCCATCGAGGGGTCCCGCAAGCCTGCTCAGCACAGCACTCCTCAAGCCTTGGAACTCACGCGCAACATATCACCGGGATCGGTCAATAGTAGGTCACTTGACCCACAGCAACCATTCAGCTCATCAACTCGCGGACCATTCAGCTCATCAGGTCGCGGGCCGAGAATGTGCGGCGCGGATCGCGGTCGGCGAAGTAGCTGCTCAACGTCTTGGCAAGATCCCCCTCGTCCCATGCATCCCCCTCCGCGGTGAAGACCTCATCCACCGTGGGCGCGGCCATCACCATGACTCGGGGACCGTACACGACAAAGACCTGTCCGGTAACCGAATCGGCATCCGGACCACCAAGGTAGGTCACGAGTTTCACCACGTGATCGGGCGAGAGCGGGTCGACACCTGCGGTGGGTGCGTCCCCGAAGACACCGGCGGTCATCGCGGTGCGCGCCCGCGGGCAGATGGCGTTGGCCCGGACGCCGTAGCGCCCCAGCGCGCGTGACGCGGACAGCGTGAGCGCGGTGATCCCGGCTTTCGCGGCACCGTAGTTGGCCTGCCCCTCCGGGCCGAGGAGCCCGGCCTCCGAGGAGGTGTTGATCAGGCGGCCGTACACCGGCGCCCCGGCGGCCTTGGACTCGTTGCGCCAGTACGCACCCGCGTTGCGATTGAGCAGGAAGTGCCCGCGCAGGTGCACCCGGAGGACCAGATCCCAGTCGTCGTCGGTGAGGTTGAACAGCATCTTGTCGCGCACGACGCCTGCGTTGTTCACGACGATGTGCAGGCCGCCGAGGTCGGCGGTGGCGGTCCGCATGATCTCGGCCGCGGTGGCCGAATCCGAGATGTCGCCCGCGACGGGCACCGCGGTGCCGCCGGCCGCGGTGATGGTGTCGATGACGTCACTGGCCTCCAGCGCCGCGGCCAGGTCGTTGACGATGACCGTCGCTCCCTGCCCGGCCAGCCCGAGCGCCTCGGCGCGGCCGAGGCCCGCTCCGGCACCGGTGACGACCGCGACGCGGCCCTCCAACGATCCAGCAGTCACGTGAAACCCCTTCAGCCAAACCCCGTGTGAACAAAAACTAGAACCTGTTCTAACAGGCTAGCCGGTGGCGGCATCACCTCGGGGCGGTTTCGTCAGAAACTCACTCCTGGATCGACAACGCGGACTTCGGGCAGCTCGCAACCACCTGCCGGAGCTCCGCCTCCCGCCCCTCGGGCACTTCGTCCTTCAAAATCACCAGGTAGTCGTCGTCATCGAGCTCGAAGACGTCGGGCGCCATCCCAACACAGACGGCATTCGACTCACATAGGTCGAAATCGGCCTTGATATGCATCGACTCGCTCCTCCTCGGTTACGCCCGCTGGTTGACGGGCTTCGCCAAACACGTTAGAACGTGTTTCAGATATTGGCGAGTCCCGATGTCACGTCCGTGCGTGCGGCCGCGACCCTCGACCCGCCCGCTACCTGCCCGCGCGGCCTGATCCTCCGACGGAGTCCACCATGCGCATTGCCTACACCGACGAGCAATCGGCGCTACGCCGTGAACTGCGCTCCTACTTCACCGGCCTGATGACCGATGATCGCCGGGCCGCCCTGTCCGGTGGTGACGGTGAACTCGGCGAGGGTGACGCCTACCGCGACGTCGTGCGCCAGATGGGTGCCGACGGCTGGCTGGCGCTCGGGTGGCCCACCGAGTTCGGTGGACAGAACCGGTCGATGATGGATCAGTTGATCTTCACCGACGAGGCCGCGATCGCCGGGGCGCCGGTCCCCTTCCTCACGATCAACTCCGTGGCACCGACGATCATGCACTACGGCTCCGCGGAGCAGAAGTCCTATTTCCTGCCGCGGATTGCTGCAGGCGAATTGCACTTCTCGATCGGCTACTCCGAGCCCGCCGCCGGCACCGACCTCGCCGGGCTGGCGACCACCGCGGTGCGCGACGGCGACGAGTACGTGATCAACGGCCAGAAGATGTGGACGAGCCTGGTCGCCTACGCCGACTACCTCTGGCTGGCCTGCCGCACCGACCCGGCCACCCTCACCGAGGAGGGGCGCGAGCGCGGACTCAAACGCCACCACGGTATCTCGGTACTCATCGTGCCCGCCGACGCCGATGGATTCTCCTACACACCGGTGCACACCATGGCCGGCGTCGACACCAGCGCCACCTATTACTCCGATGTGCGGGTGCCGACGAGTTCGCTGGTCGGCGAGGAGGGCCGCGGGTGGTCGCTGATCACCAATCAGCTCAACAACGAACGCGTCGCCCTGTGCAGTGCCGCACCGATCCAGACCGCGCTGCGCGAGACCGTCTCGTGGGCACAGCAGACCAAGACCGGCGACGGCGAACGCCTCATCGATACGGCGTGGGTGCGCCAGAACCTGGCCCGGGTGCACGCCAAGGTGGAGTTCCTCAAACTCCTCAATTGGAAAATCGCGTCGGCGGCCGCCTCGGGTGGGGCGCCGAGCCCCGCGGACGCGTCGGCCACCAAGGTGTTCGGCACCGAATTCGCCACCGAGGCATACCGTCTGCTGATGGAAATCCTCGGACCCGCGGCGACCATCCGGGCGGGCAGTTCTCGGGCGCATCTGCTCGGCAGACTCGAACGATTCCAACGGACCTCGCTCATCCTCACCTTCGGGGGCGGCACCAACGAGGTGCAGCGCGACATCATCGCGATGACCGCCCTCGGCCTGCCCCATCAGCGACGCTGACCACCGACTGCCAACCCCTACCGACGCCGACGCGAGAGCAGCACAATGGATTTCACAGCCTCTGAGACCACCGAAGATGTGCGCGGGCTGACGCGTGACATCGCCGAGAAGGTCAGCACCGATGAGCGGGTCGCGAAGCTCGAGGCGAACGACGCATCCATCGACGACGTGCTGTGGCGCGAACTCGGCGCGGCCGGGCTCCTCGGGCTCGAGCTCGACCCGGATTCGGTCGGCGATGCCGGCGCCGGTGCGTCGATCCTCGAAACTCTCGCCGTCACAGAGCAACTCGGACGACGCCTGGCACGGGTACCGTATGGCCCGCATGCCGTCGCCGCGGCGCCGGTGATCGCCGCGTACGGTTCGCCGACGCTGAACGAGCATCTGCTCGGTTCGGCCGCCACCGGCGCGGCGGTGCTCACCGTCGCGTTCGAGGAAGACCTGGGTACCGATCCGGGCACTCCGCAAACCCGGCTGACCCGCACCGAGACCGGCTGGAGCCTCTCGGGGTCCAAGGTCAACGTGGCATACGCCGAGGCGGCCGCGGCGATCGTGGTGAACGCGATGTCGCCGGCCGGGGTGCGCGCCGTCGTCGTCGATGCCGATGCGCCCGGGATCACCCGCATCGGGACACCGGCCACCGGCAATACCCCGACAAGTGCGATCGACTTCGACGGGGTCGTCGTCGGCGATGACCGCATATTGCACGGTGGCGCCGATACCGTCACCGAGATCACCGACCGATTGACGCTCGCGGTGTGCGCCGATCAGTCCGGAACCGTCAGCCGCGCACTGGAACTGACAGCAGGATATGCCACCGAGCGTGAGCAGTTCGGCCGGGCCATCGGATCATTTCAGGCCGTCGCGCAGCGCCTCGCCGACGGCTACATCGATGCACAGGGTCTGTCGCTCACCACCACCGCGGCGGCCTGGCTGTTCACCCGCGCTGCCGATGACACGCCCGAATCCGGTTCCGGCGGCAATGATCTCCGGGTCGCGGTGCAGACCGCCAAGTTCTGGGCCTGCGACGCCGGGCATCGGATCGCCCACTCCGCGGTCCACGTACACGGGGGTGTCGGCCTCGACACCACTCACCCACTGCATCGATACTTCCTGCGCGCCAAGCAGAACGAGTTCACCCTCGGATCGGCGCCGGTGATGCTCGCCGCGATCGGCGCGGCACTGGCAGCCGTACCTGCCTGAACGGCAGCCCGTCTCGTGTCCACCACCGCCGAGCTCGGATCGTCCACGGCGACCGTCGCGCAGTTGCTGAGCGCACTGGCCGACGTCGACGACCGCGGCGTCCACCACGAAGGCGGATTCCTGTCGTACTCGGAGCATCTGCGGCGCTCGGGTTCCTGTGCGGCCGAGCTACGCGCGATGCTCGGCGACACCGGCACACCGCATGTCGGGGTGCTGCTCGACAACGTCGTCGAATTCAGCATCCTGGTGGCCGCGGCGGCGCTCGAGAATCTGGTCATCGTCGGACTCAACACCACCCGGCGCGGTGGCGCGCTGGCCGCCGACATAGCCCGCGCCGACTGCCGATTCGTCCTCGTCGACGAGCACACCGCCATGCTTCTCGATGGCGTCGAGGTCGGGGTGCCGGTGCATGACGTCCACCGGTTCACCGATCCCGGCACCGCAGTCCTTCCTGCGCCCCGGCCCGTCCCGCGAGACACCTCCCCAGATGACCTGCTCATGTTGATCTTCACGTCCGGCACCACCGGGGAACCGAAGGCGGTGCGCTGCACTCAGCGGACCTTTGCCGCGGCCGGCGTGATGCTCGCCGAGCGGTTCGGTATCGGCGATGATGACGTCGTCTACCTGTCGATGCCGATGTTCCATTCCAACGCGATGATCGCCGGCTGGTCGGTCGCGCTGGCCGGCGGGGCGTCGATGGTGTTGCGGCGCCGGTTCTCCGCCCGCGGCTTCGTCGACGACGTCAAACGTTACGCGGTCACCTACGCCAATTACGTCGGCAAGCCGCTGAACTACATTCTCGCCACCGACGAGGCGCCCGACGACGCCACCACCGCGCTCCGCATCGTCTACGGCAACGAGGCATCTGCCGCCGACCGCGAACGCTTCGCCCGTCGCTTCGGCTGTACGGTGGTCGACGGGTTCGGGTCCACCGAGGGCGGCGTAGCCATCACCCGTACACCGGACACGCCACCGGAGGCGCTGGGCCCCTTACGTTCTCCCGTCGGCCTCGTCGATCCGGAGACCGCGGCACCGACTCCCGCGGGCGAGATCGGCGAGATCGTGAACACCTCGGGCTCCGGACTGTTCAGCGGGTACTACAACGATCCGGATGCCACAGCGGATCGGATGCGGGGCGGCGTCTACCACACCGGCGACCTCGGGTGCGTCGACGAAGCCGGCTATCTCCACTTCGCCGGCCGCCTGGGCGACTGGCTGCGCGTCGACGGCGAGAACCTGGGAACCGGCCCCATCGAACGCATTCTCCTGCGCCATCCGGTGATTCGACAAGTCGCAGTGTTCGGCGTACCCGTCGAGATCGGTGACGAGATCGAAGCAGTTCTGGTCACCGACGGCGATCTCGACCCAGCCTCGTTCACCGACTTCCTCTCCACGCAAGCCGATCTCGGCTCGAAGCAGTGGCCGCACCGGATTCGTCTCGCCGACGAGCTCCCCGAGACAGCCACCTTCAAGACCGTCAAACGTCATCTCCGCGACGCCACGCAAACCCCGACCTGGGTTCGCGTCGACGGCGGGTATCGGGCGCCGTAGCCTGCCCGGTTCATGAACTGCCAGCCAGGTCGCGGCATTGGTACTGCGCAGGTGACGCGAGCAATTCGAACCGCACCGGCAGGCCGGCCGAGCGCCGATCGATGAACGACGCGGATGAGCCGAAATATTGACGCCCACATCAAAGCTGCCAGCACCTACCATCGAGCGTTGACCGAAGCCGGCTCCGGGCTTCACTCGCTCGCGGCGTTCATCGCCCTGGCCAACTCCCCTCCGGCGGCGCCTTCAGAACTGTTATGGATACGTCCACTCAAAAGAACATCACAACAACTAGTTTTCGGGCAGCGCCTCGCGAACGTCGGAGTCCACGGGAATGCGCCCGTTACCACACGCCACCGACAAGAATCGGCCGACTCGGACCGCGCGAATGATGTTGTGTACAAACAGTATTCGTCTTCTGGGGCCTTGCGCTCAGCGGATTTCCATGTAGACTGGACCCATCGCAGCGATCGCCAGGGGAGGGCACATGATCGACGAC
>NZ_JBNCNR010000038.1:0-19813 GCF_049847065.1 Gordonia sp. DT219 | reverse complement strand
GCGGCTTTTGGGCGTCCAGTGCGTGCCATACCCAACCCTACAACATATTCAATGAATTAACGGCGCGGAACACTAGGTCTCGCCATGCAGATCATTCGGTACGTAGCACGGCGGCTCGCCTACGCGATTGTAGTTGTATGGGGAGCGTTCACCGCTGCCTTCTTCTTGCTCTACGTCGTACCCGGTGATGCCGCCGGGGGGCTGACACAAGGCGGAGGCGACGATATCGCCAAGACGCTGGCCGAACAGCGCGAGATCCTCGGTTTGAATCGTCCGCTGTACGTACAGTATTTCGACGCCCTGTTCGGCGCGGTGCGCGGTGACTTCGGCGAGAGCATCTACCAACGGCGTCCCGCGACGAGCGTGTTCTTCGAATCGTTCGGGCAGACCCTGCAACTGGCGTTCCTCGGACTGTTCCTGTCGGTGGTCTTCGGCGTCGCCCTCGCCGTCCTCATCGAACTCATCGACTGGAAGTGGGCGCGCGAACTGCTCACCTCGCTCCCCGCCGTGGCGGTATCACTGCCGCCGTTCATCGTGGCGCTGGTGTGCGTGCAGGTGTTCGCGTTCAAGCTGGGGTGGATCGATGCCTTCGGTGATCACAGTTTCCTGGGCCTGCTGGTGGCCTCATCGTCGATCGCCGTGGCAGGTGGTGGTCAGATCGCGCAGATCCTGACCGTCAATCTGCGTGCAGCGCTGACCTCCCCATATATCGAGACCGCCCGCAACTGGGGGCTAAGCCGCTTCGATCTGGTTGTGCGGCACGCGTTGAGATCCGCTGCGCTGCCGGTGATCACCGCACTCGGCACCACTATCGGCGTGATGGTCGGCGGCACGGTACTGACCGAGACCGTGTTCTCCCGCCTCGGGATCGGTCGCCTCGTCGTCGACTCCGTCAACGGTCGGGACATGCCGATCGTGCTCATCACGGTCACCGCGAGCGCAGTGGTGTTCGTGGTGGTCAATCTGATCGTCGACCTGGTTCACCCGGTCATCGACAAGCGAATCCGATTGGAGGCATGATGGCCGTCCTCGACACTGTGACCGCCGCAACCGACAGCCGTACCAACGGCGCCGCGATTCGGTGGGTCATGTACGTCCTGCGTACACCGGGTCTCTTGCTCTCGTATCTGTGGGTGATACTCATGGTGGCCGCGACCCTCGCCCCGACGCTGTTCACATCCGGTGATCCGAACGCGCAGGATGCGGATGCCATTCTGCTCCCACCGAGCGCAAGCCACATATTCGGAACCGATGACCTGGGGCGCGATCAGTTCACCCGGGTCATCCACGGGACCTCGCTGTCGGTGGAGGCGTCGCTGATCGCGGTTCTCATCGGCTTGGTCGCCGGTACGGTGATCGGACTGGTCTCGGGTGCGATCGGAGGCTGGGTCGACACGGTGCTCATGCGGCTCGTCGACATCATGTTCGCCGTCCCAGCGTTGATCGTCTCGCTCGCGATCATTTCAGCGCTTGGACACGGCGTGATCAACATCGCGATTGCCATCGGTATCAACAGCACCGCCAGCTTTGCCAGACTGATGCGTTCAGACGTCGTGCGGGTGACCAACTCGAAGTACGTCGAAGCCTCGGTATTCGCTGGTCAAAGTTATTGGCACAGACTGATTCGCCATGTGGTCCCCAATGCCTCGCGCACAGTGCTCGCTGCCGCGACCATCGAAATCGGATCAGCCATCCTCACCGTTGCCGCGTTGAGCTTCTTGGGTCTCGGCGCTCCACCACCGACCCCGGAGTGGGGACTTCTTGTCGCCGAAGGCCGCACCTTCATTGCGTCCCAGTGGTGGCTGAGCTTGCTGCCCGGTCTGGTTATCACCATCTCGGTAGTGGCCATCTACCGGATTGGTCGATCATTGAACAGAGGGAGAACCAGTGTCATCTCGTGATGCGCTACTGCGCCTTGAGAATGTCGGCGTCGACTTCACCGTTCCCGGCAAGCCACCTGCTCGCGCTGTCGAGGAGGTCAGCATCGACCTGCAACCCGGACGGGTCCTGGCACTCGTCGGTGAATCCGGCTCCGGCAAATCCACCCTCGCCCGCGCGGTGACCGGAACGCTCGCAAGCAATGGGCAGATCACATCCGGGAGCGTCGTCTTCGACGGCCGACAGCTCAATGGCCTCAGCGACAAGCAGTACCGCACGGTCCGTGGGCGCGACATCGGGTATATCCCGCAAGATGCCTTGCTCGGCCTGAATCCGCTGATGCCGGTCGGCGTGCAGGCCGGTGAGCCCTTGCGAGCGCATCGCCTGGCATCGAAACCCGAAAGACGGGAACGAGTGCTGAGTCTGTTTGATCGAGTCGGCTTACGTGATCCGGAGAAGGTGTACCACGCGTACCCGCATGAACTCTCCGGAGGTATGTGTCAGCGTGTCCTGATCGCTGCTGCCATCTCGACCGGACCGAAGCTCCTGGTGGCCGACGAACCGACAACGGCCCTCGACGCCACTGTCCAGAAGCGGATCCTGGATCTGCTCAGCCAGGTGGTGGCCGAGGAAGATCTGGCTGTGCTGCTGATCACCCACGATCTTGGGGTCGCGGCCGAGCGTGCTGACGATATCGGTGTGCTCAAGAAGGGGCGCCTCGTCCGAGCGGGAATTGCGGCAGAAGTCATCAGCAACCCCGGGAACCCCTACACCACCGAATTGTTGCGCTCGTCATCGAGTTTCGGCGACCTCAATAGGATACGGCGACGCGACATCGACGACCGCGATGTCGTGGTTGCCGTGGACCACCTGCGCAAGACGTTCCCATCGCGCCGAAGCGGGCACGAAGTAGTAGCCGTCGCGGACGCGTCCTTTCAGATACGCCGAGGCACAACTCTGGGCGTTGTCGGCGAATCGGGATCGGGCAAGACAACTCTCATGCGGATGCTCGCCGGGTTGGTGGCTCCGGACTCGGGCACGGTCGAGGTCTCGGGCACGCCGGTCGTACACCATCGGCGAGGCCGCGGGCAAACCGAGCTGTATCGCAAAGTACAGATGGTCTACCAGGACCCGTTCGCCTCGCTGAACCCTCGCAACACCGTGCGGTCGATCATCCAGGAGCCACTTGACGGGTACAAGATCGGAGACCGCAGAGGCCGACGTCAACGTGCCACCGAACTGTTGGATCTCGTGGGTCTACCGGCCGATGTCGCCGGCCGGTACACCGCGGAGTTGTCCGGTGGCCAGCGACAACGGGTGGCGATAGCTCGTGCACTCGCTCCCGAGCCCCGATTCCTCATCCTCGACGAAGCGGTGTCGGCGCTCGACGTCACGGTGCGTCGGCAGATCCTGGATCTGCTCGTCGAGATCCAAGCCGACCTCGACCTTACATTTGCATTTGTTTCTCACGACTTGAGTGTGATCGCGGAAATATCCGACGAAATACTGGTCATGCGCCACGGAGCGATTGTTGAACACGGACCATCTCACGAGATAGTCACCGCGCCGAGAACCGCATACGTCCGCGAACTCCTCGACTCGATCCCACAACCCACCGCGCATTTCGTCGCGAATGCCGGCTAAGTTATGCAGCTTCACAATCTAGATCTTGCTAGAAAGGAAACCATCCAATGAACGCCCCCGCACATCGTGAACTACATTTGGGGTACATGTATTGGCTCAATGGAACTCATTGGGGAGGATGGCGCCAACCGGACGCTCCGACGGCTGATGCTTTCAGCCTCGAATATCCAACACGGGCAATCAAACTCGCAGAGGCAGCCAAGTTCGACTTCTTCTTCCTTGGCGATACGTTGCCCGGCGACGTCTACCAGGAACATTGGAACACGACGCACAACGGTGGGCGCCTCGAACCTTTCACGCTCGGATCTCAGCTTGCACTGCAGACATCGAAGATCGGGATAGCAGTAACCGCACATCCCACCTACTACGAGCCTTACATCCTCGCGCGGCTCACTGCATCCCTGGACCATCTCAGCCACGGCCGGCTCGCGTGGAACGTGGTCCTGGGCGCCTCCGACCTCGCTGCACGAAACTTCAGTCTTCCCGACCTCGGTGGAGAGCGCCGTTACGCGCGCGCAGACGAACACATCCGGGTCGTCCGCAAACTCTGGGACAGCATCGAGGATGGAGCTTATCTCCAGGACAAGGACTCTGGGCACTACCTCGATCCATCCAAGATCCACCGACTCGAGCACAAAGGTGAATTCTTTGAAGTAGCCGGGACACTACCGATGGCTCGGCCACCCCAAGGGCAGATCCCTCTGCTATACGCCGGCGCCTCCGAACTCTCCCGAGAGCTCACCGCCCGACATTGCGAAATCAACTTCACTGGCCCCGCAGACATCCCCGCCTCGGCGGCGTTCAACGCTGATGTCCGGGAGCGAGCGGCCCGGATTCACGGCAAGCAAACCCCGATATTCTTCCTGCCGGGGATCTCTCCGGTGATCGGCGACACCCACGAGGACGCGCAGGCCACCTACGCACGTCTCAACGCCGCCATCCCCATCGATGAAGACCCCATCGACGGCGCGCAGGACGACAGCTTCTGGTCGAGTCCGGATTGGCTCGGCCTGGTGAACGCCGGGCAGCCCCTGCCTGTCGGTCTCCGAAGTCTTCGTGCGCTCTCCGAACTGGTTGGCGTCGACCTGCGAGGAGATGGCCTGGATGGGGCGATCTCCGCAGAACATGCCGAACGTTTCAATGAACGCGGACGCAAGACGCTGACATCGTTGGCCGCTCGCACCGGTCGCAGCGTCGAAAAGGGAGCGGTGACGGCCGTCGACCTACTGCAGCAGGCCTCGGTCGGTGGATTCCCGCCGGTCATCGGCACTCCCGAGGAGGTCGCCGACCACTTGATCGACTGGTTCACCAGTGGCGCCGCCGACGGATTCAACATCAACTCGCCCTACATGTGGAATCAGTTCGAACGCTTCACCACTCAGGTCGTCCCGATCCTCCAGGACAAGGGACTGTTCCGGCGTGAGTACACCACTGATACGTTCCGAGGTCACTTCGGACTACCCATTCCGGCCAACCAGTTCAGCACGGACACGGCACGCGGGGGTGTCAGCGGTGAGTGAGCGTCAAGTCCGGCTGGGCCTGGCCGCATACGGCACTGGATGGGACGCCCACGCATGGCGTCTACCGCAGGCGACCAACGCCGGACTCCGTGATCCCAGCGTCATCCTCGACATCGCCCGGATCGCCGAACGAGGAAAGCTCGACTACGTCTTCGCCGGCAGCGCTCTCGGGAGCGAGCCCAATCACCTGCAGCGAATATTTCGTTGGGACAACTTCATCTACGCAAGTCAGGCGGCGGCAATCACCAAACACGTCGGTTTTGTCGTGTCGGTGAACTCCTCGTTCGAGCATCCGTATCTCACGGCGCGTCAAGTCGCCACCCTTGACCACTTCACAGGCGGACGGGCCGCCCTCAACGTGGTCTTCGGCATCGATCGCAACGGAGGGCCCGACCTCAACCTCGGCGGCAACGCAATCCCCGATGAACAGTCGAAATACACTCGCGGACGAGAGTTCGTCGAAGTTGTCAACAAGCTCCTCTACAGCAGTTGGGACGACGACTTCCTCCTCGACGACCGGGCGAACAATCAACTGATCAGGGAGAATTCGTGGCACCGAATCAACCACACCGGCGAGCACTTCCAGGTACGCGGTCCTCTCAACGTGCCACCGCCGACACAGAGTCGGGTGCCGGTGGTTCAGGTCGGCACCTCCGATGATTCGGTCCAATTCGGAGCCGACCTGGCGCAGGTACGATTCTCGCCGTACCTCGGAGTCGAACGCGGCAAAGCCGAGTACCAGCGCATCAAAGACCTCGTAGCCGCCAACGGACGCGATCCCGAAGCATTCAAGATCCTTCCCGGAGCGACGTTCTACATCGCCGGCACCAAGCGGGAGGCGCAGCGCATATATCGCAATGTCATTAATAGTCAAGTGACAGAAGAGATCCCTCGAGCGTTCTCCGTGGCGCTCGGTATCGATCTGTCGCGAGTACGTAACAACGAGCGTGTCGTCGACATCATCGATCTCGAGTCCCTGTCACCGACGGCATTCGATGACTTCCTGCCGCCACTCGGCACCGAGAAACGACACATCCACAACCGTGACGATCGTGAGTCGATCCGAACGCTGGTATCGGCTGTCGGCGAGGATCTCACCCTGCGCGAGCTCTACCACCACGTTCAACGTATCCGGCAGGCAGCGCAGCCGGCTCTGGTGGGAGATGCGAACACGATCGCCGACTGGGTGCAAGAAAATTTTGAAGAGCGCGTGCTCGACGGTGTCCAGTTCTTCCCTCCCTATCACCGCGGACCCGCCGACCTGCTGGTCGATCTGGTGGTTCCCGAATTGCAGCGGCGGGGCCTCTTCAGAACCGAGTACGAGTCCGACACCTTGCAGGGTCTACTTGCGACGGACAACGGCTGATGGCGCGCGATCAGATACCCCACGGCTATCGCCAGCTCGGAACATCCGGCTTGGTGCTCTCGGAGTTGGGAATTGGGGCAAGCACGTTCGGGCGGTCAGGAATGCGTGCGTCGGATCCGAGTCTCGTCAACGCCATCGTGGATCGCGCAATCGACCTGGGAATCACCTACTTCGACCTCGCGGAAGGCTACGGTGACCACACTGGGCTGAGCGAAACGCTGTTTGCGAGAGCGGTGGGCCGGCGACGCGACAGTGTTGTCATCGGAACCAAGTTCGGGCGATCGTTGTTCACCGACCGGGGGCCGTCGTATGCACTGGGAGGCTCGCGCAAGTACATTGTCGCCGCGGTGGAGGACTCGCTACGTCGACTGAACACCGACTACATCGATCTCTACCAAATCCACTTCCCCGATTCGTTCACCCCTATCGAGGAAACACTCTCGGCTCTGGACGGTCTCGTGCGCTCCGGCAAAGTTCGGTACATCGGCGCCTCCAACTTCAGCGCCTGGCAGCTCGCCGACGCAGAACACATTGCGCGCCGAGCGGGACTCACCCGATTCGTTTCGACGACCGACGAATACAATCTCACATGGCGACAACCCGAGACCGAACTGATCCCAGCCCTACGCCACTACGGACTCGGCTTCATCCCGTATTTTCCCCTGCAGAACGGTCTGCTCACAGGTAAGTACCGTAGGGATCAGTTCCCCGAGGGCGCCAAGATCACCAACCTCAAACGCTACCTGTTGAAGACGGCTCCATGGGATGCCCTGGAGAAGTTCGAGGCATTCGCCGCCGAACGAGGGATCACACCCACCGCCCTCGCACTCGGTTGGCTTCTTGCGCAACCGACAGTGACCAGTGTGATCGCCGGGGTGACCGTCCCCGAACAAGTCGACAGCAACCTTGCCGCAGCACGATGGGTACCCAATGCCGACGAAGAGCGCGAACTCCGGGCGCTGTTCGACGGGAAGCTATCCGGCGGCCCCGGAGTCGTGGACAAGGGATAGCTTGCAGCAGAACGGCTACGACAGGCAGCCGGGGCGCCGGCGCTACCGACAACGTCGCAGAACTCGACTCCGTACTCGCGGGAGGGAGGATTTGCGGCGTCGAAGGCGCACGAACCGAGGATCCGGGCCCTGCAGTCTGCCAGAGTAGAGCGCGTTGATGGATGGACCGCGAGACGTTCGCCCGCGCGACCGAACGGTCCTGGGTCGGCTGAAGTCTGCCGATCCAGGACCGTTCACTCAGTTCACCACCAAAGCGCGAACCACCGCGCCCCATCGGTCGACCCATACCTCCAATACCCCGTCGTCGGCGTACGAACTATCGATGAGGTACAGAGCCGGAGTCGGAACGATCGCTCCGATTTCGCTGAGAACCGGCTTCAACGTATGTTCGGCCGCCAGCGCATGGTTTGGTGCGGCACCCAACATCAGCGGAATCGCGACAACGTTCGCCATCCCCGTACCGCCGGCAAATTGGTCAAGAAACAGCTTGAGAAGCCCACTGTAGGTGGCCTTGAAGGTGGGGCTCGCGATGATCGCGACATCTGCGTTCTGCACCATGGCTACGGCGTTCCCCACAGCCGCATCACCCCAGCCGAGCAGGCCCGAGCCCAGTTCGCTGATCTCAATGACTTCTACGCTGTCGGGATCCAGTGCTCGGGCAAGCCGCGTGGCTGCATCGCACGTACGTGAAGCCGCTTTCGGATTGCCGACAACGACAATGACCTTCATCTCTCCCCTCTACTCGTTCACGAAAACGCATTCGTTAGTGAAGATCCGCCATCCCAAACACTGCTGGCTATCGGAAACGCGAAATCGCGCAATCCGAGGTTAGGCACGCGTATCGCGGAACCCAGCCATGATCGTTCGCCACGCGACCAGACCGAGTCCACCCGCGAGGAGAGCCGTGCCGATGAACATCGGCACCCTACCCAAGTGTTGAAGTGTCGACCCCATCGCGATCGGCACAAGAAGTGCACCCATGCAAGGAATGAGATTCGACGCAGCGATTCGCAATCCTGCGCCAGCGGGACGTCCACCAGTCGAATTGACCGCAAGCAGGTTCGTGCAACCGATACATAGGCAGACCGCAGCGCCCTGGAGCACCGCCGCCACAATCATCAGCGCCCAGCCGAGGTCGGGTATCGCCAGCATAAGAATGCCGGACGAACCACACATCCCGGCGACAACAACGGTGCCCCCGATGCCCAGTCGGATGAGCAGCGAGGGCAGAACCGTCCCAACGAGGATCGATGCCACGTCGCGGGCGAGCAGAAGGATGACGAGAATGATCGCAATGCGGTGGGGCGATCCATCAACCGTGAGCGCGAAGAACGAATTCCCAAGTGTCATCACCGTCATAGCGCACATCGCAACCAGAGACGATGCACGAATCCCCCAGTCCCCTATCACTACAGTCCGCGCAAATCCGTACGCCTCACGCGGATGTGGACCGGCAGCGTAGCCCGCACCCGTGCTCGGCAGGACAGACCGAGTCAGTGGCGCCAACGCGACCATAGCGACCGCCACCCCAACAAAGGCGGCTTGCCAAATCCCGCTCGCCACGACAACGGCAGCAACAATGGCGGCAACCGCCGCCGCGCCACGTTGCGTCGCCCCATTCAGCCCCTGCATCACGTGAGGGTTTCCTGTCGTACTCACCGTTGCGAGAATCGAAACCCACGCCACTAGCCGTGTCAGACCGATCATGATCACCGGCAACAGCCACCAGACCACCGACGCGCCCACCAGGCAGGCCATCGCCAACCCGGCAGCGCCTAGCAGGAGGGACGTAAATGCCACCATGCGCGCCCGTCCGCGTGCGTCGCCAAATGCCGCAGCCGGCAACGAGCTAATAAAGCCGATTCCCTGCGGGAGCGCGATCATCAGTCCAATCACCCCCGCCGACGCGGCGCCAGTCTTCTCCAACGTCACAGGCATGACAGTCTGGACCACCGAATCCGCGAACACGAAGAGAAAGACTGCCGCGAATAGTGCGGCCCCTGATTTGGCAGCGACTTGAGCGTGCTCGCCGACGCTCATCCTCGGATGTCAAAGTCGAGAAGGGGCATCACCTCGGCGCCGAAGCGGTCAAGTCCGCCGCCGAAGTCATCGAAGCTGAACAGAACTCCGTCAAGCCCTCCCAGTGCGGCGAGCTCGTTAAGGCGATTGGCAATGGTGCGCGGCGATCCGGCAAAGAGCCCAGGAGCATCGGGGTTGATCGCCAGGTGCGTTTGAAAGCGCTTCGCCACCGCCGAAGAGCTAGTTCCGGTGGAGTCGACAACGTAGTGGCCGCGCTCATTGTTGAGCGCCTCCACGTCTGCGCCCTCGTTATAATAGTCGATCTTCGCGCGCGCCAGCGCGTCAGTGTCGTCGAGGATCACAGTCCTGGACGACAGCACACCCACCTTCCGACCGTTTGCGGAGGCCGAAATCTGTGACTGGGCTTCCGAGATACTGGCTTCGTCGGTCGCCATGGTGAAGTTGTAGTCGGCAAACTCGGCAGCAAATCTGCGTCCACGCTCGGACGCGCCGGCCGCAGTGATCGCAATCCCGTCCTTGGGATGCATCCCCATCCGGCAATCATCAACCTGGAAGTACTTGCCCCGAAAGTCTGAATAACCGTTCTCAGTCAACTCCCGAAAGATCGTCGCCCACTCTGTCGCATAGTCATACCGGTACCCGAAGTACTCATCACCAGGCCACATCCCCATCTGCGCATACTCCGCCCGATGCCAACCGGTCGTTATGTTGATACCGAACCTGCCCGGCGCCACGTCATCAATAGTCGCCGCCATTCGCGCCGCTATCGCAGGATGCAACGACAACACACCTACCGACGCGAAGATCTGCATCGAGCCGGTCGCCGCCAGCACCGCAGCAGTCTGCGACACCGGCTCCGAGGTATACTCCCAATGCTCAGTCTTCCCGCCATACCCCCGAAAGCTGATCATCCCCAACCCAAACGCGAAACCCAAATCCTCCGCACGCGACACCACACTCCGATTCAACTCGAAACTCGGCATATAGTGCGGAGAATTCACCGACGAAATCCATCCATCATTACCCGTCGGCAAAAACACTCCCAGCCTCATCACACCACTCCAATCCGGTGTCGGCACGTAGCCCGATTCGCCTTAGGTCCAATTTTGTAGTCCACATTCAGTCCACAATCACGCCGAACGCACAGGTCCACCACCCGCCGAGATGTCAAAGTCAAGAAGTGGAACTACCTCTGTGCCGAAACGATCCAGCCCTTCAACAAAGTCGTCGAAGCTGAATAGCAGTCCTTCTAGTCCACCAATCGACGCGAGTTCATTGATCTTGCGGGCGACGGTCTTCGGCGACCCTGCGTATAGATTTGCCATATTCCCTCCATCGATTGCGAGCCTGTCGCCACGCATTCGTAGGCGGTCGGCGTGCGTCGGATCGAGGTCGTTCTCGCCTTTCAACGTGGCAATCGCTCCGAGATCGGCACCGTCCTCGTAGTAATCGACCCTCTTCTTGGCGAGGTCGTCCGTATCGTCAAGGATGACCATACGCTGCGAGAGCACCCGGACATCACGGGACGTCGACGCACGTATCTGGCTATTCGCGGCCTCGATAGAGCTACGATCAATCGCTGAAGTGAAGTTGTAGTCCGCAAAGCGCCCGGCAAACTCACGCCCCTTACCAGACTGACCGGCGGCAGCAATCTTGATCCCACCACGGGGACGGAAACCCATCTTGCAGTCAGAAACTTCTATGTACCGTCCTTTGAAATCTGTATGCCCAGTATCGGTGAGGTCTCGAAATATCGATGCCCACTCAGTCGCGTAGTCGTAGCGAGTCTGGAACCAATTATCTCCAGGCCACATCCCCATCTGCGCGTATTCCGCACGGTGCCAGCCAGTGACAATGTTCAGTCCGAACCGACCTGGTGCCACATCGTCAATGGTCGCCGCCATCCGCGCGACCATTGCCGGATGAAGCGCCAGAACACCGCATGTCGCGAATATCTGCATCGATGTAGTCGCCGCGAGCAAGGCTGCGGTTTGTGTCAACGGTTCCGAAGTATAGTCCCAGTGTTCGGTCTCGCCGCCGTATCCGCGGAAGGTGAGCATTCCGAGCCCAATGCTCAAACCGAATGCCTCCGCCCGCGAGACGATACTTTTGTTCAAATCGAATGTCGGCATGTAGTGCGGAGAATTCCGGGAAAGAATCCAACCGTCGTTCCCTGTAGGCAGAAATACACCCAGCCTCATTGCTTTCCTTTACTTTGATCGTAAACGTATCGGTGACCGTCAGTCGCGATAGCGGCGCGCGGCCGGACCGACGCCGCCATCGCGCGGCTGTCCTAGGCTGGCTTGAGAGTCCAGTAGCGGAGTGCCATCTCTGGTGAGAACGACATGCCGGTGATTCCCTTCGCCAAGACCCCGGGGCGCTGTGCCTGCACGATTGGGAACAACGGTGCAGCATCGGCGACAATTTCCTGTGCCCGTTTGTACGCCGCAGCACGCTCGGGTGTCAGATCTGCAAATGTCTGTTCCTTCGAGATTTTGTCCACTTCGGGATTGGTCCACATCGAGTACTGGTTGGTTCCACCGGTCGTCGTGTAGTAACCGACCGGTGTCGCCGGATCATCGATCCACGAACCCCACTTGATGAGGAGTGCGTCTGGCGAGCCCTGACCCCTCGTTGCGCGCTGGGTGATCAAGTCCTGGAAGGCAGCGGGGGTCTTTGGGCTGAGAACGAACTCAATACCTGCCTTTGCAGCGTTGGACTTGATGAGGATAGCTGTATCTTGCATCTGGGGGTCCGAGTTGAGGAAGTGTAGCGGCACAGTCACCTTCGGATTTCCGGCTTGGCGCATGAGGTCTGTAGCCTTACCGATATCCGTCTGATATTTCGCCCATGCGGGCGTGTAACCGTTGGCGCCTTCGATCACATAAGAATCAATCCGCGTAGCTTTGCCCTTATATACCGAATTAATGATGTCGTCGTAAGGCAGGGTGTAGCCCACCGCCTGGCGAACTGCCTGATCAGCGAAAGGGCCTCCGTTCGTTCCCAGCTCAAGGAGCGTGAACTCGGGCGCTTTCGCGTAGATCACCGAGAGGTTTGGACTGCTGGACACGCTTTCGACGTCGCTTGGTGTCAAGCCGTACACAGCGAAATTGATCGACCCACCTTTAAGAAGCGACAGGACGCTTCCTGTACCGATGACCTGGATCGTCGCCCCGTAGTAGGCGGGTTTTGGAGCGTATCCGGGGACTGCCGACAGTTGGATCTCGCTGCCGGGTGTCCGGTGCTCGATGAAGTACGGTCCGCTACCGGCCACATTGTTCTTGAGCCATTCGGATCCTGTTTTGTCGCTCGGCGTTACGTGCTTCTTGACCTCTACCGAGTCGAGGATGCCCATCGGCGGCTCCCGGAATACCGCCAATAGGTACAAATTCGCGTTAATCGGTTTTCCGTCATAGTCCAAGAAGTTGATCTTGACGGTTCGCTCATCGACCTTGGACACCTGGTCCATGCTCTGGATACCCGCGCCGTTGAGCGGTCCACTGCGACCGAGAGCGAACGTCCGCTCGAGCGTATATACGACGTCATCAGCTGTTACTGGGTTCCCAGTGGGATGGAACTTGGCTCCCTCGCGGATGGTGAATGTCGTGGTATCCTTCTCCATCGTAAATTCGGCCAGCTGAGGTTCGATCTTCAGCCCGTCCCATGTGAGCGTTCCGTCTTTGCCGGTTATCCATTTGGGAGACACCAATCGCTCATACACATTGAAGGCGATCTCCCAGTCCTGACTGCTTGCTGCCACCGCCGGATCCAAGGTGGTGACGTCAGCGGGCCAGGCAGTGACGAGCTTTTTCGCCCCGACGCCGCCGGACCCACTGCCGCCGCCTGCGCCGCAGGCTGCGAGCACCGCCGTGGCTCCCAGTCCTAATGTCCCCGCGAGGAACTGTCGCCGGCTCGCGCCGAGTTCACCGATAGATCGCATCTCAATGCCTCTCATTGCTTGTTCGTAACGATGTAGCGTCGCTCTTCCGTGGACTCTCGTGCTCGCCGTTGAGCACGATCGGACATGCAGCGACGTGGGTTGCCGATACTGGAAGCGGAGTGGGCCGCTCAGTGCGGCACGACTGCTGCCCGAGCGGACACCTGTCGGCCAAGCGGCATCCTGTCCCGACATCGAAGGGACTTGGAATCTCGCCGGCAAGTCGGAATCGCTCATTCCGTACGCCTGGTGTGATGCGCGGCGCCGCAGACAGCAATGCCTTCGTGTAGGGATGAGTCGGGTTGGAGAAGATCTCCTCCGTGGAACCCGCCTCCACGATTGTGCCGAGATACATGACCATGACGCGGTCGGAGATGCGCCGCACAACCTCGAGGTCGTGGCTGATGAACAGGTAGGCCATCTGCTGTTGTACCTGAAGCTTGCGTAATAGCTTGAGGATCTGTCCCCTTACTGAGACGTCGAGTGAAGCTGTTGGCTCGTCCAGCAGAAGCACTTTTGGTTCTACCGCTACCGCACGTGCGATTCCGACTCGTTGACGCTGTCCTCCACTGAGCTCTGAGGGGTACCTATCGAGATGTTCGTCTCCCAGCCCAACCAAGGCGAGTAGTTCGGCGGCGCGCTCATCGCGCTCCTTCTTGGACAGGGCTGTGTGCAGACGCAATGGCTCGGTCAGTACCTCGCGAACCGACATCCTGGGGTTGAGAGATGAATTTGGGTCCTGAAACACCATTTGCATGTTCCGATAGGACTGCGAGAGCTGGCGATCGTCCATCTTCGTGATGTCACGACCGTCGACAGCGATCGCACCGGAAGTCGGATCGGTCAGTCGGGCTATACACCGAGCAACGGTCGACTTACCAGAGCCGCTCTCCCCGACTAGGGCAACGGTCTCGCCTGGATGAATATCTACGCTGAGATTCTCTACAGCGATCAGATTGCGAGCTTTTCCCCCTCTCTTCACACGGAATTCTTTATGGAGATCAACGACATTTAGTGCGGGACTCCGCGATATTGCTCGGGTCATGCGGCCAGCTCCTCGAATCGGCTAGAGCGCAATAACTTCTGGGTATAGGCGTCCTGCGGATCCGAAAGTACTTGCGCACAGTTGCCCGTTTCCCGGACCTCGCCGCGATACATTACAACAACGTTCTCGCAGGTCTCCGCAACTACACCCAAGTCATGGGTGATCAGACACGCCGTCATTCCGCGCGAGCGCGTTTGGTCGACAACCAACTCCATGATGTCGGCTTGAATCGTCACGTCGAGTCCTGTCGTCGGCTCGTCGAGAATCAGGAGCTTCGGCTCACAGATCAGCGCCAGCGCCAGCATCACTCGTTGCGCCATACCACCCGAGAATTCATAGGCGAATTGACGCATCCGTTGGCCCGGTTCTGGCACGCGGACGCTACGGAGCATATCCTCGGCGCGCTCGCGAGCTTCCTTCTTCGATACGTCTGAGTGCGCTCGGCAGGCGTCGATAAGCTGGCTGCCGATTGAGATCACAGGGTTCAATGCCGCACGGGCGTCCTGGAATACCATACCGATATCGTTTCCACGAATGCTTCGATACGCACGTTCGTCGAGTGTCGACAGGTCGGTGCCATCAAATAGGACTCGCCCGGATGTACGCTTGAAGGTCGACGGTGTCAATCCCAGCATGGACAGAGCCATCACCGATTTGCCGGAACCGGTCTCGCCCACGATGGCGGTCATCACCGACGATTTAAGCGCGAAGTTCACATCATCGAGGATGGGAGTGAATCCGGCCCCGGTCTCGAAACCGCCGCTAAATCCTTGAACCTGGAGTAGTCCCGCATCTTCAGGATTTCTCATCATCATCGCTTCTCTCCTCGGTTGCGAGTTGACAGACCGTCGCCGACCAACTGGAATCCTATGGCCAAGACAAGAATTCCCATACCAGGGAAGAATGACTCCCACCATGCGCCGCTGATGACGTCGCTCTGTCCGCGGGCGATCATCGACCCCCATTCGACGGCATCCGGCTGAATTCCGACTCCGATGTATCCCAATGCTGCGATATTCGCAACGACCCACCCGGCGCTGATCGATGCGTAAGCCAACAACGGCCTAGCGCTGTTGGGCAGGATGTGTTTGAAAAGCACTACGATCGGACGATTGCCGACCATCCGTGCCGCTTCAGCGAATTGCCAATTCTTCTTGGACATCACCTCCGCACGGGCCAACCGCACGAACTCCGGTAGGGGAATCAACGCCGCCACCAAGATCACATTCAGCGTTCCGGGGCCTAATACGGAAATCACAAACAGCGCCAGGAGCAATGACGGAAATGCTTGCAGGACCTCCAAGATTCGAAGGGTCACAGACTCGAACCAGCCACCGAAGAAGCCGGCCACGGCGCCCCATACGGACCCGACTGCCAGGGCGACCACGACCACCGCAACAGTGAAGAAGACATCAGTGCGTCCAGCGGCCATGGTACGTGAGAAGACATCCGATCCGACGCGATCCGTACCGAACCAGTGGAGGGCGTCGGGTGCCGCGCTCGTCGGTCCGACGCCGGTTTCTGCTGGTGGATACGGTGTCCATACAATCGACAAAATCGACACCAGCACCAACAGACCTAGAATCGTTAAGCCAACGGGCAACGCCGAAGCTGACTGGCGTAGGCGAGCGATTTGCCGCTTGACGCGGGCGGGGAATTGCTGTTCGCGGTCGCGCTTTTCGCCTCGATCCGCCGTACGGAGGGCCTGTTCCATGAGTGTCATGAGCGAATCCTTGGGTCAGCGAATCCATAGGCGACGTCAAGTAATTGGTAAACGACGACGTAGAGAATGGCGGCATAGAGTACAAATCCCTGGACAGCTGGAAAGTCGGACTGTTCCAACGCATTGAGTGCATATTGGCCAACTCCAGGCCATCCGAATGCACCCTCGACGAGCACAGATCCGGAGAACGCCCATGCGACGGTCCCCGCGAGCATTGTGATAACCGGCAGCAACGCGTTACGCAATGCGTAAACAAACCAGACACGATGCCGCGAAATTCCGAGAGCGTGTGCGGTCCGGACATAGTCGGCCTTCAGCGCATGGGTCATCGCTGACCGTGCTCCCCGCGCGATAGGCGCGAATACGCTGTACCCGAGTGTCAATACGGGTAGACATAGCTGGGCAGCCGCGGCTCCGAAGGTCGAAAAGTTGCCGGTGAGGAGACTATCGATTAGATAGAAGCCGGTAACGTGCGTAGGGGGATCCATTCCGATGGGAAGGCGCCCGGTGGGGCCCGGCGAGATACCGAGGCTGACGAAGAAGATCCATAGTAGCATCAGTGCGACCCAGAATTGCGGTAAAGCCAGTCCCGCAGCGGTGATGACGCGCGTCAACTTGTCGAATATCGACCCTTCGAACACCGCCGACAGCACACCGACTGAAACCCCGACAACGATACCGATGATCAGGGCGTACAACGCCAGCTCCGCAGTTGCTGGGAGCCTGTCAAAGAGGTCTGATGTTACTGGCCGGCTCGTCATATACGAGGTACCGAGGTCCCCCTTCAGAAGATCACGCAGGTAATGGAAGTACTGGACTGGGAGCGGGTCGCTGAGTCCGAGTCGTTCCCTGATCGCATTGCGATCAGCCTGCGTCGCATTGGGCGGAGCGAACAAGTTGGTCGGGTCACCCGCGAAGACTCGTGTCAGGAGGAATGTCAGTGTGACGACCCCTAAAATTACCAATACGGCACCACCGATCCGCCGGATGGCCTGGCGGACGATTCCCGGAACGGCAATTCTGGTTGGGAGAGTGGGTACCACCATTTCAGCGACCATAGTGCTCCTCCTGGTTCGATCGGATGAACGTATCTGGAACGGATACGCCTCGATGTGCCGAGATGAGCTCGATCGGTCGCGCTGCCGACCGGACAACGTCCACAGCTTGATCGACGTCGAAGACAGACGCACCGATCAGATCCCCTATTGCCAGACCCGGTACCGCCGACTGAATGACGCGCCGCGGGATATTGGTGACTCCGTCCAACAATGTCAGCTGCTGGTCTGCAGTCGCCATGTAGTTCGTCAGCGACGCGAGCCAGGCTGCTTGCGAGAGGCAGGGCATCGAGACGGGTGTAAAAGCGTTCTCATAGTTGTTGCTCGCGAGCGCCACTGGAACTCCCGCTGCAGCAAACTCTTCAATTCGAGTTACACCTCGGGTTGGTGCGCTCAACTGATCACGGCCCGATAGAAACAGGTCCGTCGTCGGAATTGCGACAACCGATATGCCTGCACCGGAGGCAGCCGCAACAAGTTCCTTGACACGTTCCGGCGACACTGCGGTAAGCGCGGTCACGTGGCCTATGAGTACCCGACCTTCGAGTCCTGCCTTCTCCACCCGTGGCACGACTTCGGCGAGCATCAGGTCCTCCGGATCGTCACTGAGGTCAAGGTGCAGATCCAATGGGGCGTCATATTCAATTGCCAGTGCGATCATCTCGTCCAGATGACGTATGGGATCAGAGTCCGCATACGGACACCCGGCAACTACCGAACAACCCTCGTTCAGCGCACGGACCATACGTGCGTGGATCTCCGG
Organism: Gordonia sp. DT219; assembly: GCF_049847065.1. Lineage (NCBI taxonomy): Bacteria > Bacillati > Actinomycetota > Actinomycetes > Mycobacteriales > Gordoniaceae > Gordonia > Gordonia sp. DT219. The sequence continues at coordinate 1,832 of NZ_JBNCNR010000038.1, read as the reverse complement.
ACAGCTTGTGGTCCCGTGCTGTGCGAACGCGGCGAGTTCCAGGTGGATTTCAGGGTGCGCCTTCGCCAGTTCGCGGTGAACGCCCACCATGGCTGGATCGGATTCAGCGCTTATCTCGACGTGAACGCGGGCGGCGACGGTGCCACCATTGACCATGAGACGCAAGGTCCGGTCCGCGTTCTCGACGATCGTGTCCAGCGACATCGATGCTCGGAGATCTGCGGTCGTGCGCAACGCTTCCTGAATACCGGTATGACCGCTTGCACTGACGTCGAGATATGGTAATTGAAACGCCTTGTCCAGATGGACGTGCACGTCGACAAAACCCGGGAGAAGGATGCGGCCGCCAATGTCGTGTGTCTCAGCGACACGATGCTGGTGGGTACCGCTCTTCACGATAGCCGCGACGCGCCCATCTTTGACCTCGATATCCCAAAGGTCCTCACTCTGACGCAGTCGTGCCCTGAGTAGCACGATGTCCATGCTCATCCTCTCACGACCACATCGTTGGATGCAGCGAGAGTTTCCAATCGACGAAAATCGGTCCGATGGAAAAGGAGTGGTTCGCCATCAAAACTTGAGACGCGGTGCACTTGCAGCAGAACGAGTTCATGGTCGCCAGCGTCCGCGATGTTTACGATCGAGCAGTCCATCCAGCTGATCGCGCCGCCCAAGAACATCGCGCCTTCGCTTGACGTGGTGATGTCCAGACCGGCGAATCTGTCACCGTGCTTAGAGGCGATCTGCCGGCATGCCTTCGCCTGTGAGTCACCGAGCACCGACACACCGATTCGTTGAGCCGTCCGGAGGTGCGGCCAGGTTTGCGATGAGTTCAGCACCGAAAACGCGACCATCGGCGGCTCATAGGAAACCCCCACCGACAACGAGGTCGCTACCAGCCCACGTCGTACACCGCTGACGACCGCGCACAATGCCGACACCGCCGTCGGGACACTGTTGAAGCTATCTCGAACGGGCTGAGAGTTTGCTTTTGCCTGTTCCATTCTGGTAGCCAGATCAGTTCCTGCCCCCATCACGCGCCTTCGATTCGGGTTGCGCCGTGACGGTTCGAATGTGCGTCGTTCTTGTACGCGAGCGAGCTTGCTAGCCGGCCCGCCTTCGGTTCGCCAACGTGCAGAGCACCTTTCACAGGATTGCGCCTCTCGCTTTGGAGTCGTTCATCGATGGAGACCAGCGGGAATCCCGGAGCTTCACGCGCATCGGGATTGAGATCTCTGAGACCGTGCGAGCAACTTCGATCGCAACGGATGCAATCGTGTCGCAGTCCTCGGCTGTTTGGGTGACGGCAATGTAAACGATCCGTGACTATAAGCGACGTAATTGTATTGAATCGAAGCTGCGATTCGACACAATCTGTTCCGCGCGGTTCGGACAGCGCACACGGATCTGTCGCGCGGCGGGATGCCAGGCCACGCCATCACGCCGTTGGCGACGGTGAACGTCGGGACAGTCGCTGACCTGCAACTTGCTGGACGCATCGGGACGGCGGTGGATGGCCACCATACTGCGAACCACGGCACCGAGGACGGCGGCAATCGACCAGCACCCGGCGGCCACCGATGCGGTATCGGCCGGGCAGATCACGTCCGGAAGCACCGGTGGAGTTCACCTGGCTTATGACATTCGCGTTACGGATTGCGCCCGATACGTACGCAAATGCGCCACAATCCTATTGTTATTGTTGCACTATCGTCCGCTTGACAAGGGCGCTGCGCCAGGAACCGACCATCTTTCGGATCTCCTGACGTTCTTGTGGGTGGTTTACAGCCACGGCAACTCTGGACAGGCGCCGCCGCGGGTGAGTTCGGCCA
>NZ_JBNCNR010000037.1:0-21873 GCF_049847065.1 Gordonia sp. DT219 | reverse complement strand
GGATGGATCGGGGGAGCACGCATCCCGTCGGCACGCATAGCCAGCGCTCTAGCCCAAACCACACGTGCCTAAACCTCGGGAGGTCGCCATGCTGGATCGCATCCTGCTCGGCATCTCTGTCGTCGGAGTCATCGGCATCATCGTGCTCCAGGTCGCTGTGGCCTGGGGTGTGGTCGGGGTGCTGTGATGGTCGTCGAGCGCATGACCCCCCGCGGGCGCAACGACTTCAACACCATCCCCGACGGCGACTACCGCAAGGAATACGCCATCCTCGTCGGCGAGATCGCGGCAGCCTCCGAAGAATCCGACACCTGGACCGCAGATCAGCGCGCAGGCATGAACGAGATCGTGCAGCCCGCACTACAAGCCGTACGTGACGTCGACGACAAACTCAACATGCGTGGCCTGCTTGCCATCCGCATCACCGAAGCACGCCACGCCTTCCGCCGCGTCATGGGCGACCACTGGACACCACGCCCCGACAACACGGTGGCACGGGCAGCCAAGGCCCGCGGCCTCACGCTGTGAGCACCAACGTCGAGCTGTGACGCTGTTCGTCATCACCGGCCCGCCGGCATCCGGCAAGACCACGTGGGTCATCGAGCATACACAACCCGGTGACATCACCATCGACTACGACCACATCGCCCAATGCCTCGGCAGCCCAGACCATCACGACCACCCGTCCCACATCAAGACCGTCACGATGGCAGCACGACGAGCAGCCATCGACGCGGCGCTACCGCTCGCCGAGCAGTGCGACGTGTACATCGTGCACTCGCGGCCCAACGAGGCCCAGCTAGCCAAGTACCGAGCACACACCGCCCGCATCGTCACCATCGACCCAGGCAAGGCCGAGGTGCTCGACCGTCTCGATGCCGAGCGTCCATGGCAGCTGCGCAAGGTCGCAGAGGACTGGTACACACCACTATCCGATGCCACCCCCAAGACGTCTCGGCCGCAGCGACTCGCGCGACCACTGAAGACCACTGAACGCGGCTACGGTGCCCGCCACCAACGCCTCCGCAAGCGCTACGCGGCCACAGTCCGATCCGGGCAGGCCACATGCTGGCGTTGCGGGCAGCCCATCAAGGCCGAAGAGCCCTGGGACCTCGGCCACGACGACGACGACCGCACCCAGTACCGAGGCCCCGAGCACGTCGCCTGCAACCGCGGCGCACCAGGCCGGCGACGTGCCTCCGGTGGCGTCGACAACAGCCGGCGGTGGTGACCGCTGCATACTATGCGCCGGATGCATACGCCCGCTGCATACTATGCAGCGCTATGCATGGCCGCGGGGGGTAGGGGGGTCGGCATCGCGCCGCCGTGGGGGGTGCGACCCATCAGGGGCCTCTCAAACTCTCTCCCCGGTGGCCCCTCCCCGCCCCCTGGGCTGCATAAAGACCGCATAATATGCACCGCTGACCTGCATGAATGGAGGTGATCCTCATGGCCGACAAGCCGCCATTGCGTGCCGTCTCGAATGAGGAGCGCCGACGTGAGCCGCCGACGCTAGCCGAGGCTGTCGAGTCCGGCGACGTGCTGGACATGCTACTGGCGCAGCGTCGGCTCGTGGCAGAGGCACTCACACAGTCTGCGGACAACACCAGGCCGCAGTTGAACAACGAGCTGAACAAGCTCCACGTGTTGATCCGCGAGGAGCAGGTGCGCCGGCGGACGGTGGCTGAGCAGTCGTCGTCGGCTGAGGTTGACGTCGATGACGGTTTCGACGCCAACGCGATCTGATCAGCCGAAACTCTCGGAGGTCGCTCGCCACCTGGTGATCCCGGATGGGATTGAGCGCAGCCTGTTCCCGCGGGTGTACCGGCGCTTGCAGGAGTCGGGCGTATCGTTCGACTCGTGGCAGCGCGGCCTCGGGATGGCAGCCCTCGGGCTGTCTGGCGGGGGCAAGTTCGCGGTATCGGTCGGCGGCGTGGTGTTGTCTATTCCTCGCCAGGTGGGCAAGACGTTCACGGTCGGATACCTGATCATCGGCTTGTGTCTAATCATCCCCGGTTTCCGGGTGGTGTGGACGAGCCATCATGGCCGCACGACGACGAATACGTTTCGCGCTATGCAGGGCATGGTGCGGAAGCCGAAGATCTGGCCGCATCTGGACCACGGCTCGAAGTCGTCTCCGATCCGGACGGCGAACGGAGAGCAGGAGATCCGGTTCGCGAACGGGTCGATCATCATGTTCGGTGCCCGAGAGCAAGGTTTCGGTCGCGGCATGGATGCGATCGACGCCGAGGTGTTCGATGAGGCGCAGATCCTTGGGCTGAAGGCGCTCGAGGATATGGTGCCGGCGACGAACCAGGCGCGGAATCCGCATGGCGGCCTGGTGTTCTTCATGGGCACCCCGCCGCGGCCGACGGATGACGGCGAGGCGTTCACGGTCAAGCGCGAGCGCGCGTTGGCGGGCAAGGCGCCGAAGCAGATGTTCGTGGAGCTGTCGGCCGATTCTGATGCCGATCCTCGCGACCCTGCCATCTACCCGACGTTCAATCCGAGCTTCCCGCACCGCACTCCGCTTGAGGCGATGGAGCGGATGCTTGAGAACATCCCAGACGAGGATGCGATCCGTCGGGAGATGATGGGCATCTGGCCGACTCGTGGCGGCGGAGTGATTGGCGCCGAGCAGTGGGCCGGGCTGCGTGACGAGGACTCGGCGCCGAATGATCCGGTGGCGTTCGCGGTGTACGTGTCTCGGGACCGTTCGTCGGCGGCGATTGCGGTCGCAGGGTATCGCGAGGACGGGTTGTGTCACGTGGGGATCGTCCCGGCTGCGGCGGACGGCAAGGCCGAATCGCTTCCGGGCACCGCATGGATTCCCGATCGGGTGGCCGAACTCGCCAAGAAGTGGAGCCCGTGCGCGGTGGTTGTCGACGAGAAGTCGTCGGCGGCGAACCTGATTCCACAGATCGAGGATCTTGACGTTGAGGTGACGGCGATGAAGTACTCCGACATCGCCTTGGCGTGCAACAACTTCTATGACGGAGTGGTCCAGGATCGCATCCGGCATACGGGGGCGATGTCCTTGGCCCGCTCGGTGGTGGCCGGGAAGCGCAAGGACTACGGCGACTCCTGGATCTGGGACCGCAAGGACCGATCGAGTGACATCACTCAGCTTGTGGCGGTGACGCTGGCTCTTCACGGCCTGGTGTCGTCACCGGAGCCGCAGGATAGCGCGTACGAAACCAACGATCTATTCATCGTCTGACGTCTGAAAGGGGCTGCGCAGTGGACATTCTCGGTTACGTCGTGCATCAGCGCGTGGTCCTCAATCTGAAGTCAGGGACCGCCATCTGTGGGGTGGTGACCGAGCAGAAGCGCAAGTTCTGTGTCGTGCGGGACGCCGAGGTCATCGACCCAGGGGCTCGAACTCCGACCCGCGCGGACGGCGAGGTCATCGTGGGCCGCCACGAGATCGACTACATCCAGATCCCCGAGGGGCGGTAGCGGTGTCGTTCGTGGTCTCCGATGGGGCGCTGCAAGGCCTATCGCGGCCGGCGACACCGCTTGCCGCATCGCTGGACATCTCGTCTCCGACAGTGTTCACCAGTGACCGAAACTTGGCGTACCTAGAGCTGTGGCGCAAGCAGCCGGCGGTGCGGACCACGGTGTCGTTTCTGGCGCGCAACATTGCGCAGCTCGGCATTCACGCGTTTCGCCGCAAGGGCGATACGGACCGAGAGCGACTCGACCGGGACCATCCGTTGTCGCGGGTGATGTTGCAGCCGTCGGAGGTGGTCACTCGCTATCGGCTAATGGATGCGCTGGTGCATGATCTGGCGATCTTCGACCGCGCGTACTGGCTGAAGATAGGCTCGGCGGCACAGCCGGCGGTGGTCCGCATCCCGCCGACTCTGGTAACCCCCAAGGGCGACAACTGGATCAGTCCGGCGGTGTTCGAGGTGAAGGGCGCGAAGGGCAAGCGGGAGTTTCCGGCCGACCGACTGGTGTACTTCCGCGGCTATGGCGGCGTCGACGACTTCGGAACGTCGCCGCTGGAGGCGCTGCGGCAGATCCTTGCCGAGGAGAACGCGGGCTCGAAGGCACGTACCGAGGTGCTGCGCAACGGAGCCCGCGTCTCCGGCTATCTGGAACGGCCGGCCGACGCCAAACCGTGGTCGGCCGAGGCGCGGGGCCGGTTCAAGCGGGGATGGCAGGCGCAGTACGCGGGCGATGGACCGCAGGCCGGCGGCACCCCGATCCTCGAAGATGGGATGAAGTTCACCGCGGCCGCTCAGTCGGCAAAGGACCTGCAGTACCTCGAAGTTCGGAAGCTGACCCGCGAAGAGGTGGCGTCGGTGTATCACGTCCCGCCGCCCATGGTGGGAATCCTCGACAAGGCGACGTTCAGCAACATCACCGAGCAGCACAAGATGCTGTATCAGGACACGCTCGGGCCATGGTTGCAGATGTTCGCCGAGGAGATCTCGCTGCAACTGATCCCTGACATCGCGCCCGGCGAGGTGGACGAGCTGTATGTGGAGTTCAACTTGCGCGAGAAGCTGTCTGGCTCATTCGAGGAGCGCGCGGCGCAGATGCAGACTTCGGTCGGCGGTCCGTGGATGACGATCAACGAGGCTCGGGCACTGGACAATCGGCCGCCGATCGATGGCGGTGACGAGCTGATCAAGCCGCTGAACCTCACCCAGAACGGCGACAAGGAGCCGATCCCCGCGGGTGACGACGGCAAGGAGCCGTCCCCGCCCCCCGTCGATGACGGCGCGGACGACGACCAGGAGGACGTCGCATGACGAAGACACGCACGGCCGGCCCCGGCCACGTCAACGCCAAGGCGGCGTTCAAGGCCGGTCCTGACGCCGAACTCGCGGAGGGTGAGTTCATCGCGTACGCATCGGTGTTCGGCAATCGGGACTCGTACGGCGAGGTCGTCCAGAAGGGCGCATTCGCAGAGTCGCTGGCCGAGTGGGCGAAGGGCGACAACCCGATTCCGCTCCTATGGGGGCACAACTTCGCTGACCCGGACTATAACCTCGGATTCCTAAAAGAGGCTGTCGAGGACGACCGCGGGCTGAAAGTGCATGCGGTGCTCGACATGGAGTCGCCGAAGGCCGCCCAGGTGTACCGGCTGCTGAAATCTGGCCGCGTGGCGCAGATGTCGTTCGCCTTCGATGTCGAGAAGGAGACGTTCGTCGAGCCCGAGTCGGAGGACAACGGCGACGGAACGAAGACGATCACGCCAGGCTATTGGTCGCTAGAGAAGCTGAAGATCCATGAGGTCTCTGTAGTCCCTCTCGGCGCCAACCAGGAGACCGAGGTGCTCGCGGTGAAGTCGGCCGCTGATGCACTGCGCGCCAAGGCGGGCAAGGCACTGTCGGCGAAGAACGAGTCGGTGATCCGCGAAACCGTGGACCGACTCGAAGAGGGCCTCGACGCTCTCAAATCGATACTTCCCGCCGACGAAGAGTCGGGGGATGAAGAAGACCAGGACCAGACCAGCGGTAAGGGAACCGTCCCCGGCGACGCCAAGTCGGCCGGCCAGACCACGCCCACGAGCCCGTCCGTCTCCCTGGCGCAGTTGGACGCGCTCGAGTTCGACATCGTCGCGAGCGCATAACACACCCACCTCACCAAGGAGAATCAGATGAGCCGAGTGAAGGCATTGATGGAGCAGGCGCAGGCCGCCGCCAAGACGGCCCGCGACATCGCGGAGAAGGCTGCAGGCGAGAGTCGCGACATGACCGACTCCGAGCAGCACGACTACACCGAGGCGCTGGCCAAGGGTCGCGATCTGCTGGAGAAGCACAAGACCGCGAAGGCTGACCAGGAAGTCATCGACGCTGCGATGGCGCTGGCCGACGAGATCGGCCCCGACGCCAAGGGTGACCTCGGAGCGCAGGATGGGCAGTTGCCGGTCCGCGAGCGCGTGAAGTCGCTGGGGCTGCAGGTTGTCGATTCGACGCAGTTCAAGGGCATGATGGACGGCTTCAAGGCCGAGGGTGGCGGGTATCGCATCCCCGACCGGGCCAAGGTCGGCTCCGATCCGATCCGGGTCAAGGGGCTGTTCACCGGCACCAGCTCCACCAGCGCGGGTGCGTTCGTCGTCAACGAGCGCACCGACATCGTGGAGCCGCTCGGCCGCAAGGAGTTGAAGATCCGAGACCTCGTGTCGGTGCGGTCGACCACCTCCGATGTCGTCGAGTATGTCGCGCAGACGAGCCACACCAATGCCGCGGCAGTGGTCGCAGAGGCGTCGAGCTCGGCAGCCCCGACGGCGCCCGGTTCGGCCGGCGCCCTCGTCCTCGACGCGAATGGCGGCTACAAGCCGGAAGGCTCGTGGGCCTACGAGGTTCGCTCGACCGAGGTCAAGACCATCGCCGAATGGGTGCCCGCCACCCGCCGTGCGCTGGCCGACGTCGCGCAGCTCGAAGGGCTCATCAACGACGAGCTGGCGCTCGACGTGAAGGAGACCGAGGAGAACGAGATCCTCAACGGCAGCGGCTCCGGTCAGCACTTCACCGGCATCAATTCGGCGTCGGGTGTGCAGACGCAGGCCTTTGCGACGAACCTCTTCGACTCGGTGCGCAAGGGCATCACCAAGCTGCGGACCGTGGGTCGGGTCAATCCGTCTGCGGTGGTGGTCAACCCGGCCGATGCCGAGACCATTGACCTGTCGAAGGACGCCAACAACCAGTACTACTACGGCGGGCCGTTCCAGATCTCCAACCGCACTCTGTGGGGCCTGCCGGTCGTGGAGTCGGAGACTCAGGCCGCGGGAACCGCTCTGGTGGGCGACTTCTCGAAGGCGGTGGTCTGGGATCGGGAGCAGACCACGATCACCATGACCGACAGTCACGCGGACTTCTTCATTCGCAACATGATCGCGATCCTCGCTGAGGAGCGGTTGGCGTTCGCGGTGACCCGTCCGACGGCGTTCGTCAAGGTCGCACTGGCCTGATGGCCCTGCTCAACTCCGGTGCGCTGGGTGGCTCGCCCACCCGGCGCACCGGTGCGCCGACCCCCGAGGAGGTTCCGATGGCGCTCAAAGAATACGACGTCGAGATCAACGGCGTCGCAACGACTCTGCAACTGTCTGACGAGGACGCGAAGGTGCGCGGGCTCACTCCGAGGTCGGAGTCGAAGGCCGCGCCGGCCGCGCGGAACAAGGCCAAGGTGCCGGTCAACAAGGCTGCGGGCTGATCTGTGCTCGACTTCACCGGCCTGCCGCCGCTGATCGACATCGGCGACATCGACGTCGACGGAGTGACGGACGCCGACCTCGAAGCGGTCTGCGAGGATATTCGTATCGCGTGCGGGTGGCACATCGCCCCGCTGGTGCAGTCGACGATGGTGCTAGACGCCACCGGCGGCACGGTCCTCGTGGTGCCGTCACTCAAGATCGGCGAACCGATCGCGGTGAAGGACTCGTCGGGCGCGGACATCACCGGCTGGTCGTGGTCCTCGACCGGCATTCTGGAAGGCTCGTGGCCGACCGGCTTGCGGTCGGTGACGGTGACGGCCGACAGCGGATTCGATGCGTGCCCGTCGAGCGTGAAATCGGTTGCGGTGGACATGCTCCGGGACCGCGTGAATGTTGCGGCCGGCGGCGGGGTGGCTCAGGTCCAACTTGACGACGCGACGATCCTGAACGCCAATCCGTTTAGCCCGCGCGGTACTTCATCCGACGTGGGTGTCCGCCGCGACATCATGGACGCCTACGGGCACATTCTCGGGAGGTTCGCACTGTGGGACTCCCACTAGTTGTCGGGTCCGCGTGCGTCGGCCTCCCGTACGCGGACCCGGCTCGCCATGCCTGATCCGCTGGCCGTGTTCTTCACCCAGCCGGTCGAGGTGAAGAGGCTGACCGGGGACGGCGCGTACGGTCCGATCTTCGCCGCTCCCACCGCGATCCTCGCGCGGGTGAAGAACACCACGAAGCTCACCATCGGCCCCGAGGGCGATGAGGTCGTGTCGTCGACGCAGGCGTCGATGTCGATCACCGAGGACGACATCCCGGTCGGGTCGATGGCCCGCGCCGACGACGGCGAGTGGCGGCCAGTGATCGCGGAGAACCGACACATCGGCGGATTCGCCGGGTCGCCCGACTACTACTCGATCGACCTCGTATAAGGAGATCCGATGGGTGACCTCAACTGGATCGGCGAAAAGGCCCTCGCCCGCATCGAGGAGGGAGCTAGGGAGGGTGTGCGGCAGGCTGGCGAGGCGATTCTCGCCGAGTCGAATCGCCGTGCCCCCCGTGACTCTGGCGAACTCATCAGCTCGGGCCGCGTGGCCACCGACGGCACAGAAGCGGCGATCGGATACAGCGCGCCCTACGCGGCACGACAGCACGAGGCGTTGGGCTACAACCATCCACACGGCGGGCAGGCGAAGTTCTTGGAGACCGCGGTGCACGTCGCGAAAGACGAAGCGCTCGATGCGGTGGCCAATGCGATCCGTGAGGCGCTCGGCGGATGAGCGTCGATCCGGCGTCGCTGCTGCGGTCGCTCGCACAGCGCCTCGACGATCTCGGGTTCGCCATGTGGGAAGAGTCTGGCGCCTATCCGAAGAGCCCCGGCCGCCCGGTGGTCACCGTCGGGAAGCTGCCGCAGAACATCGTGAGCGCGATCGCGCTCAACCACTACTTCACTGATCCCGACGTCGACACCGTCGCCGACAACCCGCTGCACTACGTGCAGTTGCGGTTTCGCGAACCGGGACCAACCCCGCTGACGGTGATCGACCGCGAGCAGGAGACATTCCGTCTCCTGCAATCCACAGCTTCCGGCGTCTGGCCGGGAGGAGTGTCGCCCGACACGGTGACCCTCTCATCCGCCGCACCAGCAGACCCCGAAGACGGGGCCTGGACCAAGACGGCGAATTACGCAATCCGCCTCAATCCTTAAGGAGAGGAATCATGGCAGACCTCGCAACTCGTGCGGCCGGACGCTATCTGATCGAGATCAACACCGGCACCGCGATCGCACCCGTGTGGACCAAGGTCCACGGGCTCACCTCGTACGAGCCGTCGTTCGACGTCAAGACCGAGGATGACACCGACATCGACTCCGATGGTTGGACCTCGGAGGCCATCACCGGCAACGGCTTCAAGGCCAGTTTCGAAGGGCTCGTGAAGGGCGACGAAGCGGGTGGTGTGTTCTCCCTCGATCCCGGCCTGTCGGCGCTCATCGAGGCCTCCGGCCAGTCCGACTCGGCGGGCCACGTCCACATCCGCCACCGCCGCAAGGATGGCGTGTCCGGTCGCGCGTTCAACGCCGAGTATCACGCCGCGGTCAAGGCTGGCCCCAAGGGCGGCAAGACCACCGAGCTGCAGAAGTTCTCGGGCGATCTGATGGGTCGCGGGGAGCCGGTGCAGCTCTCGCCGCTGATCGGCAGTGGCCAGTTCTCGGTCGGCGTGGGTGCCGCCAGTGCCGGCAACTTCACCCTGACCTACAAGGGCAACACAACCGCGAACATCGCCTACAACGCCGCGTCGTCCGCGGTGAAGTCGGCGTTGGTCGCGCTCGACGATGGGTTCGCCGCCGCGGACTGGACCGTCACCGGTACCGCTCCCACGTGGTCGATCACCACCCCGGATGGAGGCGAACTGACCGGCGCAGGCACGGGCCTGACCGGCGGCACGCTCACCGTCACCGAGGTCTGACCCATCCCTTCGATCCCCTGGTAGGAGGCCACCATGGGATTCGACGCATTGTCGATCCAACTCGACGGCATACAACTGCCGATCGAGGGCAAGACGTACACCATCCCGGAGATGCGAGCCGATGACGGCTTGAAGCTGACACTCCAGATCGCCAAGAAGATACCACTGTCGGACGAGGAAGAACTCGCCATGTACATGGGCCTCCTTGGCGCGGAGTGGGTGTCAAGTCCGGTCGAGATTCCGACAGGCGAAATCGCCGAGGATGGAACCCCGGTGACCATCACTGTGGACGACGGCACCTTCGAAGGTGGTGTCTACTCGGAGATGGTCAACGACGGCGTGCCGTGGCGAATGATCGTCCACGCCGCGCGCACCGTCTTCATCGACGCGGTGCACGGCCGCACCACTGCCGAGATTCACTGGCAGACGGCACTCACTGGTGACCTGGGAAACCCGCCACCCCCGGAGCCGGGGGAGAACCGGAAAACCCGGCGCGCTGCGGCCAAAAAGGCTGCACCCCGCAAGGCCAGCACGAAGTCGGCCAGTGGGGGCCGTACTCGTGCCTCCCAGGCTCCTACGGAGTAGCAGACCCCGGCGGCGGGGCATACAACCCCGACACTGAAGTCCGGGCCTGGTACAACGACCCCGACCAGGTTCGCGACAGCGCCAAACCGGCCATCACATGGTCCATGCTGCTCGAACAATGGACCGCAGTAACCCTCGACCTCCACCACATCTACGGCGTAGACACCGCGTCAGGAATCCTCGCTGAGCGCACCATCACGTGGCTCAAAGACAGGATCGTCGGATGTATCGGCCAAGGAGGTCACCTAGACCGGGCGCTAGGGCTGGCCAAGGGATGATCCTAGTTAGCCGTCCGATTAGTCCATTCTGTGCCGCTCCACCACCGCTGCTTGCTCTGCTTAAGGGGGTCACGGTACCAACCGGTCCGACGCCCGGGCGGCGGCGGAGGGCCTTGATTGACACCCTTTGCCTTCGGGCTACTCGTCATAGCTGATGGCTTCGGAGTCAGGGTCAGGCCGGTCCACGGCTTGGCATTGCCTGCGGCGCTGTACTTGCCGCAGGACTGGCAGCGGAGGCGCTTTTTCGCCAAGAGCGGCGCGGCGGCGCCCGCAATTCCGAATGTCAGCACTCCCGCCGTGCCGCCGACGACCTTCGCCCTCCCGGTCCGCTTCTCCGTGAAGTTCTTCCCGCCGCAATTCCAGCAGCGCAGCACGCCATCTTCGTCCACACGGATGTCTTCCATTCGCGCAGGATACTCGCTCAACCCAAACCCCGAGGAGGATCGTATGTCGCTTGACGTCGCCGAGCTTGTCGCGCGCATCCGGCTCGATACCGGTAACACCGAGTCGGGGCTGAACAACGTGCGGCGATCGATGTCGTCGACGGCACAATCCGCCGACCAGATGCAGAACAAGGTCGCCGCGGCGGCAGCATCGCAGGAGGCGGCGTCGAAGCGCCAGGAGTTGGCCGAGGAGCGCCTCGAATCGGCGATGCGACGCGGCAACGCCTCGCGGCAGGAACTCATGCGGCTCGAAGCCGCGGCGGCATCGTCGCGCGCATCGATGCTGCGGTCGACATCCTCGCTCGCGCAGGCGCAGCAGGCGCTCGCCGAATCGCAATCGGCCGTCCAGGATTCGATGGGTGATTCGACGGATGCCCTCGGCGGCGCGAGCGAGGCCGCCGACAAGGCTCGCGACGCACTGGAGAAGATCGGTATCGGCTTCTCGATCGCAGGTGTTGTGGAGGGTATGCGGCAGGCCGTGTTCGCGGCGTCGGATCTGGCCGAGTCGACGAACGCGGTCGATGTGATGTTCGGGTCGGCGTCGCAGCGTGTGCAGGACTGGGCGGCGAATGCGGCGCAGTCGATGGGTCAGAGCAACGTCGAGGCGCGCGAGGGCGCGGTAACGATGGCCCTGTACGGCAAGCAGGCGGGGATGACCGGCGACAATCTGGCGAACTTCTCGATGAAAATGTCTGGGCTCGCATCAGATATGGCCAGCTTCCGAAATACCACCCCGGAGCAGGCTGTCGAGGCTCTCGGCGCGGCGTTCCGCGGCGAGTCAGATCCGATCGAGGCGTATGGCGTCCTGCTCAATGAGACCACCCTGAAGAACCAGGCCCTCAAGGATGGTCTGATCTCCAACACGAGCGATGCACTATCGCCTGCGGTGCGGGTGCAGGCGGTCTACAACGCGGTGCTCGCACAGACGTCGATGATGCAGGGCGACTTCGCGCGCACCCAAGACTCGCTCGCAAACAAGCTAAGGTCCCTGAAGTCTGAGTTCACGAACACGTCGGCAGCCATCGGCGGAAAGTTGATGCCGATCGCTCAAGGGTTTGTCGACCTCTTGTCGGGCCCCGGAATGGCGGCATTCTCCGGCGTTGGCACAGCCTTGGGTAGCATCGCGAACGTCGTCGGCGCGCTCGTGGGAGCCTTCGGCAACCTGCCCGGTCCGATTCAGCTCGCGATCGGCGCTATTGCGGCAATGCGCATTGCAACCAGACTCTTCGGATCGCAGATATCCACCGTTGGGCAGCACATGGCGTTCGCCCGCGCGTCTTTTTCGAATTTCGGCCAGACGGTCAGCAATGTTCAGCGAGCAGCGACTATAACAGGTAACTCGATGGGGACAATCCGCGCCTCCATGGTTACGCTGGGGCGGACCGCGGCCACATCCAACGGCGCGCTTGGGCAGATGGCCGCCGCATTCTACCGATCTCGGCAGGCCGCGTCTGTCATGCCAAACACCATTGGCGCGGTGGGGGCCGCCATGTCTGGACTTGGAGCCGGGGCGCGCGGTCTCATGGGTGCGCTCGGCGGACCGTGGGGGCTCGCAATCACGGGTGCCGTTGCACTCCTGGGTTTGTGGATCAACAAGAAGCAGCAGGATAAGCAGGCGTCCCAAGAGGCTGCGGCTCAAACTTCGTCGTGGGCCGACCAGATCGACCAGGCTGGTGGAAAGATCACCCGAGCCCTGCGTAACGACGTCTTCAAAGAGGCCGACAACGACGCGAAGAAGTTCGACACCACCGGTAAGACGCTCGCGGACACGATGAAGGATCTCGGGTTCAGCTCGGAGCAGACCGTGGATGCCATTGTCCGACAGGGCGATGCGTACGACACGACGATGAAGAAGCTTCAGGAGATCCGTAACAACCGGGATCTCGACATCGACAAGCGGATTGCAGCCGACGAGGCAATTGATCGCATTCGTGGCATGGCCGGGCAGATGGACGAGGCGCGGTCGAAGGCGCAGCAGCTCGCCGAGGCGAACGGCGATATGTCGGTGAGCTTCGACAACACCGCGCAGGCGGCAGGGGCGATGTCGCAGGCTATGGCCGACTTCGAGGAGTCGACCGATGGTGCCGCGTCGAAGGTCGACAAGCTGGCGAAGGCGCTCGATCAGCTTAACGACGACGGCATGACTCAGGAGGAAGCGCTCCAGCAGTGGAACGATGGAATCCGCGACCTCGTTGACGCCTATGGCAAGTTCGACGCGAGTCTGATCGGTGTCGACGGCCACATCAACACCGCCACCGAGGCGGGGTCGAAGATGCAGGACACGGTGCGCAGTCAGGCACAGGCATTCAACGAAACGGCCGCTGCCGCATACGAGTACGCGCAGTCGCAGGGGATGACCGTTGCCCAGTCGCTCGACTATGTGCGCGGCAAGCTCATCGCCCAGCGTCAGCAGTTCCTCGACACCGCGGTCGCAGCAGGCGTGCCCATCGACGCGGCCCGCCGAATGGCCGACGCTTACAGGTTGATCCCCGATCAGGTCACCACCGAACTGAACGTGCACGGCACAGAGAATGCGATCTCTGGCCTCCAGAAGCTCGGAATGGCCGCGACGTCTCTGCCGCCCGGCAACCTGAAGGTCATCGACAACACACCCGAGGTCCGCGCGAAGCTGGACGAGATGCGGGTGAAGTATTCGGTCATCGACGGCAAGGTGGTGATCGACTCCAATAGTCCCGAGGTCACTGCGGCGATGGAGAAGCTCGGCGTCAGGGTCACCACCTTGCCGAACGGATACGTGCAGCTCGACGACAACAGCCCAGCGGTCGTGGACAAGCTGAAATCGCTTGGCATTCGGGTGCAGACGCTCCCCAACGGGAAGATCGTCATCAGCCCCGAGGACCGGGCGTTCTGGGAGGCGGTACGCAAGGCGCAGGAGCCGGGCCGCAAGGTCATCAACATCGTCGAGAACCGAAGCTCGACACCCATTACCGAGAACACGGGACATGGCGGGTCGGCGTGGGACCACGCGGCCGGCGGCCTGATTCACGGCCCCGGAACCGGCACCTCCGACGATGTTCCCGCGAACCTCTCGAACGGCGAATTCGTCCAAACCGCCGCCGCGACAAGCTATTACGGCCCAGGCTTCATGTATGCGCTGAACCGTCGACAGATCCCGAAAGGGATGCTGCCCGGTTTCGCCGAAGGCGGTCTCGTCGAGGTCCACAAACTCGCCGACTATGCGACCGGAGTCGAGGGCGGCACCTACGCCCTGGGCGGCTGGGGAAACGGCTGGAACACCGACTGTTCGGGCGCGCAGGCGATCGTCGCGAACGGAGCCCACGGCAACATGCAGCCGGGGGCCGGTGAGCGCGCGGGCACTGCTGCGTTCTCGTCGTTCCTGCCCAGCCTCGGATACGTGATCGGGCAGGCACCTCCCGGAGTTGCGGCGCACGAGGTCGGTTGGTCTCCGGAGCATTCAGCGGGCACGTTCTTCGCCAAGTCCGGCGCCTCGGTGAACTTCGAGATGGGCGGTGGCATGGACACCACCAGCCATTCCGACGGCAAGTTCGGCGGCACTGTCGGATCTCGGCACGCGCAGTTCCCGAGCCAGGCGTGGATCGCACTCCCTGACACGAAGAACGCCGGCGGGGGTGGTGGTGGCTCGACTCCTGCGCCCGATGTCGTTCTCACCAGGGATTCGTCGCGCGACGACGTGGCCAAGAAGATCATCCAGGAGGGTCGCCGCCGCGGATACTCCGATGAGCAGACGTCGGCGATCCTGTCGATGGCGATCCAGGAAGACAACCTGCAGACCGACAATGTGTTCCAGCAGATGGACTCCTCGGTGTATCCAGGCCGCGACGACCCGAACACCAACATCACCGGCTTCTACGACGCGCTCGACGCAAAGAAGTCGTCGTCGGGATGGTCGGACGACATCTGGTCGGACCTGTTCTGGGTGCAGCAGTCACCGTCCGCGTCATCCGCCGAGGACGCCGTGGCGAATGGCCGTCAGGGGTATCTCGACGAGATCAAGGCACACCAGGAGGAAGCGGGCGGGCTGGTGTCGAAGCTCGGCCCGCAGGTGGTCGTTAATGTCACCAACAATGGCTCCGAGTTCCCTTCTGGCAGCGGAGATGGCAGCGGCGACGAGGACAAGACGCCGGAGACGCCGGCCGAACCGCCGGAAGACCCGACCCTGTTCGAGTTCACGCTGAAGAATCCGTTCGAGCCGTTCTGGTGGAAGGGCGAGAAGGAGCAGCGCCAGCACATCATCGACGAGTACAAGAAGCAGCAGGCGTGGGACGAGTACCTGAAGGGTGGCGCCAAGGGTTCCGGCGACACGGCGGATCTGGCGAACAAGGTCAACGAGCAGAAGCGCAAGGTCCAAGAGGCCGAGGATGCGCTGAAGCTCGCCAAGCAGAAGCAGTCCGAACTCAAGGAGTCGTCCACCGAGTCGCAGCGTACGGCCGCGGCGAACGCGGTCACCAAGGCGACAAACGATGTCACGAAGGCGCGCGAGGATCTCGCATCCGCTGAGGCGAAACTCAAGGAGGCGCAGGGCAAGACGCCGACCGCCTCGAGCACGCCGTCATCACCGAATGTCACCTCGCCGGGGATGCGGAAGTTCGCCAACGGCGGCACCGTGCCCGGTGTTGGGAACACCGATTCGGAGATCATCGCGGCCATGCCGGGTGAGGAGATCATCCGCAAGGCGATCGCCCAGAAGCCGGGGGTCCGCTCGTTCCTCAAGCGGCTCAACGCCGGCCAGCTCGCAGCGTTCGCCGACGGCGGCACGGTCGGATTCGGCGGATATTCGGACGACGACGACGACTCGATGAAGCCGAAGAACTGGTACGACTGGGCCGGGCTCGCCGTCGGCGCGGGATTCGCGGGATACAACACGATCGACCCGTATGTCCAGATGGGCATGTCCGGGCAGGTCGACCTCGGAAACGCCACGCCGAAGCTAAGTACCAATACCACCGACACGTCGTACATGTCGGGCCTGGTGTCCGATGTGGGTGGGCAGATCTCCCAGCAGCTCCAGGAGTTGATCTGGGCCGTAAAGGAGGGCAAGGACATTCGCGTCGTCATCCAGTCGGACAACAAGCCGCAAGGATTCAATGAACCCGGCCTGTCCGCGATGCAACGGGGGATCTGAGTATGGCCACCTACGAGATCTCTGACCTCAATGGGGAGACGTGGGAGTTTGGGTCGGACTCACCTCTGCATCTGATGTCCCTCAAGGGGATCGACGGCGCCGAGTTCTCTCTCGACACGCTGCACGGTGTCGGGCAGCGTGGTGTGACCGTGGTCGGCTCCGACTTCAAGGAGGGCCAGATCGTCATGACGGTGGCCCTCGAGCCGTTCAAGGCCGGGCTTCGCGGGGATGATGCGGTGGACCTGGTGTCGCGGTGGCGTGACGGGCTCGGCGAGGGCGAGGCGAAGCGCGGTGACAACGAGTTCCGGTTCTACGTCGTCGACTCAGGCCGCTACCAGATTGTGCGGCTGGTGAAGCGCGGGAACGTCGACTGGGAGCGGGTGAAGTCGAATCGCTTCTGCAAGGACGAGATCACCATGCAGTCCGACGAATCCGATTGGCGCACCGACCCGAACACTTACACGTTCACCGTCGCCGAGTTCGCCGGTGCGGTGGTGGCCAACGGCGGCACCGTGGATTCGTGGCCGCACTTCAAGCTCACCGGCCCGATCGTCGGACCGACCGTCGGGCTCGCGGGCGAGGCGGTGAAGCTGCCGGACCTGGCGGCCGGTGAGCACTTCGAGATCGAGACGGACCCGAACTGGTACGCGGTCACCGACGAGGATGGCGTCGACGTCACCTTCGACCTGTACACGCTGGCCGACGGCGCAGACGATCGGTGGCGCAAGCAGGCGCCCGCGCGCACGCCCGACATCCCGGTCACAATCACGGGCACCGGAACTTCGGCTGCGACGAAGCTGGATGTCGTTGTGCCGCAGATCTATCGGAGCGCACTGTGACCGTGCCCGGCTATGCGCGGCCGAACACTGTCGACTCGGCGTTCGACTACTTCGACATCGGATTGCGTCGCGGCTCGGGGCCTGGATCAACCATCGAATGGCGGCCCGTCGGACGGTATTTGAAGGCGACTGTGCGGCCGACGTTTGGCATCGACCCTGGCACCTTCAGCTTCTCCCTCCACCCCGACCATCCGATCGTCTCGGCGATCACCAAACGCAATGTCACCAAGGCGTGCTGGCACTTCCGCGCGGGATACAACGGGCTCAACGCGCTGACTGGGCGCATCATGAACGTCGACTATGACGGCGCACCCGGACGTGCACCCTTTACCTACAGCGGGAAGTGCAACAAGGTGTGGTTGCAGTCGATGAACGCCTGGGTGAACAACCAGCTCCCGCCCGAGGTGCAGGTGAATCTCACTGGCAAACAAGACATCCGGATCGGCAAGCCTGACGCCCTGTTCAAGTCCTACCTGACTTCCGTGGCGACGCGGCTCAATGTCCCGGTGGTGCCGGCGCTTCCGATCCGCGACTCCTGGGAGTGGCCGAACCTCGCCGACATCGACAGCCTCGACGACCTCCTCGATCTGGTCCTCGATGTCGGCGAAGGCCTCGTCGCGCTCGCTGCCCGCTTCCCGTCGCTGCATGACCTATGGGGGCCGACGACCGAGCGCCTGGAGATGGGTGTGCGGATCGACACCTACGACGGCCACGGCACCAGTCCGCAGGTGTTCAACACGTCGAGCCTGGCGAACCTCCAGTCGATCATCGACCGCACCTCCGACGGATTCCTCGATCTGTCGCGGCTTCTCGACCCACTCAACGACGGCCTGTTCTCGCTCGCATTGGACCGCGCCGGGTATGTCCTCGACACGGTGCAGAAACGCCAGCGCCAGAACGTGCAGTGGCGCACCGATGGCGGGCAGATCGCGTCCTACAAGTACAGCGCGTCGCACCCTGAGCTGTACATGGCTGTCGTCGGAGGCAAGAGCCCCGCAATCCTCAATGACGTCATCGAGATCGGCGCCAACCTCGCGATCGCTGCGCTCATCGCCGGGCTGGCCACCATCCCCGGTCTCGCCGGCGTTGGCGGACTGTCGGTCGTCGTGGGCGACTTGTTCGATGACATCTTCTTCGCCTACGAGGTGTATTGGGATGCCGACATTCGCGATGCCGTCGGCGCCGATGACGCACTCCCCGAGCAGTTCGTCGACAACACCGCCTCCCATTCGATCGAGGGGTATTCGACGGCACACCAGGCGCTCAAGGAGAAGGGCGGCTCGGAGACGTTGACGCTCACAGCGGTTGGCGGCACCGCCGACGGCCGCGGTATCAGTTTCGGCGCGGACAACGGCACCGCGCGCCGGTATCAGCTCGGCGACGTCGTCACGTTCTACGACCGCGGGAATGTGGTCGAGCAGTACGTGTCGGAGGTCGCGATCACCCACGAGCCCGGTAAGGGTCTCATCGAGGAGCCGACGGTCGGAAAGTCTAAGCGCGCCAAGGGGCCTTGGGATAGGGTGTTCGGTCTCTTCGGCCAGGCCGGGGCGCTCGCCGATGCCGTCGCCAACAGTGTCTAGGAGAGAATCATGACGATCAAGACCTTGCCGGTGAACGCCGGGATCGTGTCGCAGGAGACCTACTACCAGTGCGGTCCGGCGACGGTGCAGAATGCGATCTGGGCGAAGTCGCAGCGAATCGTCCCCGAGTCGCAGCTCGCCCGCGAACTCGGCACGACAGTCAACGGCACCGACAGTATCGAGTATCTAGACCGCGTGCTGGGCAACCATCTCGGCGTCGATCACCTGACGCAGTGGGTCACCAACGATCCGCCGACCGCGCAGCAGGTGAGCGACTTCTGGGATCGGCTGCGGGCTGCGGTCGACAACGGTTTCGGCGTGGCGATGAACTGGATCGCGCCACCGTCGAACTACCCGCAGGGGGTGGGCGGATCGCCTTCGCCGTCGTACGGCGGCGGCGTGGTCTACCACTACACGCTGGCTGCCGGGTACAACGACGGGGGTCACCGGTGGGTGTTCGTCGCCGACAGCGGGTTTCAGCCGAAGACGTACTGGATCACCGTCGAGCAATGCGTATCGCTGATCGCGGGCAAAGGCTACGCCTACCCGGCAGTGGATGCGTCGGGCGCCGACGAGATCATCGCCTTCGTCAAGGGGTTCGTCGGGCCGATCGCCTCGGACGTGATGGATGTGCGTGCGCAACTCTGCGGCGCGGCGGCAGGCTATCCGGGCTGGCCGCAACTCGGCGGCCGGACGCTCGTGGACGGGCTCGCCGACTTCCGCAACCATGCGATCGAGGTGGCGAAGTGACCGTCTGGGCAGATGTCTCCGAGTGGCAGCGCCCTGTCGATGACTCCTACCCGTATCGGATGATCGCGATTCGGGCGAACGATGGCACGTATCGGGACCGCAACTGGGACAGCAACTATGGGTGGTGCCGTAGCGCGGCCGACTCCGGCCGACTCGATTGCTTCATCGTCTACCTCGTCTACCGGCCGAACTGGAAGCAGACGCTCGACACCATCAAGTCGATGGTCGGTTCGCCGCACCCGAAGATGATCGTGATGGTCGACGTCGAATCGTGGGGCGGCCAGATTGCCGGCGACCAGTCGGCGGGTATCGATGCTCTCGTCTCGGGTTTGCGCGCGTGGTGTGGTCGGGTGATCGCCTACATGAATCCGAACGACTCGTTCCTGTGGCCGGGTCGTCCTGCCGATGTGCCGATGATCGTGCCGCGCTACGCCAGCTCGCGGCCGTCGATGACCGGGATGATCGGCTGGCAGTACACCGACGGCTCGGGGTATGGCCCGAGCGGATGGCCGCAGGGCGCGGCGCCGTTCGGCGCGTGCGACATGAACTACACCGACCTCAGCACAACCGATTTCGCCGCACAGTGTGGCATAGGAGAGGACATCGACATGGCCGCGAAAGACGACATCATCGGATTCATCCGGGACTACGTGGGGCCGATCGGCTCCGATGTGAAGGACATCCGGCAGCAGCTCACCGGCGGCCGGGATGCGGGCGAGTATCCCGGCTGGCGCCAGCTCGGGCAGAACGACAAGGGGCAGAACCTCACGGTCGTCGACTCGCTGGCCGATGCCCGCAACCGGATCATCGCGCTCGAGAAGGTGGTTGCCGAGCTGAAGGCGGCCAAGTGATGACCACTCCCGACCTCACCGCGATCCTGCGCGACAAGCTCGCCGAACAACCCTGGTGGAAGAAGTACGCCAACACCGTGACGACGGCGATCACGCTCGGCGTGAACGTGCTGTGGGTGTTGGTGTCGCTCGGCGTTGACATCGACCCGACGATCATCGGCGGTGTCGCGGCAGCGATCCAGGCGCTCGGCGTCCTCGGAGTGAAGCTGACCCCGAACGGCGTGACGGAACGGCAGATCGCCGACATCGAAAACTACGTCGGCAAGCATCGGGCCGGATGAACGGGCTGCCGCACACCGACAACATCGCGCTGTATGTCGTCGGTGTGCTCGCCGTGGTGCTAATCGGTGTGCTCGGGCTGGTGCTGCGGTCGATCGTCAAGGGCGACCTGGTGCCTCGGCACACGGTGAACTCGTGGATGGTGGAGCGCGATCACCGGATCGCGGCACAGGCTCGTGCGCTGGATGCGGCGACGGTGCTGACCACCGAGCAGGCGCGCACCATTTCGGCGCAGGCCGACAGCATTGCCGATTTCGGTGAGGCGCAGCGCCTCCAGGTCCGGGTGGCCGCCGCGCTCCACCGAGTGGCCGAGGGCGGGGAGACGTGATGCGCCTCTATCGTCGTCAGCCACCCCTGGCTGTCGATCCGGTGGTGGTCGACGCCGAGGTGCGGCGCTCAGCGTTCGAGGCCGAGACCGAGAGGGTCCGCGCCGCCCGTCCCGAGGTCGACGCCCGGCGCGCCGAGGCCGCCACCCTGCTCGAGCAGTCCCGAGAGGCCGAGCGCCGCAACCATTTCGCCGAGGCGATCATGCAATCAATGAGGAGGCTCCCGTGACCCGACCGGTCACCGCACTGCGTGCCCTGTGTGCGTCGCTGGACATCCCGGCGCGTGCTGGTCTCGCGGCCGGCGTGCTGATCGTCGCCATCGTCGGCCTGGCCGACATCTGGTTCGACGTCGACTACGAGCTCGCAGCCGACATCACTCTGCTCGCGCTCGCGGCTCTCGCGAACGCGTTCGCCTTGCTGTACACGGCGCGCTCTCCGTGGTGGACGCACAGGATCGGGAGGATCTATTGGGCGAAGTGCCTCGTACTCGCTCTGGTGCTGGATCAGATTTCGCTCGCCGTGTGGTGGGACCTCGAATATCCGGGCCGTCAGTATGTGCGGTTCGCGATCTATGGGCTCGGTGCGGTGGTCTACATCCCGATGCTTGTGGCGCTCCTGCGGGAGCAGCGGAAGGAGCGTGACGTCTAATGCCCGTGCGCTATCCGGCCCCGAAGCCGGGCTACACGGATTCCGGTGAGCTGCAAGAGAAGATGCTCAACGCGATCGTGGTGGCTCCGCTGGCGCGTCTGATCGCCCCGAAGCTCGGTTTGGACCCCGCCGATTTCGACACGATCGAGGAGATCGAGGCGATCATCCCGAGCTGGGAGAACGTGCTCGGCTTCGATGTCACCGACCTCCAATCCGCCATGTCCGGCACCTACACCGGCGATGATGCGGCCTTGTCTGCGATCCAGGCGATTGTGGGCACTCTGCGTGGTGGCTTGACCGGCATCATCGACTGGTCGCGCATCCCGCAACTCTCCCTGTCCCAGTTGACGGATCAGCCCGGCCCGAGTCTGCTGACCGGCTTCGGTGACTTCGCGTCCGAGGACACGATGGACGGCGGCGGGGATTGGACGTGGGATGCCACGGTCGGTGGTGGGTCCGCGCGCGCTTCCGGCTCCGGCGCGCGCAAGGTGCTGACCTCCGAGCTGGTGGCGGTGTCGGAGGGGAGGCCGATGTC
>NZ_JBNCNR010000036.1:0-22443 GCF_049847065.1 Gordonia sp. DT219 | reverse complement strand
ACACCAGTCACACCGGCGTCGGGCGTGTAGGCCCCCGAGATGACCTGCCCGGTGGCATCCGTTGCGGGAGAGGCTGTCACACCACCGATCACCACCTCCGGCAGAGCGGTGTCACCGGCGAACGGCATCACCACCAGTTGAGCGACCGTGCCCGAACCCGCGGTGCTGTCCTTGCGCGCGCGCCCGGCCACCGACATCGGCCTCCCCTCCGACACCGCCACCAGCTCGGAGGTCAGCACCTTGCGCGCGCCGGAGCCGGAAGCGCGCGCCGAGCCGCCACCAACCGTGGCATCCCACGTCCAATCCCCGCCACCGTCCATCGTGTCCGCATCGGCGAAGTCGCCGAAGCCGGTGAGCAGACTCGGGCCGGGCCGATCCGTCAACTGAGACAGGGAAAGTTGCGGGATGCGGGACCAGTCGACGATGCCGGTCAAGCCGCCACGCAGGGTAGAGACAATCGCCTGGATCGCGGACAGGGCAGGATCGGAGCCGGTGTAGGTTCCGGACATGGCGGACTGGAGATCGGTGAAGGAGGCTTGCAGCCCCTCGATCACGTCACCGACAAGATCCTCCAACGGGCCGAGATCGCCCTGGAATGCAGACGTGAGCGCATTGACCCACTCCCACACCGCGGCGATCGGACCGCCGATCCCCTCGAAATGCGGCGCCCACTTCCCCGACAGGAACTCGTCCCAATCATCCTTCGTCCACGACGCGAACTCGGCAAGCCCCGACGTCGCGCCATTGCCCGCATTCGCCACCAGCGCATACGGACTCGCGATCGGCTGAGATGGTAGCTGAGGTGAAGTCATCGATCACGCTCCTTCCGCTGCTCCCGCAGGAGCGCCACAAGCATCGGGATGTAGACCACCGCACCGAGCCCATAGATCGCGAACCGCACATACTGACGGCCCGGATATTCGAGGTCCCACCACACGGCGAGCGAAATCTGATCCAGCACCAGAGCGAGTACGAGGCACTTCGCCCAATAGATTCTCCCGATCCTGTGCGTCCACCACGGAGAGCGCGCCGTGTACAGCAATGCGAACGCGTTCGCGAGAGCCGCGAGCGCGAGCAGAGTGATGTCGGCTGCGAGCTCGTAGTCGACGTCGAACCAGATGTCGGCCAGGCCGACGATGGCGACGATCAGCACGCCGGCCGCGAGACCAGCACGCGCCGGGATGTCCAGCGACGCACACAGGGCACGCAGTGCGGTGACCGGTCGGGTCACGGGAGCCTCCTCATTGATTGCATGATCGCCTCGGCGAAATGGTTGCGGCGCTCGGCCTCTCGGGACTGCTCGAGCAGGGTGGCGGCCTCGGCGCGCCGGGCGTCGACCTCGGGACGGGCGGCGCGGACCCTCTCGGTCTCGGCCTCGAACGCTGAGCGCCGCACCTCGGCGTCGACCACCACCGGATCGACACCAAGCGCGGGATGACGGCGACGTAGACGCATCACGTCTCACCGGCCTCGGTCACCCGGTGCAGCGCGGCGGCCACCCGGACCTGGAGGCGCTGCGCCTCGCCGAAGTCCGCGATGCTGTCGGCCTGCGCCGAAATGGTGCGCGCCTGCTCGGTGGTCAGCACCGTCGCCGCCTCCAGCGCACGAGCCTGTGCCGCGATCCGGTGATCGCGCTCCACCATCCACGAGTTCACCGTGTGCCGAGGCACCAGGTCGCCCTTGACGATCGACCGCAGCACCAGCCCGAGCACACCGATTAGCACCACGGCGAGCACACCGACGACATACAGCGCGATGTTGTCGGTGTGCGGCAGCCCGTTCATCCGGCCCGATGCTCGCCGACGTAGTTTTCGATGTCGGCGATCTGCCGTTCCGTCACGCCGTTCGGGGTCAGCTTCACTCCGAGGACGCCAAGCGCCTGGATCGCCGCCGCGACACCGCCGATGATCGTCGGGTCGATGTCGACGCCGAGCGACACCAACACCCACAGCACGTTCACGCCGAGCGTGACCGCCGTCGTCACCGTGTTCGCATACCGTTTCCACCAGGGCTGCTCGGCGAGCTTGTCGCGCAGGGCCGCGGTGAGGGCGGGAGTGGTCATGTCAGGCAGCACCCTTCGCGAGATTGACGATGACGCCGGTCGGCGACCACCGCAGGTCACCGTGCTCGAAGGTCTGCACGATGTTGTCCGTCCCCTCGACGGGCTGCTCGTCAGACGTCGGCAGCCCGAGCGGCCCCGTCTCCCAGCCCATCGCCGCGTACTTCTTGCCGATCTCGCCGTGCACGAGCGTCGCCCGGATACCCCGGTCCTTGTTCGGTACGAACAGGACGCCGCCCTCGAAACACTGATTGCCGCCCCAGTCATGCACGTCGTGGCGCAGCACAGGGAACCCCAGTCCAGTCTCGAATCCTCGAGCGGCGAACGCCTCGAAGATCCCGCCGTGTGGGATCGCGTAGGCGGCGCCGGCTCCCTTGCGCCAGTAGATGTGCCCGTTCTCGAACTCGGCCCAGCGTCCGGTGTCGCCGGGGCACACCTTCTCGCCTTCGGTGAGACGCTTGCCGATCCACCCGGCGGCGACCTTCGCTTCAGCATCGATCAGGTTGACCGGTGGAGCGAGGAATGAGTTGATGCGCGCGACGAGAACGTCGTACGGGAATCCCAGTCCCGGATCGTGATGGCCACCCCCGCGCGCGCCGAACGCCACATGCCCCGCGATCCCCCGGGCCGCCGGCCAGTTGTTGGCGTCATAGCCGGTGGCGCCGGTGAGCTTCACGGGGATTCCGAACTGTGCGGAGGCGGCCGCGAAGTACTGCGCCATACGCCACAGCATCTTGTCCTCGTTGAGACCGTCGGAGGCGTCGGTGGACAACCAGCGCCCGCGATCCCACGATGCGAACGATCCCGCCGCGCACACGTGCACGCCGTAGTCGTTTGCCGCGACGGCCGCCCACGGGCCGTCGGTAGGTGGCACCATCTCGACCGTATCGACGTCGTCAACGGCCGCGTTGTAGGAGACTCCTGCGCCGGCGCAGTAGTTGGCGAGGCCGACCGCGTCGCCGGTGCCGCCCTCCTGGGTGTGGGGAACGAGGAAGTCATTGCGCCCACGTGTGCCGTTGGACCCGGCGGGGATGCGTTTTGTGACTCCGTAACTCGGCACGGTAGAACCTCCTGTCGATGGTGCGGTGGGAGTTGGTGCCGCGCTGGGGGTGCGGTCGATCGACCACTGTCCCCAGTCGGCCGCGTAGACGTCGTTGACGTCGACGGGAATGCGGTCGAGCTTCGGGCCGGGGGTGCTCGCGGTGTCGATCACCCGCTGATACAGCGCGGCGTAGCCGCGGCCGTCGTCGTCGGACCACGCCCGGGTGACCCACGCCCACGGCCCGGACCCTGGCCGCGTCGATCCACCGATCACGCCATCCTCGATCGCCCACGAGCACACCCGCGACGAGCCGTAGATCCCGACCCACTCGCGGCCGATCGCATCGCCGCAGCCGCGGAAGAAGTCGGCGGCGGTCGCATTCCACTGGTCGATCGTGATGTTTTCGTCGACGGCGAAGTAGATCGGACACCAGCCGGGCATTCCGGCGGCCCGGGCCAGCGAGAGCGCTTGGGCGGCCATACGTTTGCCGCCCTCGCGGCCCGTCGTCCAATCCGACGGCGCCGTGCCGCCCGGCTTGCCGTACTGCCACACCGCGGCCACATCGAGACCCGCGGCACGGTACGCGTCGGCTACGGCCCGCGTGATCGGTTTGCCCGCAAAGTTCGAGCCCGGACGCGACGGCGATACGTAGGCGATGATGCCCGCGTGGCCGGCGGCTTTGATCGCGGCAGCCGACGGGAATCCCGCGGCGGTGTCGATGATCGTGGTCATGACTTCTTCTTTCGTCGAGTCGACTTGCGGGGCGCAGCCTTCCGCGCCCGCGCCACCTTCTCCACCGGCGAGCCGTCCAGCGTCCCAGCGGCCGCACGCTCAGCGATCGTCTGATCCATCGCCGCCGACTCCGCTGCCGCCGCGCGCTGCACCCGCCACGCCTGCCGCTGCTGCCTGGTCGCACCCTCCGGCGGCAACTCGCCCGCCGCACGCTTCGCCGCGAGCGCAGCCAAATACTTCTCGCGCTGCTCCTTAGCCATCCGCTGCGCCCGCTGCTCGAACGTCTCCGGCACGTCGTCGACGCTGTAGACCCACTCGCCGGCAGCCTTCGACTTGGCGAGCGAGTCACCCGCCACGTAGTGCTTGATCGGATCGGCACACAACCGCACACCGGTCTCCACCAGATGCCGGGCGACCTCCACCCAGTAGTCCGGGCCGGTGAGCAGCGGGGCGCCGACAACTCCGGGCAGCGCGACGAACAGTGCCGACACCTTCTCGATCTCGGCGTCACGCTCGTCCTCGGTCATGTCGACCCACTGCTTGCAGTCACACACCGGTCACCACACCCCGAGTTCACTTGCGGCCTTGGCCATGTTGTTGATCTCCTTCATCAGACGGGCGATCGGGTCCTCGTCCTCTTTGCGTCCGAACTCCAGCTCCCACAGCGCGAAGTCCTCGTGCGACCAGTCGAAGGTGGCCTTCATCGCGCGCTGCACATGGGTCTCACCGGTGAGGTCGCCAGTCACCTCGAAGCTGCCGCGATCGCCCTTGTAGACGTGACCACTGCCCGGCCAGCCGACCACATACGGTCCGACCGAATCGAACTTGACGGTTCCGTTCTTCTTGCGCGCCGTCGCCACAATGCCCGACCGAATCGCCATCACCGATGAGAGCGTGTATGCCTTGCCGGGTAGGTCGAGATGGTATTCCAGATAGTGCGAGCTACCTGATTGCGCAATGCGATTCACGAGTTTCGTGCTCATCCACGCGAGCACGGTGTCGGTGTAGAACGGCTTCAGCACGGCGTCGATCGCGCCACCCTGTGCGCCGATCCCGTACCCGTTGACGTTCAGGTTGCTCGTGACGAGATCGCCGATCGTCTGGACGCCGGCGGAGATGGCCTCGTTCACGCCCGGCGCGGACTGCCCGCCGCAGTTGATGATGACGCCCTTCGCGGGCGTGGTCGTGAACTCGGTCTCAATGCCGCTGTCGGCCGGGAAGTGAACCAGCGGATAGCCCTTCGGCGCGTGGAACATATCGGCAATCTCTGCACCCCACGACGGCTGACCGGTCAGCTCATCTTCGGTGTCCTCGATGAAGTCACCGCCGATCTCGCGAACCGTCCGAGTCAAACCGTCGAACCAGGTACCGCCGTTCGCCGCACCTTCCATCTGTCCGGACTTGTCCACGATGTCGACAACCAGCGCGCCATCCTTGATGTCCGCGCCCGGCCACGGCTCCGGATCGCCGAGACGATACCGGCGCGTCACCACCGACAACTCCGCGTCCTTCATGATCATCTCGGACACGTCATGCCACTTCTGCCACCGGCTCATCACCAGGCACCAGGTGGTCCCGGCCGCCACATCCTCGACGAAGCTGGTCGGCTTGATCACGATGTCCCACGTCGACATATCCAGTCCGTCGAGCCAGTGCAGGGGGTCGAGCGGATCGTCGGGGATCTGCCAGGCCGACGAGTAGATGCGCAGCAAGTTGAGGAACAGGCTCGTCTTCAGCGCCCAGATCGCGGGCCCTGCCAGCAGGAAGATCCGGGGGAACTGGAAGATCGACGGAAGAAACGGATTGCTCCACAGGTCAACCCATTTCAGATTCTCGTAGTCAGTGAGGAACGTGATATGCAGGGTGCGCTGCCCCTTCGCGTCCTTCTTGACGACCTTCGACTCATAGCGGCCGGTGACCCGGACGCCGTTGTGCTCGACGTCGATGTGAAACAGCTCGCCCTCACCGCGCGCCATCCGTCCACGGTCGTCGTGCATCCACTGCGCCACCGGATGCGAGAACGGCAATTCCAACTCGATCTGACCGGTGTCGTTCTCCGGGTCCTCGGCGTGCACCGAAATACAGTCGAGCAGGAGGTGAGTGAGCCGCTGGTGGCCGTCGAAGATGAACAGCCCCGGCGGCGTCTGCTGCATCCGCCGCAGCCGCAGTTCCTCGGCCTCGGTGGCTTGGAGGATGGCCTCGCATTGCTCGAGGAGCGACAGGCCATCGAGCGTCGCGGCGCTCACATCAACTCCAAGCCGAGCGGGCGTGACCACAGTCGCGGCTGGTGGCATTCGATCCGACATCCCGCTGTCGCGCCGGTGTAGCTGACAGGCAGCTCAGTCGGGGGCGTGTATGGCGGGATGTCGAAGCGAATCCAGTTGCCCAGCATGCGCACCAGGAAGTTTGAGCCGGTGAACGTCTGCGCATGCAGCTTGCGGCGCTCGCGGGTGATCCGCACACCCTGGTCGTCGGCGGTGATCTGCGGCAGCAGCACGGTGCGCGTGGGGAAGTCGCCGCCCGGCTCGCGCTCGGTCTTCGGTCCCAGCCACGACGGATCGGGAAGCGTCACCGTCGCACCGACGCCGGCAATCACCCACGTGTGCCGCATCGGCATGTCCGTCGGATTGCTGATCGTGATCGTGCCCGAATCCGAAGCCGCGGCCGACTCGAAGACTGTCACCTCCTTGCCGCTGTCCCACAGGGGCATCCCGGCGCGCAGGTGATATGCGACGTCGTAGACGCGGAGGGTGTACGGGTCACGCTCAGTCTTCAGCTCCGGCGTCTCCTTCAGCACCACATTGGACAACCAGCGTGTGCCCGACAGCTCCGAGGTGACCTCCACCTTCGCCGTCTGCGGGTTCGGGTCCCACGGGTCCGGCCGCGTCGAGAACTCTGTGCGGAAGTCGGATTCAAGTCGGCCGGCGATCGGTGTGCCTGCGAGCTCGTCGGACATAAAGAAGCCGAGCGTCAGATCCCGTGGCAGATACCGCTCACCGGAGAACACCGAACCCATCTCCGTGTCGTCGATCCACTCCGTCTCCAGTGGCGAATCGATCAGCCCGTCGACGCCACCCTCGGCGAGCGTGATCCCCGGCGCCCGATCGACGCCGTGCACCGGCCACCGCGTCATGCCGACGAGCGCGATACTCATCCCGGTGTCGCTCATCGCCCGCCCTTCGCTGCGGCGATCCGCGACCGCTGACGACGCTCCTTGCGCGCGAAGTACTCACGCTCGTCACGCAGTGTCACCGTGTCACCACCCTCTATCGACAGCACCGCACCAATGAGCTGATCCAGCTTCGCGATGATCTGATCCGTGCCGACACCGGACTGGAAGTTCGAGCGCACCATCTGCTCGAACGCCTCGGTCTGCCGCGGCGACAACACCCGCTCCGGCTTGATTACATTCTTCGCCATCAGGCCGGTGCCGATCGCCTGGCCGCCGTCGTCGTACCAGTTGTTGGCCTCCCAGTGCGCGCGGGCGCCAGCCGGATCGTGGTACCGGTCGCCGACGTACCTGTCGTAGACCTCGCCCTGCTCCTTCGGGTCCGTGGTCGTCGGCGACTTGCCCGCCGCCTGATACACCTCGGGACCGGCCTGGATCAGACCGGAGTACTTGCCGTTGCGGGCGCTCGGGTTCCACGACGACTCCTTGCCGACAATCCAGTCGGTGTCGATCCACGGCTGACCAGTCCGCCACGCCTCACGCAGGCCGGACCGGAAAGCGTCCTTGATCTGGTTGCCGGTCGACGCCAGGCCAGGAGCCGCCTGTGCCGCGCCGCCGGGGCCGAGATCCTCCCCCGGTGCAGGAGCCGACGTCCCCGGATCAGCTGGCGCCTGACGCTGCTGATCGTCAGCCGCACCGTTCGCCGAGTTCGCCGTCCTGCTCGCGTCGTCGTACTTCTGCTTGGCCTCGGCGAGGGTGTCCTCGTGCCTCTTCGTGAGGTCGGCGATCTTCTGATCGTGCTCGGCCTGGTTGATCTTGCGGCTCTTCAGGTCTTCGTCGATTTGCGCCTTGTCCTTGTCGAACTGCTGGTTCGACTTCGCGACAGCATCGTCGTAGGACTTCTTCAGCGCTGCCGTGTCGACGGTGCCGTTCTGCTTGGAGCGCTGCGAGTTCTCGTACTCGGCGACCGCGCCCAGGATTCCGGGGGTGTCGTTGGCGCCCAAGGTCTGGAACACGTCAGCGATCTGCCCCTCGACGAAAGCACCCACCGCCGAGCCGAACCGCGACGAGATCGAGTTCCCGCCCGAGCCGCTTCCACTTCCCGATCCACCCGACAATCCACCACCGGTGGCCCCGTAGTTCCCGTTGCCTGGCTGGTAGACGATCGTCCCATCGGGGCGCGTGACGAAGCCGCCTGGATCGGTCGCCCCGGTGCCGGTCGTCGGCATGCCCGGTCCGATCGTCAGAAACGCGTGATCGGTGAATTGCGGATCGTCCGCGCCGGCCGCACCGCCGCCGAGAGCGCCGCCACCGTTCCCGCCGCCCATCTCGATGTTCGTGCCGTCCGGGAGTGTGCCCGCGGTGTGGCCGCCGCCGGCGCCGCCGTTGTACCAGCCGAACCGCAGATCGCCCGACGAACCCATGCCGAGCGTGAAGCCCATCGCCTGAAGCTGAGACGCCTCCGACGCCGTAGAGAACCGGCCGCCGAACGGGTCGAGACCGACTGCGGCACGGGCGAATGCGCTCATGGCACCGGAGCAGTCGCCCCAGTTGACGCCACCCCACACATAGGGCGCGCCGGTCAGCGGGCGGGATGCCCCAGTGCCCTCGGCGAGCTTGCGCAGACCAGCCGCATCCATGCCGCCGTCCGCGTACGCGGTGACGCCGAGTTTGTCGACGCCGGCCAGCTTCAGCATCCGCGACACGGCACCACCCGAAAGCGCGCCGAGGATTCCCGACGCGCTGTTCGGAAGGTTGTCCTGCGGCACAAGTGCATAGCCGAAGATCTTCGCCACGGACGCGAGGATGTCGGTTGACCGTCCGCGCTTTCCCTGTGCCAGCGGGATGAATGCCTCGCCGCCGGTCTCGGGCTCAGCCCACTGCACGAGTCCACCACGCGGGTCGGGCTTCTGGATCAGTGCCCGATCCGGCAGACGGGCGCCGCCGTTCGCGAACGCTTCGGCCGCGGCGATCCCCCCGTCGAGGTATTGGCGGATCGAGCCGTTGGCGTTATCGGCCGCGTGCTCAGTGCGTCCACCCCCCCCCCAGGGTTCGTCTCGCTGTACCGCACCACGATGTTTGCATCTCGCCTGCGGGCCGCCTGGTCCAGCGCAGTATTGGCAATCGCCGCATTCTTCAGTAGTTCGTCGATCATGAGAACGACATTCGGATTGGCCGTTGTCCGCCGCAGCTCGTCGAGCTTCGTCATCGACACTGCTTGGCCGTTGAGTAGGTCTTGGATGACCAGCCCGGCCTGCGGATCGGCCACCATTCCCGACAACTGCTGAAGGATTCCCCGAGATTGTGCATCTTTCGCGGTGAACTGCGCCGTGTTGAGATCAAGCTGAGGATTTGCTCGCATCGCGTTCAGCACGGAGACATTCTGCGTGATCATCATAATGCGCTGTTGCGCAACCTCGTCATTCGCGGTGATGGTCACTGTGCCGTTCATCGGCTGTGACACAGTGAGATTCATCCGCTGTAGCATCGCGCGAGTCTCGTCGGTGACCTGATCGGACTGAACTGTTACGGTCTTCTGTGTTGGAACTTCGTTCCACGCCTGTGAGATGGAAGCGAGATGCTGGATAGTTTCAGGGGCGCCCTTCAGCGCGACGACTATCTCGATGTCATCAAGGCCCAACTGATCGGCAGCCTGACGTATCTGCTCAGTCGTCAGTCCATACTGGGTCGCCAACTTCGCCAGCGCTTCCTGGTTGGCCTGCTGCCGCTCAGTTAGGTTGGCCCCATTCGCCGCCGCATCTGCTGTTGCATCAACGATGTCCACCAGGGACTTTCGGAGTTGTTGACCGTTCTGCGTCGCAGTATTGATTCCAGTCTGTTGGTCAAGAAGTGCCGCTCCAAATCCGCGCGTACGGTCGATTGCCTCTTGTGTAGACTGTGCGACCTGTTGCAACACCTCATTATGGCGAGCAATCGCATCACCCTTGGTCCGCGCCGGATTGAGTGCATCCATAGCATCCTTGAGTGCTTTCATCTTATCGGCAGCAGACGTCGACGAATCGCCCATTTCCTGCATTGCCGCGCCGAGTTCCGTGACCCCAGGGGTTACTCGGCGGGCAGCATCCTGCTGCTGATCGAACCGCTCGCGGATATTTCCCAGCTCAACTGCTGCCGACTTGCCGCCATCGCCCATATTGAAAAGTTCATCGCCCAACGTCCTGAACTGATCCTTGGTCCCATAGAGGCGCCTTGCGACATCTTCGTTGGTCATCCCAAGGTCAGACAAAGCCTTCTGGGCCGCCATCGCCCTCTCGGCCGTCTCGTTGTTTCCACGCTCGGTCCCGAGAGCCAGCTTCCCCAGTCCACCGAAGCTCTTGATCTGCTCCCACGTCGACTGATGCAAGTCGGCCGTGGACTGAAGCGTCTGCTTGTACGCCTCGACCTGCTGGGTGGCGGCCGACCATACATCGTCGGTCATCTCGCCACGCGTCTTGTTCAGTGCCGACCCGAGGTCAAGTTCGGACTGTTCTAGCGCCTTCACCGCGTCCGTATGCGCTTGCGCCTTCTGTGCGGCCGCCTGATGGGCCGAGACGCCCATCATCACATAGGCAGCGGCCGCTACTAGAGCGACACCGACCGGGCCTCCGAAAACTCCGGCGACCGCCGACCCGGCCGACCTCAGGCCAGTCGCGGCGGCTGCGGCGAGGCCGGCGCTCCGCCCGAAGGTGGACGCCCCCGCCGCGGCGTTCACGAATGCAGACTGCATCCGGGCGATTACTGGCACGTGATTCCCAGCAAGTGCAATCGCAGAACCGAACCGGCCCATCTGAACCGCGCCTGCGGTGCTTGTTTGAACCACGGCACGATTCGCCGCGGCGAGTGTTGCCAATTTGCCGGTAGCCGTCGCAGCCATCGTTGAAAGTGATGCGACATGTGTCCGCACACCCATGAGCGCCGGGCCTACGAGCTTGAATCCCAGCCATGCGGCGATAGCCCCGACCACTACAGGCTTCATCCCCGACATGGCCGAGTTGAGCAACTGAACCACCGGTATCACGGAACCGCTGAGGATCCCCGACACGGCCTCCAGTGCTTCGACGAACGTCTCGATTCCGACCGCGGCCACAATAGCCGAGGCCTGGGCGAACATCCCACCCAAGTTTCCGATGACCGGGATCAGCTTTTGCACCGATCCCCAAAGGGACTCGAATATGCCCTTGAGTCGATCACCCCATCCTGTGAGGAGATCCTGCCCACCTCCGGCAGTGAGGCTCTCGTTGATGTTCGCAAAGACCTCTTTGATCTTCGGCCCCAGCGATGAAGCGCCATCGACGATCTTCCCGATCGCGCCCGCAGCCCAGTTTGCAGCGGCGGTCAGTGGGCCCTTCACCGCATCGTAGAACTGCAAACCAGCGTCTTGCGCAGCGTTCTTGAAACGCTCCCATGCGCCCGGCAATCCTTGCATCTTCGCGTTCGCCACGTCAGCAGCGGCACCCTGCTTGCCCATCGACGCCGCCATCGCATCGAACCCGGACTTGCCCTGCTGTGCAGCGATGCCGGCGATGCGCATAGCGTCAGACCCGAACAGTGTCGCCGTGGCGGCCTGGTACTGCTCGGCAGACATATTTTTCGATGCCGTCTGCAACTGCCCGAACAGCGATGACAGGCCAACGAACTTGCCCTGTGCGTCATAGGCAGTGATCCCAAGTTCCTGCATTGCCGACTGCGCCGGCTTGCCCTGATCGGTCAGTGCTAGAAGCGCGCTCTTCAGCAGCGTGCCCGCATCCGAGCCTCGGATGCCCGAGTTGGCCATGAGGCTGATCGCGGCGGCCGTGTCATTCATCGACAGGCCGAACTGATGCGCCACCGCGCCGGACTGCTGCAACGCTTCGGCCACGTCAGTGATCTCGGCCGACGACTGGTTTGCGCTATTGGCGAGGATGTCCGCAGCCTGGCCCGCCTGGTTGGCATCCATACCGAACGCTTGCAACGCCTGCGACTGGATCGTCGCAGCATCGGCTGCCGAAATCTGCGCCGCGGCGGCGAGTTGCAAGGTACCACGCGCCGCCTGCATCGACTGATCAACCGAGAATCCGCCCTTGGCGAGTTCCAGCATCGCCTGTGCGGCATCGACACTCGACGTGGCAGCGATGCTGTTGTCGTTGCCCAGCTGCCGCGCCATCGCGCCAACCTGGGCGACCTGGGACGAGGTAGCTCCCGCGACCGCCTGCATCGAGTTCAGCGAGGTCGTGAAGTCCATGCCCGACGAGATGGCCGACTTCATTGCCATGCCGACCGCAGCAATCCCACCCGTGACGCCGGCCGCGGCGCCGAGCCCCTTCAGCGAGGAGCCGAATGAGGACGCGAACGATCGGCCGGTGCTGCGACCAGCGTTATCGGCATCCCGCTGCGCCTGCCCGAGAGCGGTG
Source organism: Gordonia sp. DT219 (assembly GCF_049847065.1). NCBI lineage: Bacteria > Bacillati > Actinomycetota > Actinomycetes > Mycobacteriales > Gordoniaceae > Gordonia > Gordonia sp. DT219. Next base: position 10,051 of record NZ_JBNCNR010000036.1, on the reverse strand, counting down.
CGGATCTGACGAGGGATCTGCGAAGTCTCGGCGACGATGGAGATGTACGCGGTTGCCAGCTCGGTCACGGGCACCTCCTGTGCGGTCTACGATGTCGGGATGAAACGGACGTGGATTGCGGTCGCCGCCACGGCGATCGGAATGCTGGGGCTCGCCGGGTGTGGAAGTGACGCATCGAGTACAAACGAATCGGCAACATCGAGCGGGGTGCCGGCCGAGGTTGTTGCACTTCGCGAGCAGTACAACGACCAGGTGCTCATCTATCACTGCAACTCGATGGGCGGCGGGGTGCCGAAGGCTGAATGCGTTGGCACTAGCCTGAATCGGCTTGACGCGATCCGTTCCAGCGCAGCGTCCCTGCCTGATGGAAGCGACAAGACACGCATCGTGCAGTCGATCGACACATGGAAGGCCACACAGTCGGAGTGGACCTCCGGGAAGTGCTACTGGCTTGGAAGTCCAGTGCGACAACCCGCCGATCCGACGAACTGCGCAGCGCTGGATCAGTCGCTCTACGATCAGTGGCGCGGCGTGCTCACCGCGCTCGGATGGTGATTTACAGCCCCATCTCCGCCCGGATCTGCTCCGCCCCGGCGAGTGCGCGTGCGTCACTGTCCATCTCGGATGTAGTCTGACCGTCCGTCATCTGATCGGATGAATCTTCGTCAGCTCTAGCTGGGCCATACTCAGCAGGCCAATACCGCTCCGGCACATCGTCCATGATCCGCGCCAGCTCGAAGTAGCGGCGATCCGACTCGATGGTCGCGATCTCCGCAAGTAGATACGGAACCGGATCGGAGAATCGCCAGTCCGGGTTGATCTTGCGATGCAGCTCCATCGCAGGGTCGGCGTGGGCGCGGCTGACGATCGCGCGCAGGTCGGCCCAGGAGAACCACGGCTTGCCGAGATCGCGCAGCCGCAGTCCATGGGTGATGCAGTCGTATGCAATGGCCTCCCCGTGCTCCGTCAGGAGTCGGCGGAGGCCGAATATTCCCCCGGGGTGACGTCATCGCTCGACGCCTTGAGTTGATCCACTACCCAGTCGATCGTCTTCTCGGGGATCTTCTTCGATGTGGCTAGGAGCTTGTAGTCGACGGCTGTCAGGTATGGCTTGAGCCAGCGCACCTTCGTCTCGCGGATCGTGAGTCCGGCAACCAGATCTTCGGCTGACTTCGGGAACTCGCTGCGCTTGGACTCCTCTAGATCGTCGTTGTCCGTGTGCCACTGAATCACTTCGGCCTCGGCCTCGATGAACGGCTTCATCCAGTCCTGGTACGCGTCGACCTCGTGCGGAGGTATCCACGCGAGTTTCGGAGCCTCGATGAGGATCGGATTCTCGCGGCCGGGAACCGGAACCGCGATCTTGACCATGTGGTCAGTGGTGGTTGGGGCTACGGCGTAGCCTTCGGGGATTGCCATTGTGACCAGGAACCTTTCGTGATGGATGGAGATGTCGATCAGGAGCCAGCCCCACCCGGCGGGGGCCGCGGCTCCTGGTCAAAGGGGTGAAAGACACCCCGCCGGGTGAGCCTTGTGGATCAGGCGGTCGGCTTGCCGTCGTCGCGGTACTCCGTGACGTACTCGCCGGTGGAGCCCTTGAACGCCTTGAGTGTCAACTCCGACCGCGTGGTGTCGTTATGGACGTTCTTGATCTCCGCCACCTCCGACACGCGCGCCTTCTCGATGACGAAGCGCTTCTTCTTGTCGCCCGACTTCGCCTGCACCACCCACGACTTGATGGGCAGCGGGTCGTCGGTGTGCACGATCTTGCGCTTCGTGCCGTCCGACGAGGTTGCAGCGGTCACCGTGAGCGCCGCATCACCGAACGTCGACTTGATCACCGCGTCGTTGTCCTCCTCAAGGAGAACGATCTTGACCGTCTCGGTGTACTCGTCCTGTACGTCGATGAAGGTGCCGCCACCGAACATCTTGATGTCCTTGGACGACCGGCTCGGCGAGACAGAGAACCCGTCCTCGCCGACCGCTCCGTGATCGTTCGTGATGAACGGCGATGCGATCGCGGTGGACGCATCGACCGGAAGGGTCGAGCCGAGAGGGGCCGAGAACAGGACCCCCGAGTCGATGGGATTCGCAACGAAGGCGTTGCTGACGTTGACCGCCATGATGTGCCCCTTTCAGGCAGAGTGACCAGGAGCCGCGAAAGGGTTATTCGGTTGTGGGTCTTCAGGTTTTGAGCGTGTACAGCGTTCCGGTGAACTGCCACCGCGCATGCGACGACAGGTCCGGGTCCGGGAACTCGACGATGTTGTTCTGATCCCAGCCGGTGATGTGCACACCGGCCCACCGGCCGCCGAACGCTGATGCGGCGAGCGCGTCAGCGGCGGTGTAGGCATCCTGTTCGGCCTGCTGGCCATCGGGAGCCTTGGCGGCAGACGACGCGAAACACTCCACGAGGATCAGTGCCTTGTCGAGCGCCCACTCCCGCGGACCGCCCGTGCGGGAAATGCGGATGAACCGCGGCGGCATGGGATTCGGCGCCTGGTTCGCGATCTTCACCGACGCCGGAAATGCCGGCACCAGAACCGCACGGACAGCGGAAATGACCGATCCGGCCATCACGCGCCACCCATCGCTCGGACGAGGATATTGTGCTTCGCGTTCGAGGCCATCGCCTTCGCGTCGGCCGTCACCACCGTGGTGCGCCACCGACCCTGTGGGCGCTTCATGCCCTGCCGGGACCCGACCGCGAACGTCCCCTTGCCCATCGAGTTGGCGCGATCGGCCACCTTCTGAGCTTCGGCCTCTTCCATCGCCACCAGCGCCGGATCGGACCGAAGCTCGTAGAGGCCGTTGCGGTTCCACTCGATGCGCATCATGCCTCCCGGATTTTCATCCAGTGGCCGGGCGCGTACGCCGCCCACTGGTCGTTCGGACTCCGGAAGATAACCAGGGACCCGGACGGCTCGGTCAGGAACGTCACCTGATCCGACTCCCACTCATCGACAAGCTCGTCCAGCTCGCCCGTCTCCGGGTTGGGCTGGGTGCCGGTGACCACATGGAGCTTCACCCCGATACCGACTTCAGATTCACAATGCCGCCGGGATTCCATCCGAATGGGTTGTGGTCGTACGCCTCGATGCCGCCGATCACCTCGAACTCGACACCATCGAGCACCATCCGATCCTGCGGAGCGCACGCGAACCCCGGCGGCACCATCAGCTCGATCTCTACGACATCCCGATCGTGGCCGGCCACCTTCGGCTCCGACGTCACCGGAGCACCCCACCCGTAGACCGGCTTCTCCACCGGATCGGCCCACCCCTGGGTGGTGTTGCCCCACGCGTCTTCCACGCCAGCCGAATACGTGCTGTGGCCGACCGTGAACAGGAGCGGGAACTCAGACATCGGCCGTCGTGTCCATGTTGACCACGCGCGCCGCACGAGCCCCGGACGATACACGGCACAGCTTCCGCAGATCGCGAATCTCCGATGGCCAGAACAGGTTGTTCCGGCGCGTGTTGGAGTCGATCACTTGCTGATACGGGCCAGCCTGCATGGTGGTGACCGCACCGGTGCCGGCATCGTTCCACCGGAGAATCGCCCCCCGGATCACTGCTTTTGCGGCGTCCGGGAAGGCGAAGTCCTCGGCGGTGATACACGGGGCCGCAACGGTCGCGGCGGCGAGTGCATCGGCGATCATCGCCTCAGCCTTCGTCGCCTCGATGGTCGCGAACGGCGCGAGATCGTCAGTCGTGATCGTGACCGCTGGCATCCCCGCCACCATTCTGGGAGCGACGCCGGCGCGGAGACTTCTTCTCCCCGTCGACATCGACCCAGCCGCGCGCACGGTAGGTCAGTTCCAGATCGTCACCGACCCCGACGACCGTCCCCTGCTCGAGGTGTTGCAGCCGAGCCATCAGGTGTTGTCCGTGAACTTGGTGAACGCGTCCACATCGTTGATCAGGAGCCCGTACTCGGCCTCCGCCAGGATCGCGACGAGATTGTTTTCGAACAGCGACACCAGGGACCCGTTCAGCGTCACCGAGGCCTCGGTGGACACCTTGTAGGAGATGCCGCCGACCGCTCCCCACACCACCTGCGACCAGTCGCCGCCGTAGCCGACGATCCCGCCGGTGTTCGGGGTGCCCGTTACGACCGCGGTGGCGAGGTTGTCACCGAGGAACGCGGGGCGTCCGATCAGTCGGCCGGGGGTGATTGCCGCGGTGGTCTCCGCGAGCGGAGTGTCCACGAACAGTGGACGCCCGTTGTTGTCGACCGCTCCGAGGAACGACGGCTCGACCTTGCGGTCGAACGCGAATCCGGTCAGCTTCTTGCCGGCGTCGGTGAGCAGCTTCAGTCCGGCCACCACATCGCCGAACACTCCGCCGTTGGGCTTGGTGGTGGTGCCGATCTCCACTGACTTGGAGGACTGGTCGATGTACGCGCCGAACGGGGTGCTGGTGCCATGCAACGCGGCGGCATCGAATGCGAGGGCGAACGCCTCCGCGATGTCGTCGCGGAGGATCTGCATGTAGTTGCCCGGATTGGCGCGCACGACCTCGGCCGACACCACGGAGATGGCAGCGATCTTGTGCGGCTTGATGCTCTTGAGGGCGAGCCCCGATTCGGTGGTCGGCTTCTGACCGGCCTCCGACACCCACGCGGCAGTTGCCTTCGAGGTGCTGTACGGGATCTCCTGCCCGTTGATTCCGAGCGGGATCTGCCGTGCGAGCTGCATGACACTCGACGACTTTCGGGCCTGCTCGAAGTAGTTCTGTGCGATCTCCGGCTTCAGGAAGCCGGAGAAGTCGCTGGTCTTGGTGGCGTCGGTCTGAGCCATTGCCATCCCCTTTCGCTATGAGATGCCGAGTTTGGCGCGCAACGCCCGCTCGAGGTCGTCGCTGTTGAGTGCTGGCGCACTGGGTTGATGTCCGGACTGCGGCACGTACACACCAGGAGTGGGCGCCGGCGCCTTGTTTCGTTCGGCAAGGCGCTCGGCCTGACGGGTGAGGGTTTCCTCATCCGTCGCCGTGAGGAACAAATCCGCGTCCTCATCGCCGATGCCGAACTTGGTTGCAACCTTGAATCGAAGTGCTTCGGCGCGTGCCGAACTCGCCTCCTGCTCGAGCTGAGCCACCCGGTCCGCGGCCTTCTGGGCCTCAGACTTCTGCGACTCCTCGATCTCGGCGAGCCTGGTTGCCGCGTCGGCGTTCGCCTTGGCGCGCCTCTCCTGCTCCCGAGCCTTCTGTTTCCAGAAGTCCACCGTCTCGGTGGGTTTCGGTTGCGCCTGACCCTGCTGGCCGGTCGCGTCTGCCGTTTCGGCGGGCTCGCCAGCGTCGGTGGTGGTGGTGCTGTCGTCGGACATGAATCTCCCCGTTTCGGGTTGTGCCCCAGCCGTTTCGGCTATGGGTGGTCTAGTTGCCGCCATGCGGCAAGCAAGTTCTTCGCGGACACTGCGCCGTACTCGCCCTTGGCGGCTGCGTCGCGAGCGTCCTGGTATTCCTTCTCCCACTTCTCGACGTAGGAGGGCGGCTCGTATGAGCGTCCCGGCCGGACCTCGACCGCGATGCAGTGGCAGTGGTCGTGGTACTTGTCGCCGAGCGACTGGTTTCCGCGCGTTTTCGTCCCGCCCGCGAGGAACTGGCCTTTCGCGGCCCCGGACCGGCGGGTACGGCCGGCCGCCCGGTCGCGGCGATCCGCCTCCGACATCTCCTTGCCGCGGCCAACGACCTGAGTCGCGGCCTGCTCGGACGAATACACCGCAGACCGCGTGGCGAGCATCTTGCAGAACTCGCACGCATTCGCCGACGCGTGCCGCGCCCACCTCGCGCCCGGCTCCGACGCGACATTCAGATCCGTCGTGTCTCGTGCCGCGCCGAAGATCGCCCGCTGCAACGTCCCGCTCAGCAGGGTGAGCGCATCCGTCCCCGACCCGACGTTAAGGGCCCACGACGCCGACGACCGCAACTGCTCCGAGATCGGTAACGGGCCAGGCTGTGCGACATAGCGCGCCGCCGGATCGGCTTCGTCGTACCATGTCGCCGAAAGGTCGGCGGCGGCCGCAGCGTATGGGTCGATCAGCCGCGGGAATGCCTCGATCAGCAACGACCGGAAAGAGTTCGAGTCCAGCGACTCGGCGCGCCGCCACAAGGAATCCAGGTCTCCGCCCGCGACCTGGACCAGCCGCGCGAGGATCTGCTTACGCTCGGTTGGGCTCGTCGCCATCGGGTTCGGTCGTCGGAGCGGTATCCGCCGGCGGCGGGGTGGGCGCGTTGAGCTTGGTCAGCAGATCGGAAACACCGGCGCGGCGCTTCTCGGCCAGGAGTCGGCGGATCGTCGCGCGGTCATACCCCAGTCGCTCGAGCGCGACCTCGGTGCTGCCGATCCACTCCAGACCTGGCGTAGACACCTGCTTGAGGATCGCGTCCGACGCTGCTGCCATAGACGGCATGCGCGGATTGCGCCACACCACTTCGAGCCCGTCGAGAGCCGAAGCGTCCGTTGTGCCGTTCTGCAACATCCACGCCGTGCGCATCCCTCGAATCCAGCCGCGCCCGAACACCTTCGCCGTGCGCTCCGCCTCGAGTGCGAGATTCTTCTCCGCCTTCTCGATCGCCTCCGCCGACGACGGATTGTCCTGCACGATTCCCACGGCATCCAGCGGAAGCTCTGAAGCTGAGGCGAAGAGTGTCGCGAACATGCGCAACTGCTCCACATGTGGCTGCATCGAGACCTGGGCGAGCTGGGTTATCGACGGCTGCCACTGCGGGTCCGCATCCACGTCATCGGCGTCCGGGGCGTCGATGACCAGCGCATGCGAGGTGACCGCATCCCATCCGCCATTCTCGAACGCATCCTTCGGGGTGTTGAGTGCCGCGATTCGCGGCGCGGCGAAGAACTCTGCGCCGACCTCGGACCGCACAACGGTACGCAGCGCCGCATCCGTCAGCGACATGATCGTCCGCGAAATCCGCGACCGGCCAAACGGGCGATCCAGATTCGGGCGATACGGAAGCACCTCGACTGGAACGTAACCCAGCGAATGCGAGCGGACATCCACCGTCCACCGCCCGCCCGGCAGCTTCTCTAGCGTCACCACCCGATCCGGCAACGCCATCACCATCAGCGTCGGGTCTCCGCCCTCAACCGATCGATCCACCACCTGCAAAGCCGCCGACAGTCGTCGACGACGAGGGTCCCAGATCCCAGTTCCGTTGCGCGCCGACACGACATGCACGATCACAGGAGGCTCGCCGGATTTCACGTCCCCGAGCGTCGTCCAGACGAAAGCGCACGAGTGAATCAGGGCCGAGTCGTGTCCCTGCGGCGCCTCGATGTCGAGGCTGTTCGCCTGCCAGATTTCCTCGATGCCAGGATCGTCAGACTCTGGGGTCACGAAACCGTCGATCGTGACTCGCTGAGAGAGCAGGTCCACGGCCTTGGCCGGCCAGTCGAGCACCATGTCTATCTTGTCCCGCAGCCGCGGTGGCGTCGAGATCATCAGGTCGTGAAACCGGTACTTCGCGTCGTAGTACGTGGTCCGCAACTGGTTTCGGATGACCTTCTCGTCCATCCGATTCAGGAGAAAGTTCAGGGTCACCTGGTCATCGATCGACAGGCCGGGAATCGACACGGGAGGCATCAGTTCATCACCCGGACCCTTCTTGTCGATCGTTGATTTTCGCTACGGCGCGCCTTCGCGGCTCCCGCCAACGCCAGAGCCATGCCCATCGCCGGCGCATTCTGCGTCGACGCCTTCAGGTCGAATGTCCATGCCGCACCATCACGGCCCAACTTCTTTCGTGCCCCTGCAAGGGAATCCGCCAACGCCTGTTGGTCGGCGTGTGACAGCCATCCGGCCGTCGCACCCTCCACGATCAGTTCGCAGCCGCGACCGACATCGCCTGTTGTGGAGGTCTTGGCGTTCACCCGCTTCGCGTGCAGCATCGGCTGTAGCGGCGCCGCAGCCCCGTAATTCGGCACCAGCACCGGGGCACGACGCCCCGCGCGCTCAGCGACCCAGTCACACACGAGATCCAGCCGAAGGTGCGCGAACACCTCCTCGACGTGCCGCTTCTCGGCATCCGCCCAGCAAGCGATCACCGAGAACTGGCCGTCGTGCGCGGCCACACCGAACGCGTCCGGAGCCTTCCCCGACTCCGGACCGTCGCCGATGCGATCACGCCACCTGTCAGCCGACACGATCGCGGCGGCCGCCGCATCATCCCAGATACCCAGTCCCTCACGGAGGAACGATTCCGGGCTGAGTTTCCGCTGCAGTCGTTTCATCGACTCCGCCGGCGTTCGATGCGGGAACGACGGATTCGCGCGAGCCCACGTCGTCGACGAGTTCGGATCAGACCCAGGCTCGGCGCCAAACTCAATCCACACCCCGTCTCGCAGAGTGCCGTTCCACGCCTCGTCCCGCATCCTGGTGAACGCTTCGCTCTTGTCCTCCGGAGTCGGCGGTGTGCCGAGGTAGAACATCAGACCGAAATCTGAGACGTTCATCGTCGCCGTCATCGCGTCAACAGCTTTCTCAGACATGATCTGCGCCTCGTCAGCGACGATCACATCCACGCCTGGGATGCCTCGGCCGAATCCGTGTTCGCGGGCGCCGAACAGGATACGAGACCCGTTGCCGAACCGAACCTCTTCGTCTCCGGACCCGAGATACACCTGCTCGATGTACGGGGCCACCCGCAGCCGCTCAGCAAACGCAACCATCGACAGGAACGTCTCACCGTGCGTCCGCGAGTGATGCGCCGACCACACGACCAGGGTCCCCGGACGGATGATGCACAGCGCGAAGATCAGTCCCGTCATCCAGTGCGTCTTACCGGCCTGCCGGCAGATCGACATCCCGACACCGTCGATCGTCGCAGCCATCCGGCCGTCCGACCGCTTCGCCAGCGCGAGGCTGCCCGCCTGGTTCTGCCACGGGTCGAACGTCAGCCCGAGTTTCGTCCGGCACGTGTGCTCCACAGACGGCCACATTGTCGACACGACGTCCGTTGGGGTAGCGACCTTGCGCGCGACCTCAGACAGCCGAGGCGTCGAGGGCTGCGTCTTCGACGACGACACCGTCGGCGTCCTCCTTCGCCGCCTGTGCCTGCTTCGCCTCGAGCGACTGGATCTCCTTCGAGATCAGCGCAAGCTGACGATGCAGAGCAGCCTTCGCCGGACCCTTCTCATCCGGAAGCGACGACACGATGTCGCGGCGCTGCGCCCGCAGAATCTCGAGGTAGTCGCCGCGCTCGATAGCCTCGTTCAGAGACAGGATCTTCGGCGGCGCCGGAGCGGCCTCGTCGGGGGCCACAACACGCACGTGAGAACGATTCGTGGACATCGCGGCTCCTTCCCTGGGAAACGAAAAAATTGCGGTAGAGAGATCACGCCTATGACTTGGGGGGCGGAAGACCGCACGGGGGTGGGGGCACTCCCCCACCCCTCTCACCACCAGCGGCGGGTGGTCTCGAACACGCGACCGGCGGGGGTGTGCTGGTCGGGGAGATGGTCGCTCTTGGTGCGGTTGCAGGATCGGTGTGCGGCCTGCTTGTTGTCGACGGTGTCGGATCCGCCGGCGTTGAGCGGGATGATGTGGTCGACGACGTAGGCCATCGGGTCGAGGTGGTCGGTGATGCCGTAGTCGATCTCGTTGCCGCAGATGCCGCATGGGGGCTTGCTGCGGGCAATCTGCTTGCGGTGCCGGTCGCGGATGGTGGTGTTACGGCCGACGCTCATTGACTGATGGCGTTTGCCTTGGCTGCCATCACAGCACCCCGACCACACCCCAGGCCACAGCGACCTGGAGCACGACGATGCCGATGACTCCGATGATGGAGATGCCGAGCAGGATGCGATCCAGCATGGCGACCTCCTGAGGTTTAGGCACGTGTGGTTTGGGCTAGAGCGCTGGCTATGCGTGCCGACGGGATGCGTGCTCCCCCGATCCATCCCCTTGCCGCGGTAGCGAACGGGGAGCTGAGACGACACATCCCCGGCACCTGATAGTGTCCGGGGATGGTGGTCGCTAGCGCGAGTCTAACACGAGGCCGGATAATGTCGCGGTCACTTCTCCACGCGAGTC
>NZ_JBNCNR010000035.1:16685-28469 GCF_049847065.1 Gordonia sp. DT219 | reverse complement strand
GACGGCTCCGACAGCCCCAAAAACATCGCCGCCGCCCGATCCTGCACCTGCCCCGCCGTCGCCATCGACGCCTCAAACCCCGCCGCCACATCACCACACACCACATGCACCACACCCCGCACCGGCACCCGATCCACCACCAACACCAACGCATCAAACAACCACAAAGGAACCGGAAAATCACGACGAAACTCCCGCACTCGCCGTTTAAGACGCTTCATATCTTGCATTGAGATTCCCGCCGGCCGATCAAGAATCTCCTCGCCACTCAGCCATGCCGCGTGTGTGCCAGCTCGGTGACCAGGACTGAAATGATCAACTGTCATATACCGATCCCACGGCCCCTCCGACAAGCTTCCGGTGGCATTCACCGCAATCTCCGCGAGTTCCGAACCCAAATCGCGTAACAGATCTTCCAACGCAGCCATCTACTGTCACCTTTCTCCCTCTGCTTCAGCAATCAGCGCCAGAATTTGCTTCTTGAAGTACTGGCGCTTGTACTGCTGCGATGAATCGTTACTGAAGTCTTTATCGAATTTGACTTTCCTGAGAAGAACATTCGACTTTGCCGAGTAAGCCAGACCACCGATGGAAATCATATCCGGTCGCTGCCCCACAGCCGGTGCTTCCAGATCAATCTCCACCTCCACCCGCGCCCCGTACCGGGCGAAATCAGACCACTCGTTTTCCATCACCCGATACGGCACCATATTGAAATGCCCATCCTGGGCGAACATGTTGCGCAACCCCTGGGCCAACACGAACCGGAACCCGAACACATGCCCACCCTGATCACCCTCGAACACCTCCTGCACACCCTGCCCCGACGCAGCAATCCGCTGCGCGGACACCTCCGCCGACGGCCGATCCACCCGATCAAACACCTCACCGATCACCACCTTGCCACCCACCGGCACCTCCAACCCGTTCTCCCCGACCGCCGTGATCAACGTCAACTCGTTACCACCGACACCCGTCGTCGTCTCGAACACCCGATGCTCCGGATACACCGGATGGGTACCCACCGGATATTCCACCTCACGCTCATGCCGCGCCACCTCCCGAAAATCAGGATGCTCCCTACCCAACCCCGCCGGATCGAGCCTCGGCTCGATACGCGCAGTCCACTCCTCGAACACTTTCTCCCGGACCGGCGTCCCCTCAGCACCCACCCCCAGATCCGGGCGATCGATCACACCGACCGGCTCACCACGCCCCGGGTCCAACCACCGTGACCGCGGACCCGCACCGACCTCACCCACCTCGAACGCCGCATGCAAACCCGCCTCCCCCACCAACGGGTGCACCGCAGAGCCATCAGGGTGGAAGTAGCCCGCAACCACCACACCGACGTTCTGTTCACCCCAATGCGGCGGCCACCCCAACCGCGCACCAGTGATCGGATCCACCAGATGCACCACCCCACCGTCATTCACCGCCACATAGGCGTGACCCCCCAACCCCTCCCCATCAGCAGCCCACCGCGACGCGATCAGCGCCTGCGCACCATCACCCAAACCGAGCAACGTGTCATGGATACCGCCATACGACTCCGCACCCGCCTCCGAACCGACCGCCTCAAACAAATCCCGCGCCGGAATCCCCCTCGCGGTCGGCTCATGCGGCAACACGAACTCCCCGCCCGTCGTCTCCGACAGATAATCGACGACGTCAGCAGCACACGTCTCCTCACCCGACTCCGGTACGTAACGCTCCCCGCCGGCGGCATGGCCACCAGATGCCACACCGGCGCCACCGAACTGCGAGCCGGAGACATCCCCACCCGCAGGACCGTCATCCTCGCCCGCCGGAGTGGCCACCGGCTCACCCGCAACACGCGGCGACCGCGCACCACCAGCATCCGACACCCCCGCCCGACCAGGTTCCGGGGCCGCCCGCCGCGGCTCCGGTGTCTCCCGATTCGGCGCCTCGCGACTCGGCGCCTCGCGATTCGGTGCCTGTTGTTGTGCAGCATCATCTTTCGATGCCGCAGCGGAGTCCCGCGCCAGCGCCGCACCGCCGTCGGCGCGAGCGGGTTGGGCGGCTGTGTCCGACGGCTGCGGCCGGCTCGGTGGCGCGCCGGACACCGGGTCGACGCCCGACCCGCGGCTGCCGCCCGGGATTTCGCCGGTCGTCGGCGTCGGGCCCGCCGGGTCATCGGAGCCCGGCGTGTCCGGCGGCCTCGGGTCCACCGGCCCCGGACCCGGTGCCGGATCGTCACCGGCCAGATGCGTCACCATCGGCTCACTGCGGCCGGGATCGATCACCGGAGTACCGCGGGAGCCTTCCGGTACCGGTGCCCCGCCGGCGGTGCCGTCCGGCCGCGCCACAGGCGTCACCGCGGAATCGGCGATCCGGGTCACCGGAATGCCCGCACCCCCACCCAAACGCGCACCATCGGACACCGACGTCACCGAAGCAGTCGGACGCGCCGACGGCTCGGGCCGCGGCGCCGCCACCGCGGCCGCACGGGCCTCACCCGCCGTCGCCGCACCACCCGACGTCGCCGCAACTCCCGCCCCACCCGGCTCGACACCCCGCCCACCCACACCCGAATCCGCGGCACGCCCACCGACCTCACCACCGGCCGGCAACCCATGCCCGCCATCCGCCCCACCAGCAGTGGCCCCGGTTCCGGCCGCAGTCGTCGCCGACTCCGAGGGCACCCCACCAGCGCCGACACCGTCGGCCCGGTGAATCTCGGCCATCAGATCCGGCGACAACTCACCCTCGGCAAGTCCGGAACCCGCCGGCGCGTCGGCAACAGCAGGCACGTCAGAAGCGGCCGGCTCACCAGAAGCACCGGACTCATTCCCGTGCAGCGACCGGCCCAGCGCGTCGACACCACCGAAGACCAGCCCCGCCCCCACCGCCGACCCCACATCGACATGACCGGTCGTGATCTCCTGCGCCCCAACCATTCCCACAGTATTGGCCGCCACACCCTGCACATAATTGCGGGCCACATTGTCCACACCCGGGGCGACCCGCCCCAAACCTCCCGCCACACCACCGGCGAGCACACCGGTGATCGCCGCCGATTCGGCATCAGCACCCACCCGGCCCCAATCGACCCCGTGCCGCGTGCCCTCAAGATTCTGGATGCCCTGAACACCCAGGTCCATGCCGACCGAGATCGCGGTGTTCATCGCCGCGCCGAGCACCATGTTGAAAGCCATGTCGGCGATCACCCGCGCGACCTGTTCGCTGACAATGCGGCCCACCGTCTCCACCACCAGCCGCGTGATCGCCGCGCGCGTCGCCGCGATCGCGACCGTCACCTCCGCCGGCGCCGACCAGTTGAACCACGCCGTCGCCAACAACATGACGATCGTCGCCGCCAACACCACCAAGTTCGCGATATACATTTCCTTGGTGAACTCGACCTCGGTACCCATGCTCTCCAGGCCGTCGGCCAACGACCGCACCTGCGACACCAACGCCTGAATCGACGCCTCCCCCGACGTCAGCGACGCATACTCGGTCTCCAACGCATCCCGCGTACTACCCTCGATGTTGTCGAGTGCCGTCGAGATCGCCGTACGCGTCGACGACAACGATTCCGACTCCAGACCGTCGGCCACCTCACGGAACTGCTGCGCCAACCGGCGCAACGCATCCTCGTCACCGTCGGGGAACTCCTCCCCCATCTTGTCGCCGAGCCACGTCAACCAGCCCGGCAACCCGATCGTCACCGCCGCCCCCCGCGACCCGCGCGATCACCCACCAAAACCCTGATCAGCCCGCGTCACCGACCCGGCGATCCGCGTCACCGCCTCACCCTCGTCACCCAACTTGGTCGCCATATTCGACAAGTTGGTCAGCACCTGATCGAGGTCGGGCACGAACTTCGACGAAAACGAACTCCCCAACTTGTCCTCACCCCACGGATGCCCACCACCGTCCAACCCCGACGCCTGCCCCGACACACTGCTCGCCGCCTCGTCGAACCGATCGGCCGCATCAGAAAACTCCGGCCGCATCCAAAAATCGGACATTCTTCCCCCACAGTCGAATTCACACCCGCCAACTGATTACCGAAGCTAACACATCGACCAGACCCCAGCAGTTCCCCCTGCCGCGCCGCGCCGGGCACAATGGCCGACATGGGTTCACCACTGGACTTCGAATCGATCCTCGACGACATCGCGGGCAGCGTTCATCGGTTCCGCAACGAGACCGCCGCGATCACCGAACGTCTCCGAGCGCTCACCGCCGACGCGTGGTCGGCCGACGAGTACGTCCACATCTGGGTGAACGCCCGTGGCGTGGTCATCGAGACCGAGATCGACCTCGACGATCTGGACACCGTCACTCCCGACGAGCTGGCCGCATCGATCACCGAGGCCACGCAGAAGGCGGCGCGTGCGGTCGCGGCGAAGGCCACCCGGCTGCAGGACCAGCTCTGGGAGCACGCCACCAAAGACGGTCCGCGCATCGACGGTCTCGAGCAGTTCCGCGGGATCGAACCCGAGGTGTCGCTTGCGCCACCCGATTCCGAGGAGCGCCGCCACCGCACCACGTGATGGCCGCCCAGAATATATCCGCCGATTAATCGCCGGGTAACAAATCGTTCTTAGGTTGTTCCTCAACACTTTCCTGTGAGGAGCATCATCCATGGCCACATCAACCGACTCCGCGGGGGCGCAGACGCATCACAGCGCCGCCGGCGCGAGCGTCATCAAACCCGGCTACGACCCATCTCTGACCAACGAGGATCTCGCTCCGCTCAAAGAGCAGAACTGGTCCTGGTACAACATCTTCGCCTTCTGGATGTCCGACGTGCACAGCGTCGGCGGATATGTGTTCGCGGGCAGCCTCTTTGCTCTCGGTATCGCGGCCTGGCAGGTGCTGATCGCGTTGCTCGTCGGCATCGTGGCGGTCAACCTGCTGTGCAATCTGGTCGCCAAACCCTCGCAGAAGGCCGGGGTGCCGTACCCGGTGACCACCCGAATCTGCTTCGGCGTCAAGGGCGCCAACATCCCGGCGATCATCCGCGGGGTGATCGCGGTGGTGTGGTACGGCATCCAGACCTACCTCGCCTCGGTCGCATTCGGCTTGCTGGCGTTGAAGTTCTGGCCGTCACTGGCACAGTACGGCGAGGACGGCTCACACTTCTTCCTCGGCCTGTCCCCGGTCGGTTGGGGCGGCTTCATCCTGATGTGGGTGTTGCAGGCCATCGTGTTCTGGAACGGCATGGACACCATCCGCAAATTCATCGACTTCTGCGGTCCCGCAGTCTATGTCGTGATGATCGCACTGGCCGCCTACCTCATCGTCAAGGCCGGGTGGAGCAACGTGCACTTCGATCTGTCCGAGGGATCGGGGACCACCGGCTGGGGGTCGATCACCGCGATGATCAGCGCCTTCGCCCTGGTGGTGTCGTATTTCTCGGGTCCGATGCTCAACTTCGGCGACTTCTCCCGCTACGGCCGGACATTCGGTGAGGTGAAGAAGGGCAACTTCCTGGGCCTGCCGGTGAACTTCTTGTTCTTCTCGATCCTGGTGGTGTGCACCGTATCTGCCGGGGCGACCGTCATCGGCCGCGACGCCGACGGCAAGATCGTCACCGACCCGGTCCACATCGTCGACCACATCGACAACACCACCGCCGCAGTGCTCGGCGTGCTCACCTTCGCCATCGCCACCATCGGCATCAACATCGTCGCGAACTTCGTCTCCCCCGCCTTCGACTTCTCCAACGTGGCGCCGACCAAGGTCACCTGGCGGATGGGCGGCATGATCGCGGCGGTCGGCTCGGTGCTGATCACCCCGTGGAATCTGTTCAACAATCCCAGCGCGATCCACTACACGATGGACACGCTCGGCGCGGTGATCGGCCCGCTGTTCGGCATCCTCATCGCCGACTTCTACCTCGTCAAGAAGCAGCGGATCGTCGTCGACGACCTGTTCACCCGTGAACCGCGGGGCACCTACTTCTACCGCAACGGCTGGAATCCGGTCGCGGTGATCTCGGTGATCCTCGCCTCGATCCTGCCGATCTCGTTCGTCATCTGGGGCACCGCCTACGAGGCCAGCTTCACCTGGTTCATGGGCGCGGGTGCCGGACTGATCATCTACTACACCGGAATGCGCTTGGCGCCCAACGAGTTCGTGTACGGGCGTGCGACTGCGCCGGCCGAGGTGACCGCGCACTCCACCACCGACATCTCCGTCGCCGCCGACGGCACGACAAGCGTCGACGGCGAACCGACCACCGTGTCGGCCGGCGACGGCGAGAACGACGGCGGCACCGCGTCGCTCACCACGGCGTGAGGTGAGGCGAATGCGAAGCCGATCGGCAGCGGGATCGGACGAGAGGTGAGCGCGCCGCCATGAGGCTGGTCGTCATCAACCCGAACACCACCGCCGCGATGACCGCGATGATCTCCGACGCCGCCCGTTCCGTCGCGCGGGCCGACGCCGAGATCGTCGCGGTCACCGCCGCGATGGGCCCGGAATCGATCGAGAGCCATTACGACGAGGCGCTCGCGGTCCCCGGGGTGCTCGACGCGATCGCCACCCATCCCGGCGCCGACGGCTACCTGCTGGCCTGCTTCGGCGATCCCGGGCTCGACGCCGCCCGCGAACTCGCGCACGCCCCGGTCCTGGGAATCGCCGAGGCCGGCATGCATCTGGCCGCACCCCTGGGCCGCGGGTTCTCCGTCGTCACCACGCTCTCGCGCACGATCGGACACGCCCGCGACCTCGTCGACCACTACGGTTTCGCCGTCCAGTGCCTCGGCATCCACGCCTGCGAGATACCGGTGCTCGAACTCGACTCGCGTCCCGACGCCGCCGACATCCTCGCCAAGGCGTGCGTACAGGCACTGGCCGACGACCGCTCCGACGCCATCCTCCTCGGCTGTGCCGGGATGGCCGATCTGGCGCAACAGGTTTCGGCCCAGATCGGCGCGCCCGTCATCGACGGCGTCGCCGCCGGTGTCGGAATGCTCTCGGCGATGGCGGCGATGGGGCTGCGTACCGGCACCTCCTCCGGCGAGTTCGCGTCACCGCCACCCAAGCGCTACACCGGCGTGCTGCGCGACTGGGGCGTGTCCTAGCCCCCCGGGGTGGGCATCGCCGCCGCAACGGCCGACCCGATAGGGTGAGCGGCATGGAATGCCCGTCCGACGCCGAGCTGACGCGCGCCGCGCTGCTCGCCGCGACGGGCGACCGGGCAGCGCTGACGGCGTTCATCCGCGCCACCCAGAAGGACGTATGGCGGTTCATCGCCCATCTCGGGCATGCCTCGACCGCCGACGATCTCACCCAGGAAACCTATCTCCGGGCCATGAAGAGCATCTCCCGGTTCCGGGCCGAGGCCAGCGCGAAGACATGGCTGCTGTCGATCGCGCGACGCGTGTGCGCCGACGAGGTACGCCACGACCGGTCCCGCCCGCGGATCAGTTCCGGGGTGGACTGGGTGTCGGCGGCCGACGCCACCCGCATCACCCGCTCCCGGTGGGAGGACCTCGTCGAGGTGAACCTCCTGCTCGAAGGCCTGCCCGCCGAGCGCCGCGAGGCACTGGTGCTCACCTCGATCCTCGGGCTCTCGTATCAGGAGGCCGCCGACGTCACCGGCTGCCCGGTCGGTACCGTCCGATCCCGGGTCGCCCGCGCCCGCGAATCACTGATCGCCGCCTCGACGACGCACCACCGCCGCTCGGTCTGAGCCGCCCGATCCCCGATTGTGACGCAGCCCACCTGATCAGGCGGGAACTCGACGGCCCCGCCGACCGACCTATCCTCGGAGGACGAGTGTGTTGTGGCCCGGGACGCCGTCGGAGATCGCGTCGGCGGGCCGAGAGATCGAGGATGATGTGACCACCCTGCATGACGCGGCGACCGACACGATGCCCGATGCCGATGCCGCCACCGAGCAACAGCGGCGCCAACTCGACGTCACCGGCATGACCTGCGGTGCCTGCGCGGCGCGTGTGGAACGCAAGCTCAACAAGGTCGACGGGGTGCGCGCCTCGGTCAACTACGCGACCCGGGTGGCCACGGTCGACGCATCGCCTCAGATCAGCACCGAGGAACTGTGTTCGGTCGTCGACAAGGCCGGCTACGGCGCGACCCCGCGCTCCGAGGTGCCCACCGAGATCCCCGACACCGACGCCGACGACGCGAAGCGCCTGTTCCGGCGTCTGGCCGTCGCGGTGGTGCTGTTCGTCCCGCTGGCCGACATGTCGATCGTGTTCGCGGTGGTGCCGGCCACCCGCTTCACCGGCTGGCAGTGGCTGCTGCTCGCGATGGCCGCGCCGATCCTCACCTGGTGTGCGTGGCCGTTCTACCGGGTCGCGGCCAAGAACCTGCGCACCGGCGCGGCCACCATGGAAACCCTGGTCACGCTGGGAGTGCTGGCAGCCACCGGCTGGTCGCTGTACTCGATGTTCACCACCGACCCCGATGCGGCGGCCACCCACGGCGTGTGGGACGCGATCTGGAGCAGCGACTCGATCTATCTCGAGGTCGCCACCGGCGTCACGGTCCTCGTCCTCGCCGGCCGCTACTTCGAGGCGCGTGCCCGTTCACGGGCCGGCGGGGCGTTGCGGGCGCTGGCCGCGATCGGCGCGAAAGACGTTGCGGTACTTCTTGCCGACGGACGCGAGATGCGGATCCCGGCCGAGGAACTCAAAGAACAGCAGCGCTTCGTCGTCCGCCCGGGTGAGACGGTCGGCACCGACGGCCTCGTCATCGACGGCAGTGCGGCCATCGACATGAGCGCGATGACCGGCGAATCCCGGCCGGTCGACGTCACCCCGGGCGAGGCGGTCATCGGCGGCACCACCGTGCTCAACGGGCGGCTGATCGTCGAGGCTGCCGCGGTCGGCGCCGACACCGCCTTCGCCGGGATGATGCGGCTGGTCGAGCAGGCGCAATCGGGCAAGGCGCGCGCGCAGCGGCTGGCCGACCGAATCGCCGGGGTGTTCGTCCCGGTCGTCGTCGCCCTCGCGCTGGTGACCCTGGCTGCCTGGCTGCTCGCCGGAGAACCGGCCGACCGCGCGGTGTCGGCCGCGCTGGCCGTGCTGATCATCGCCTGCCCGTGCGCGTTGGGCCTCGCGACCCCGATCGCGGTGATGGTGGCGACCGGCCGGGGCGCACAACTCGGCATCTTCCTGAAGGGATATCAGACCCTCGACACCTCACGTCTGATCGACACCGTCGTCTTCGACAAGACCGGCACCGTGACCGAGGGCTCACTGTCGGTCGAATCCGTCCATGCGGCAGCAGGATTCGACGCCGATGAGGTTCTCGCGCTGGCTGCCGCGGTGGAGGCCGCCTCCGAACACGCGGTCGGCACCGCGATCGCCGCCGCCGTCGACGAGGACCGGCGCGCGCAGGTGAGCGACTTCCATGTCGAACCCGGACGCGGCGTCGGCGGGGTGGTCGGCTCGCAGACGGTGCGGGTCGGGTCGCCGCGGTGGGCCGCGCATTCGCTCGTGGTCCCCACCGAACTGGCCCGTGCGCGCCGCGATGCGCAGACGCAGGGCAAGACCGTCGTGTACGTCATCATCGACGACGAGCCCGCCGCCGCGATCG
Organism: Gordonia sp. DT219; assembly: GCF_049847065.1. Lineage (NCBI taxonomy): Bacteria > Bacillati > Actinomycetota > Actinomycetes > Mycobacteriales > Gordoniaceae > Gordonia > Gordonia sp. DT219. The sequence continues at coordinate 18,923 of NZ_JBNCNR010000035.1, read as the reverse complement.
CGGTCGCCGACTCCGTCAAGCCGTCGGCGGCACCGGCGATCGCGGCGTTGCAGGCGGCCGGGCTGCGCACGATCCTGCTCACCGGTGACAACGAGGGCGCCGCCCGGGCCGTCGCCGAGGCGGTGGGCGTCGACGACGTCATCGCCGAGGTACTCCCGGATCAAAAGGTCGAGACCCTGCGCCGGCTGCAGGACGACGGCCACTCGGTGGCGATGGTCGGCGACGGCATCAACGACGGCCCCGCCCTCGCGACCGCCGACCTCGGGCTGGCCATCGGACGCGGCACCGACGTCGCGATCGGCGCCGCCGACGTGATCCTGGTCCGCGACGACCTGCGTGCAGTACCCGCCGCCCTCAGTCTGGCCGGCGCCACGCAGCGCACCATCCGGACGAACCTCGTGTGGGCCTTCGGCTACAACGTCGCCGCAATCCCGATCGCGGCGCTCGGCGTGCTCAACCCGCTGATCGCCGGCGCCGCGATGGCCCTGTCATCGCTGTTCGTCGTCACCAACAGTCTGCGGCTGCAGCATTTCGGCGACGCCCGCCGCTGAGCCGCCGCCACTGGGACCGTCATCGGGCGGCTACTGCCGCGCGCGCACCGTGACCCCGACGGTCGCGGCGACGGCAAGCGCGAACAGGCAGATCATCGTCACCGATCCGTGCGTCACCACCACGCCCACCGCCGATGCCCCCGCGACGAAGGCGCACACCGCCGCAAGCGCCCACCACATACGTGAGGACTTCTCGGCTCTGTTCTCGACAACAGGTCCGCCGTCGCCGGCCGCGGCGATCATCCGGTCGACGAGGTCGGGTGCGGTGTCGGCCCGCACCACCCGCATCGGTTCACCGATCTCGGGAAAGGTGAACAGCTGCAGCGCCTGATACCACTGCGCACATTCGGCGCACCCGGCGAGGTGTTCGTCGACCCGGGCCGACGGCACGGTCTCACGCTCTCCGTCGACACGTGCCGACAGCGCCTCTCGCGCGACCTCACACCGCATATGTCGATTGTCCCCGTTCCGGTCAAGTCGGCGATCGGCGAGGCCTACCCCGCCAACCACGCGAACGCCCGAACTCAGCGCCGCGATCGGGTGAGTTCTTCGAGCATCTTGTTGTAGTCGTCGAGTTCGGTGTCCTCGTAGGTCTCCGCATGCCGGTCGGCGCGACGGGCATCGCGCCGGTCGGATTTGGCCCACTGCGTGACGATCGCCACCACCACGAGAACCACCGGCACCTCACTGGCCCCCCAGGCGATCGCACCGCCCGTCCACTGGTCGGCGAGAAGGTCGGTGACCCACGGCAAATGGACCTCACTGTAGAACTTCTCGGCGATCACCGACGACTTCGTCATCAACGCGATCCCGAAGAACGCGTGAAAAGGCATGACCGCGAACAACAATCCGATGCGTGCCAGGTATGGGATACGACGCGGGCCCGGGTCGATGCCGATGATCACCCAGTAGAAGAGGTAGCCGACGACGATGAAGTGGATCGTCAGCAGCTCGTGACCCCAGTGGTAGCGGGTGAAGGTGGCGAAGATGGCGGTGAAGTACACCGCATACAACGACAACACGAACAGCAGCAGTGCGACCACCGGACTCGACAGCACCCGGGTCACCTTCGAATGCAAAGACCACAACAACCATTCCCGCGGGCCGGGCGGGCGGGCAGAGCCGGCGGTCGGCAACGCACGCAGGGCGAGGGTCGCCGGGGCACCGAGTACCAGGAGCACGGGCACGAACATGTTGAGCGCCATGTGTTCTGCCATGTGCGCACTGAACATCGCCGACCCGTAGGCGCGCACCCCCGACCCGGTGACGACGACAGCGCACAGACAACCCAGCATCCAAGAAAGGGTGCGGCCCCACGGCCACTCGTCGCCGCGGCGGCGCAAGCGCCACACCCCGAGACCGTAGAGCGCCGCGACGACGATGAACGCGGTCCCGATGAGAAAGTCGAAGCGCCAGAACGTGGCCAGCCGTAGCGCAGTCGGCGGACCGGGCAGTTCGTAGCCGAGGAAGACGTCCCACGCGGTGAATGGATGCGCGAGCAGGCGCGGGGCCACCCGGGTGTCCATGACCGCCCAGCACGCGAAGACCACGACCATCGCTGCGACACCGATCAGCTCGGCACGCCAGATCCGGTCGCGGGGGGGGGCCGGGCGCCCCCCCCCCCCCCCCCCACGCCCCGCCCCCCCCCCCCCCCCCCCCCCCACCCCCCCGGCACGCCCCGCGACCG
>NZ_JBNCNR010000035.1:0-16675 GCF_049847065.1 Gordonia sp. DT219 | reverse complement strand
CCCCGGGTGACCATGCCCGCCCAGCACGCCCAGCCCCCCCCCAGCGGTGCGCCCCCGCCCAGCCCGGCACGCCCGAGCCGGGCGCGTGGCGGCCCGGGCCGCAACGCGCACACACTGCATGCCGCCGCCGCCAGCAGACCGAGCACCATCAGCACCGATGCCACCCCGAATGCGGTGGTGAACAGGAACCGGGCAGGTACGAACAGCGCGACGAGGAAGATCCCGGAAAGCAGTGCCACGATGTCGGCGACCGCCACGACCCGCGCGTGCCGGCGTTCGAGGATCGCGCGGTCACCCTCACTGCGAATGGCCGGCGCCGTCACATAGGCGACGCGGTAGCCGATGGACACGGCCAGCGCCAGTACGAAGAGGATGACGAGGCTGGTGGCGTAGTCGTGATTCGGTCCCTGCCCGCCGTTGCCTGCCATCGGCAACGCGGCGACCGCGATGCCGGTGGGAACAAGCAGCACCAGGTGCGCGATCCACGACAAGAAGAATCGGATCGCGATGGCGACGATCGTGGCGAGAATGGCGACCACCAGCCAGGCGACAGCCCCTTCACTGATGCCGATCGCCTCGAACAGCTTCCCCGAGGACAGCAGTTTGCTCAGCGAGACCCCGTAGCCGTCGGCTGCCGAGACCCCCACCATCACCCAGGCGAGCAGCGCCCACACCGGCGTCGCACCCGACACCAGCCGGTGCGCGCGGTAGACCCCGGCGTCGATGATGCCGTCGTGGTCGGGCCGCGAACCGGTCACCACGAAGGCCAGTGCGCCCAGGCACAAGGCGGCGAGCGCGGCGCCGGCGAAGTACCCGGCGACGACGAGCACCGAGGTGGTCAGGCCGGGATACGGGTCGCCGCGTTCGATCTGGCGCGCCGGCCCGGACACCAAGGCGTAGACGACGACACCTGCCAAGCCCGCGATGAGCACCGCACCGACCCAACGCGTCGCTGCGACGGTGGGCCGGCGCGGGCCTGATGTGTCGGCGGCCGGTACGGCGACCTTCGAGTCGTCGGCGTCGGGTTGCCCGGTCACCGGGTCTGATGGGGATTCGACATCAGTGGACGGATCCACATCGGCAGGCGAATCGACATCGGTACGGGCATCGTCTGGGGCGGTCACAGAAGCTCTCCTAGCAACGTCGCAGCGAGACGGCGTCGCGCCCAGTCTACGACCGTGTGTAGAAGCGCTGAACGGCCCGCTCTCGGGCGGCCGGCCACCGACGTGACGAGGGCCACGCGGGACCAACGTCCCGGCCTCGGTACCGCTCAGATAGTCCTCAGCCACCTGCCAGTACCCTGAACACCGGCGTGCAGGTCCATGCAGGTCCATGCGACCCGGTATGGCCGGCGCCAGGTGCCCGACGTCCGCGCACCGAACCCGTGAACCAGGGAGAGAGAACAGTGGCAGACAAACGCCGCAAGCCGATTGTCGATCCGCGCGCAGCCGAACGGCGACGTTCGCTGTGGATACGGATCGGATCGACAGTCGCGATCATCGTGATCGCCGCTGTCGTGGCAGTTGCCATTCTCGCATCCAACGGCAAGCTCGGCAGCAAAGACGACGGCGCGCCGATCGCCGGTGCCACGCCGTCGGTCGTGACCAACAACGCCTTCCGGCTCACCACCGCTCCGGCGGGTACCACGCCGCCGGCGACCGTGCAGATCTATGAGGACTTCCAGTGCCCGGTCTGCAAGCAGTTCGAGCAGGTCTACTCCGACGCGCTGACGCAGGCGCGGTCCAACCCGAAGGTCGCCATCGACTATCAGCCCGTCGCGATCCTCGACAAGATGTCCAGCACCGATTACTCCACGCGCTCGGCCAACGCCTCGGCGTGTGTCGCCGAGGCGACCAAGGGGGCCGACAATTTCGCGGTGTGGCTGAAGTTCCACGGCCTTCTGTATGAGAACCAGCCCGAAGAGAACAGTGCGGGTCTGAGCGACGACCAGTTGGCCTCGTATGCCACCAAGGCCGGCGCTCCCGGCAACGTCAAGCAGTGCATCAGCGATGCGCACTTCAAGGCGTGGGTCACCGATCAGACCAACAAGTCTCAGATCAGCGGAACACCCACGGTCAAGATCAACGGCCAGGACTTCGATATCCAGCAGGGGCCGCAGGCCTTCCTCGCCGCAATCAACCAGGCCGCCGGCGCCCAGCAGTGAGTACACCCGAAGCGAAGCGACGAACCATGAGCAAGACCGAATCTCGCGCCGATGCGGCCCCCGATTCCGGGACACCGACCACGGAACCGACTGACGTGCAAGAGCAGGACGCCGCCGCCGTGGCCACCGACGGCAGCGGGATCGACGACGGCCGTTCGTGGTGGCTGCAGCGGCCGGAGGTCTCCCGCGTCACCGGAATCGTGGTGTTCGTCCTCGGTGTCGTCGGCTTCGTCGCCTCGACGACACTGACGATCGAGCGCATCCAGATCCTGATCAATCCGTCATATGTGCCGAGCTGCAGCATCAATCCGGTGCTGTCGTGCGGCTCGGTCATGGTGACCGCGCAGGCCCGCCTCTTCGGATTCCCCAATCCGCTGATCGGTATCGCCGCGTTCTCGGTGATCATCGTGACCGGCGTCCTGACCACCACCCGGGTGACCCTGCCACGCTGGTATTGGCTTGGCCAGACAATCTGTCTCGCATTGGGTTTCGTCTTCGTCAACTGGCTCGCCTTCCAGAGCCTGTACCGGATCAACGCACTCTGCCCGTACTGCATGGCGGTCTGGGCGCTGACGCCGATCCTGCTGATCCTCAGCGTCGGACGCCTCATGGGTGACTCCGATCGGGCCCACGAGATCCGCGGCTGGCTCTGGGTGCTACTGCCTCTGTGGTACGCGATCGTCATCGTCGCCATCGGCATCCGATTCTGGGACTACTGGTCCACGCTGATCTGACACCCGGATACGCGCCGGGTATCCGTCACGCGTGATCGCCGGCTGCCAAGTCATCCCCGATCCGGCAGGCCATCATCATGGTGGTGGCATGTGGCCCACTGCGTCCGGGAGTAGGCAGGATCGATCCATCGACGATGCGCAGTCCCCGCACCCCGTCGACCGCACCGAGCCCGTCGGTGGTCTCGCCCATCGGCATGGAGCCCCAGGCGTGCTGGGAGGTGCGGATCACCGGGTCGATGACGATCGATCCGGGGACGACCAGATCGCCGAATTCCGTGGACGCCAACATATCTGCGACGTCATCTGCTCGCGACCACATCGCGGCGGCATCGGCCGGGTCGAGCGGAGCGAGCGACAGGCGCAGCCCACCGCGCGCCGCCGGGATCACCCCACCCGGGGCCACCACCCCCAAGGTCACCTCGCCGCGGCCCGCACGCGTCATCCCGGCGATCCCGATCACCGGCCGACCCCCCGCTCCGCCCGAGATGTATCGGTCGAAATCATCGGAATAGCAACGGATCTCGACGCCGTCGTCGGTGTGGACGACGGTCTGCAGGAGAGGCTTGAGTTCCTCGACGCCGCGTCGGCCATAACCGACCTGGATCTCCCGGTGTTCGCCGACCCGCACCGTCTGACCGACGCGGAGAGCACCCTGCGGCGACCGCAACAGCAGTTCGGCCGTGCCCAGCGTCCCGGCGCACAGGATCACCTCTCCGCCCGAGATGTCGGCGCCCCCGACGGTCCGGACGCCGGTGACCGTGCGCCCGCGGACAAGTAGCTCGCCGACGCGGGCGCCGGTGACCACCCGCAGGTTCGGCCGGCCGGCCGCAGGGCGCAGGTATGCCTCGGCGGCGGTCATCCGTAGTCCGCCGAGGTGGTTGCCCAGGACCCGATTGAGTCCCACGATCGGCCACCTGTGTGCGACGTCGCGCACGGGTACCCGTGCGGACCAGAAGGATTCGAAGGCCGATGCCGCCGCGCCGAGTTCGGCATCGGCGGCCGGACGCACCGACATGGTGCCGTCGGGATCGTCGAGTTCACGGTAGGCGGACTCGACCGTGCCGCGGTCCCAGCCGGCCGGCCATCCGGCGAAATCGGTGTCGTGCCAACGCAGAAAGTAGCCGCCGTTGATTGCCGACGATCCCCCGAGCCCACGCCCACGCACCACGACCTGACCCGAACGTTCCGGAATCGTCGTCACATATCGTGAATCGGCCCCGACCGGGAGCCGGCGCAGATCGCGGATACCGACGTCGGGAAACGACGGCCCCTGCTCGAGCAGCAGCACCGACCGGGCGCCGTCGCGGCTCAGCTTCTCGGCAAGCACACATCCGGCGCTGCCCGCCCCGACGATGACGACGTCGGAATGCTCCGATCCGCTGACGTCCGGCGAGCGCACCTCAGCGTGTCACGACCGGACGCAATGCGCCGAGATCGCGTTCGCGCACAACACCTTCCCAGAGACCCGCACCGTAGGCGAGGTCGTCGAGGCGTCGGCAGAGCAGGTAGGCGAACGGCCCGATGGCCGGTTCACGGGTGGTATCGGCCAGCACGGCCCGCACCCATTCGATGAGCCCTTCGGCGATCGCGACCTCGATGACCAGGCATCGAAAGCGCCGAGACACCAAGGCAAGTAGTACTGCGACCGGCCAATAGTGCCGACAGATCGCCCCGGCCGCCTGCAGTAACCCATACCCGGCAGCGCGGCCCGTCATCTGGGCCGCCGCCACCGGGGCGTCGGGTAGGTCACCGAGCCGGCTCCGCAGCCGATACGCCGTCCGGCCCAGCACGAGGAAGGCCAGGACGAGACCGAACGTGGTCCTCGACAGCAGCGCCGCCACGGCCACCCCCATCGAGGCGGTCATCACCATCGGCGCGGCCCGCGTGCCGTGCCGTTGCGCAAGAAACGCGGCACCGGTGCCGTAGTAGCGGCGGCGGGAGAGCACCTCGCGCATATTCGTCCGATGATCGTGGGCGACCCGAGCAACCGGGTCGTAGCGCACCCGCCACCCCGTCTCGTGTAGCCGCCAGCACAGATCGACGTCCTCAGCGACCCGCAGGTCCTCATCGAATCCACAGAACGACTTGCGCCGCAGGATCATTGCCGCGCTGGGCACGTATGGTACGGATGTACCAGGTGCGACGGCAGCCTCGGCAGGACCCATGTCGAGGGAGGAATACCCGTTCTCGTACCGCTCGGCCATCGACTGCCGTCCCTCGTGCGGGTGCGCCGACAAGCCGACGATGCGCGGCGCCGCCAGCGCCACCAGTGGATCGGAGAAGTGGGCCAGCAGCATCACCAGCCAGTCCGGCTCGGGTACCACGTCGGAATCGAGGAATGCGACGAAGTCGGTCGTGGCGGCCGCCGCCCCGGCGTTGCGCGCCGCCGCCGGCCCACGATTGTGCTCGAAGCGGATCAATTCGACGAGCGCCCCCTGCGCGGTGAGCGGTACCGCGGAGCCGTCGTCGACGACGATGACGCGCGTCCCGGCGACGGCGGCGAGTAACCGGTCGACGCCGAACTGGTTGTCGCGCACCGGGATCACGATGGTGACATCGTCCGGCGTTGGCCCCGCCATGGGTCGCGGGTGGGCGATGCCCGCCTCGAGCAGCGTGCGTGACAGGCTCCGCGTGGCGGCGTCACACACCTCGATTCGGCCATCCGCCGATGTCATGCCCAGGGCGGTGTCACCGAGCCGCAGCATCCGGGTGGGTGACCCGCCGACGAGATATCGAAGATCTCCGCGGCGCGCGCACCGCATGTCGATCTGGACCTGGAAACCATCCGGCAATCCCGCATCACTGCCGTCCGGTACCGTTTGCGCGACCCACTCGGTTATCGTCACCGCAGCCTCCCCCCGTCGTCGACAGTCCATCCCGCGACCGCCCGGGCGAGGTCGGCGACCGCCCCGCCGAGTAGGTCGGCACCATGCTCGGCGGTCGCCGACCGCGGATCGCCGAGGATTCCGTTCTCGCTCACCGCCACCACCCCGCCCGAACGCATGGCCCCCATCAATACACCCATCGGTTCACAATTGCCGGGTTCAAGGCGATCGATGCGTACCGACTCCGGTGAAAGGTGCAGCAGGATAGAGGTTTCCGTATGTCCGGCGTGTGCGTCGCCACCGGGGAAGGCACAGGCATACCAGGTGACCTCACGCCGCTCATATCGCAATGTGCGCACGGCGGTGGCCAACGTCGCCACATTGCCGCCATGTCCGTTGACGAAGACGATTCGACGCGCCCACCGGCACGCACTGCGGCCGAATTCGATGAGGAGGCCGGCCAGCGCCTCCTGCCCCAGCGAGATCGTCCCGGCAAAGCCCTCGTGCTCACCGCTCGCCCCGTAGGCGATCTCCGGCGCGATGACGTAGTGGGCAGGATCGGACAGGGCGCTCCGGGTACCCGCGGCCACCGCCACCGCGATCCGGGTATCGGTATCGAGTGGGAGATGCGGGCCGTGCTGTTCCACCGACCCGACCGGCACGAGCAGGGTGACTTCAGAATCTGCAACCTGCGGCGACGCGTACTGCCCCAACGCCGCCGGTCGCACCATTCGAGCAAGTGTAATGCGCTCGGACCGCCGCGGTAACCCGGTCGACGGCAATTGACCGACCCGAATCCGGCAGTTTCCGACCACTTGTACGAGCGCTCGATCGGTTGTGCAATCCTGGAGCGCACCTGTGTCGCAGAACACAACCGACACCCGTCGAGGGAGGGACGCCCATGACCATTGAACCGACAGCGAACGGCGCCACGAATGGACCGCTGAATCGGCTGCGCGTAGTCGAATTCGCCGGCATCGGCCCCGGTCCGCATGCGGCGATGATGTTGGCCGACCTCGGTGCCGATGTCATCCGAGTCCAACGCCCCGGCACACTCCCCCCGGAAGGCCGCAACGCCGACGCGCTGCTGCGCGGACGCCGCGTCGTCGAGGCGAACCTCAAGGATCCGACCGATCGCGACACCGTCCGGCGCCTCATCGGCAAGGCCGACGTCGTGCTCGAGGGATTCCGGCCGGGCGTCATGGAACGTCTCGGCTTCGGTCCCGACGACGTCGCCGAGCTCAACCCGGGCCTGGTCTACGGGCGCATGACCGGCTGGGGCCAGGACGGCCCGCGCGCCGACCGCGCCGGCCACGACATCAACTACATCTCGCTCACCGGCATACTGCACGCGATCGGTCGCCGCGGCGAGCGTCCCGTGCCGCCGCTCAACCTGGCCGGCGACTTCGGCGGCGGCTCGATGTTCTTGATCATGGGCGTGCTCGCCGCACTGTTCGAGCGTCAGTTCTCCGGCCGCGGCCAGGTCGTCGACGCCGCGATGGTCGACGGGGCTTCCGTTCTCGGACAGATGATGTGGGCATTCCGTGGCACCGGATTGTGGTCGGATGAGCGCGGCGTGAACCTCCTCGACACCGGCGCGCCCTACTACGAGGTCTATGAAACCTCCGACGGCAGGTACATGGCGGTCGGCGCGATCGAGCCGCAGTTCTACGCCGAACTCATCAAGGGCCTCGGACTCACCGAGACCGACCTGCCCGAGCAGAACGACATGGCGAACTGGCCCCGGCTGAAGCAGGTCTTCACCGACACCTTCGCCACCCGCACCCGCGACGAGTGGGCCGAGATCTTCGAGGGCACCGACGCCTGCACGTCGCCGGTGCTGACCTTTGCCGAGGCTCCGGCCGACCCCCACATGGCCGCCCGCAGCAACCTCGTCGAGATCGACGGGGTCATGCAGGCGCAGGTGGCACCACGCTTCTCGCGGACCACCCCGCCCACGCCCGCCGGCCCGGCTCGGCAGGCGACCGATCCGGCCGATCTCTGGGTCGACTGACCCGCCGTCAGCGCATCCTCGGTTACCCGTCACGTTGAAGTAGAACGTGTTACAGTTTTTGCCCATGGGACAGTTCGACGGCAAGGTCGTCTACATCACCGGCATCGCCCGTGGCCAAGGACGTAACCACGCCCTCCGCTTTGCCCGTGAGGGTGCGTCGATCATCGGCCTTGACATCGCAGGAGAAGTCGCCGATCACATCACCTACCCCGCGGCAACCGGCGACGACCTCGCCGAAACCATCCGCCTCGTCGAGGAAGCAGGCGGGAAAATCCTAGCCCGCCAAGGCGATACCCGCGACCTGGCGTTCCAGGAGCAGCTCGTTGCCGACGGGGTCCGGCAGTTCGGCCGCATCGACCACGTCATCGCCAACGCCGGGATCCTCTCGTGGGGACTGTCGTGGGAGCTGACCGAACAGGAATTCACCGACGTCGTCGACGTCAACGTCGTGGGCACCTGGAAGACGTTGCGCGCCACCATCCCCGCACTGTTGGACACCGACGCGGAGAACCGATCGATCGTCGTCATCGCCTCGGTCGCCGGACTCAAGGCGATGCCGGTGCAGGCGGCGTATTCGGCGTCGAAGTACGCCTTGACCGGACTGGCCCAGACGGTGGCAAAAGAACTCGCCCCTCGCCGCATCCGGGTCAACTCCATCCACCCGTACGCGGTGGATACCCCGATGGGTGTCGCCGATCCCTCGGCCCTGAAGATCTTCGAGATGGGCGAATACACAAGGTATTTCATCTCGATGCTGGATCACTTCCCGGTTGCGTCACTCGATGACATCTCCGACGCGGTGCTGTACCTGACCTCCCCGCAGGCACGCGCCGTCACGGGCTCACAGTTCCAGATCGACATGGGCAACTCCAAGGTCTGAGCGCGCTCGGTTTCAGGCGTCGCCGAAGGAGCGCGTGAAGTCGTCGGGGATGATCAGGTCGTCCCGGGAGAGTTCGTGAACACTCTTGTGGCCCAAGCCCATCACCACGCCGTCAAGACCCATGCGGAGTAGGTCGAGCACGTTCTCGACGCCGGCCTGACCGTTGGCGGCCAGCCCCCACAGATACGCCCGGCCGATCATCACGGCGCGGGCACCGAGCGCCACCGCCTTGGCGACGTCGCTGCCGCGGCGGATACCGCCGTCGAGCAGGACCTCGATCTGGTCACCGACCGCGTCGGCGATTGCCGGCAACATCCGGATCGTGGCCGGGGTGCCGTCGAGGTTGTTGCCGCCGTGATTGGACACCGACAGTGCCGTCGCACCGATGTCGACGGCGCGTCTGGCGTCGTCGAGGCGGGTGACACCCTTGACCATGAACGGACCGCCCCACTTCTCGCGAAGCCAGGCCAGATCGTCCCACGTGGGCGGTGCGGTGCTCATCCACTCCCCATAGGCACCGAAAAACGTCGGTCCGGGTAATCCCTTGCCCTTGGACACATTCGGTGCCGTCAGGTCCGGAATGTTGATCTTGCCGTCGCGAATCCAGTCCATCGCATAGCGCGGCTTGACCGCGATCTCCGGCGCGAGCCGCAGCAACGCCTTGACGTCCACCTTCTCCGGGATCTCCGGGCTGCCCCAGTCGCGGCCGACGTTGAAAACCCAATCGGTGGTGACGATCAGCCCCTTGGCCCCGGCCTCCCTCGCGCGCAGGGCACGCTCGAGGATCTCCTCGCGGCTGCCGAGCCAGTAGATCTGGAAGAAGATCTTGTCGTTGACCGCCGTGACCTCTTCGATCGGATGAGAGGCAAAGCTGGACAACCCCATCGCCGTGCCGCGTGCCGCCGCGGCACGTGCCACCGCGACCTCACCGTCGGGGTCGACGGCCTGCACCCCGGTGGGGCTGATCAGCACCGGGAACGGCAACTCCTGCCCCATCACCGTGGTCGCGAGTTCTCGCTCGGGCTGCGCACCGATCACGTGCGGGGCAAACCCGATTTCCGAATACGCATCGACGTTGTCGCGGACGGTCACGCCGGCCTGCGTACCGGCGATCAACGACGAGTACACCGACTTCGGCAGTCGCTTCTTGGCGCGGCGTTGCGCCTCGTGAACGGATTCGAACCAGGGATTACGGGCCCAGGGATTGGTGACCATTATCGTTTACCTATCTGCCGGTGCGGCTACAGAGAGAACCCGGCCAGCGGGTTCTCATCACAGTTCTTCGACGGCGGGGCACCGATCGGTGTGAGCTCGCCGTCGTCGCGTCGGGTCATCAGCGTCAGCGGCGTGCCGCGCGAATGGTCTTTGTTGGCGGTCGGGGTGGTGCGGTCGCCGGCGAGCAGTTGCTCACCGAAGCCCTGGACACATTCGGGATCGGGACCCGCGAGTGGCAGCCCGGTGAAGAACTTCGCCGCCATGCAGCCGCCGCGGCACGCGTCGAAGTGGGCACACTTGGTACAGGCCCCCGCATTCTGCGGTTCACGCAACTCACCGAACAGCTCCGAGTGCTGCCAGATCTCTTGGAAGCCACCATTGTCGAGAATGTTGCCGGCGAGGAAGTTCTCGTGGATGGCGAACGGGCAGGCGTAGACATCGCCGACCGGATCGATCAGGCACACCACGCGGCCCGCCCCGCACAGGTTCAGGCCGGGCAGCCCGCCCCCGCCGGCCCCACCGAACGCCGACAGGTGGAAGAACGAGTCGCCGGTCAGCACGTTCTCGCCGTGCGCGACAAGCCAGTCGTAGAGCTCACGCTGCTGAGTGGGCAAGGGGTGCAGGTCATCCCACACGTCGGCGCCGCGGCCGGAGGGACGCAGCCGGGTAATGCGCAGGGTGGCACCGTAGCGGTCGGCGAGCGCCTTGAACTCGTCGAGCTGGGAGACGTTCTGCCGCGTCATCACCACCGAGATCTTGGCGTCGGCAAAACCGGCCTCGTGCAGATTCTCCAGCGCGCGCACCGCCATGTCGAAGGAGCCGGGCCCGCGCACGGCGTCGTTGACCTCCGCCGTCGCGCCGTCGAGCGAGATCTGCACGTCGACGTAGTCCGACGCGGCCAGCCGGGCGGCGACCTTCTTGTCGATGCGTAAACCGTTGGTGGAGAACTTCACTCCCACCTGGTGGCTGGTCGCATAGTCGACGAGTTCCCAGAAGTCCGGGCGCACCGTCGGCTCCCCGCCGCCGATGTTGACATAGAAGACCTGCATGCGCGAGAGCTCGTCGATGATCGCCTTGCATTGTTCGGTCGAGAGCTCACGCGGGTCGCGTTTACCCGACGACGACAGGCAGTGCACGCAGGCCAGGTTGCACGCGTAGGTCAGCTCCCAGGTCAGACAGATCGGGGCGTCGAGCCCTTTCTCGAACTGATCGACGAGTCGGCCGACCTTCGGTGGCGCCGCCGGCCGCGTCACCGAAGCGGCAGCGAGTTCGGTTGCGGTGGGCGGCAACTCGAGTGTGGTCATCTGCTTCTCCTTGGGCTGGAGGGTGTCGGGACGTTCGGGGCGGTCGGGACGTTCTGTGCGCTAGGGGCTCTCAGCGCCGGCGGATCATCTCGGAGTCGGCGAGAGCGGCCAGTGCCTGCACATACATGGCCCGGTCATTTGCGCCGATCCCCGCCGCCGCGAGCGCCGCGTCGGCGGTGTCGTGCTCGGCGAGGGACCGGACGATCCCGACCACCGGCACGTTCTTCAGAAATGACAGTTTGCGGGTGCCGAAGTGATAGAGCAGCGCGCCGAACGGCTCTGGGCGCAGCGCCACTTGAGGATTGAGCTCCCAGGCCGCATCGGTGGCGAAGGACCCAGAAGTGTGGACGTCGGTGTCGCGCCGGTTGCCGGCGACCGCGGAGGTGCGGCCGCCGGCAACCGGAGCAGATGTCGGGGTGGACATCAGTAGACCCCGCACATCCCGTCGATCGAGACCTCTTCGACGAGGGACTCGCTGACGAGCTCCGACTCGGCCTCGGCCGGAGCCGACAAGTCCTGAGCCGCCGTGGTTGTGTGATCGGCCATGATCCAGACCTCCTATTGTTCGGGTAGTGATGTGGATCACGAGTTACTGTAGTGGCACCGAGTGCAGAAATAAACCCCACCCCCGAATCCTGGCCGACTGGACAGGTAGAACGCCCAGAGAGGCCTGATGAGCGCCGAGAACGCCACCGCATCCGGCCGCCGGCCGCGGACCACGCGCGCACAGATCAGTGCGATCGCCATCGACCTGTTCACCACCGTCGGCTTCGAGGAGACCAGCGTCGACGACATCGCCGACGCCGTCGGCGTGGCACGTCGGACCCTGTTCCGGTACTTCCCGTCGAAGAACGCCATCCCGTGGGGTGACTTCGACGCGCACCTGAACGATCTCCGTGCGATGCTTGCCGAGATCCCCGCCGGCCTACCCATCGCCGAGGCCGTCACGCGCGCGCTGATCGCCTTCAACGCGGTCCCCGACCCCATGCTCGACAGCCATCGCCGACGGATGCAACTTCTGCTCGGAGTCCCAAGCCTGCAAGCACATTCGATGCTGATGTACGCCGACTGGCGGCAGGTGATCGCCGAGTTCTGCGCGCATCGGCTCGGACTGGCGGACGACGATCACCTGCCCCAGACGATCGGGTGGATGTGTCTGGGCACCGCCCTGGCCGCCTACGAACAATGGCTTGCCGACGCCGATGCCGATCTCGAGGAGCTGATCCGCGCCGGCTGCCGGGTCCTCGCCAACGGTGTCGCGGCCCTGCACTGAGCGCCGGCGTCGAGCGCTCGGCCGCCGACCGGGACCCAGAAGTGCCCGCCACGGCGATTACCCTGGACGCGGCACCGTCGAGCCCGGCCCACCGTGTTCTTCGGCTAGGCTCAAAGTAGAACGTGTTCTAATTTTGCGTGTTCTAATTTTGTTGGAATGCACCCCGACGCTCCAGGAGACCTTCGGACATGACCGCACTGACGCCACACGGCTCTCGCAGCGTGATCCTCACCGTGGCCGACGTCATCGACGAGACACCCGATGCCCGGTCGATCGTCTTCGACATCCCGGAGAGCGCCAAAGAGGCCTTCACCGACTACCGGGCGGGCCAGTTCCTCACCCTGCGTATCCCGAGCGAGCAGACCGGCTCGGTGGCGCGCTGCTATTCGCTGGCGTCCTCCCCGGCGGGCGAGGAGTTGCCCAAGGTGACCGTGAAACGGACGGTAGACGGTTACGGGTCGAATTGGGTGTGTGACAACCTCGCCGCCGGATCGCAGATCGAGGCGCTGCCGCCGTCGGGCGTGTTCACCCCACGCTCACTCGACGAGCCCCTGCTGCTCATCGCCGCCGGCAGTGGCGTGACCCCGGTGATGTCGATTCTCAAGACCGCGCTGGCCGCCGGCCGCGGCCGGGTGGTGTTCTTCTACGCCAACCGCGGCGCCGACGACGTCATCTTCGCCGGCGAGCTGCGCGAGTTGCAGTCGGCCCACCCGGACCGGCTGGTCGTCATCCACTGGCTCGAGACCCTGCAGGGCCTGCCGTCCACCGAGGCACTGGCCACGATCTTCGCTGCGTTCCCCGGGCACGCGGCCTACATGTGCGGTCCGGGCGCCTTCATGGAGGCCGTCCACGCGGCCCTGCACACCGCCGGTTTCGCCCATCACGACGTGCATGCCGAGGTCTACAACTCCCTCGCCGGCGATCCGTTCGCCGACCTCGTCCTCGACGAGGTGACCGAAGCCGAGCAGGCCGACGCCGCTACGGTCGAGGTGGAACTCGACGGGCAGACCCACGAGTTGTCGTGGCCACGCCGACGCACCCTCATCGACATCATGCTCGACGCCGGGCTGGACGCCCCGTACTCGTGCCAGGAGGGCGAATGCGGTTCGTGCGCTTGCACTCTCACCGACGGTACGGTCGAGATGGACAATGTCGGCGCCCTCGACCCCGAAGACATCGAGGACGGCTACATCCTCGGCTGTCAGGCCCACCCCACCTCTGACCGACTACGAATCGAGTTCTGACGTGCTCAAACGCTTCTCCCCCACCCAGGTCGCCCGTGCGCTCGCAGCGATGCTGCTGACGATGGGGACCCTGCACTTCCTGGTGCCCAAACCGTTCGACCAGCTCATCCCCGACGAGGTGGTACCCGACGCGCTGCCCGACGGCAAACGCACGCTCACCTACGCGTCCGGGGTGGCCGAGGTCGCCATCGGCGCAGGACTTCTCGCCCCGGCGACCCGACGGCCTGCGGCCGGCGCGGCAGCGGCGCTGTTCGTCGCGGTCTATCCCGCCAACATCAACATGGTGCGGCTCTGGTGGCGCAGACCAGCCATCTACAAGGCGATCGCGATCGGTCGGCTGCCGCTGCAGTTCCCGCTGATCGCCGCGGCGGTGAAGGTGTACCGCCACTCCTGAATTCGGGTCCGGCTCACGACCGGCTCACGACCGGCTCCGCGCGGTGGCCCGCCGATTGGCCTTCTCGATCGCATCGACGAGTTCGCCCTTGTTCATCGACGACCGGCCGTGGATGTCGAGTTCGCGGGCGACGTCCATGAGGTGTTGCTTGCTCGCGTTGGCGTCGACTCCCTCGGCGCTCGAACCCGAGGCGTCGGGTCCGCCGCTGCGCGCGCGGTCGTCGGACGGACCGCGCGTCTTCTTGGCCTCCCAGTGGTCGCCGACCTTCTCGTAGGAATGCTTGAGCGCCGCGTAGGCGACGCGGTGCGCACGTTCCTCCGAGTGGTACTCGTTCAGCGCCGAATCATGCGTCTCGGCGAATGTGCGCTGCGCCTTGTCGTCGGAACGCGCAATCGTGCTCGGCAGCTCCGATTCCTTCGGGGTGCCCTGCTCGGTGGTCTTCGGCATCGCCTATCTCCTGTCCGTGTCGACCGGTAGGTGTCCAACCGGGGTGACGCCACATTCGGCGCCCTCGTCACCGGATACCCACATCTGGGCGAGGGCAATCCCGACCGGGGATGCCGGATCGAGGTCGGCCCGAGCAGGCACTGACCACGTTTCGATGATTCAGACGCGACTACTCTTCCGGCAGGTGGGTACTCGACGCCGTTGGGCGCCGGTGATCCCGGCCGAAAGGGGATGGTGTCGGTGAGTGTGTCAGATGCGATCGTCGTCGGTGGCGGTCACAACGGCCTCGTCGCCGCGATCCGGCTCGCCGACGCCGGGTGGGACGTGACCGTGCTCGAGGCGGCCACCGAGGTGGGCGGCGCGATTCGCAGCACCGAACTCACACCCGGCTACGTCACCGACTCGTTCAGTGCCTTCTACCCGCTCGCAGTCGCGTCCCCTGCCCTCGCCGACCTCGAACTCGGTGCCCACGGGCTGCGGTGGAGTGCGGCGCCCCTGGCATTCGGTCATCCCAACGGTTCGGCGGATCGCGATGCCGCCGTGGTGTATCCGGACGCCGCCGACACCGCCGCACACCTTGCCTCCTACGACGAGCGGGACGGGCGTACCTGGCTCGAGCTGACCGCACACTGGGCGACGATCCGTGTAGGCGTCCTCGATACCCTGTTCGGCCCGTTCCCGCCGATGCGCGGGCTGCGCGCGCTGCTCCGTGCCACCGGCACCGCCGAAGCACTGCGGCTGGCCCGGTTCTTTGTGCTGCCAGCCAATCAGATGGTCCGCGAACTGTTCCGCTCCGACCACGCCCGGCTGCTGATCGTGGGCAACGCACTGCACTCCGACATCCCGCTCGATGCTCCGGGTAGCGGGCTGATGGGATACCTGCTGACGATGCTCGCGCAGGACGTCGGCTACCCCGTACCCGTCGGCGGTTCCGGCGAACTGTCCGGCGCGCTGGCCCGCCGCTTGACCTCGGCGGGCGGCCAGATCGTCTGCGACGCCCGCGTCGACCGGATCGAGGTACACAACGGCCGCGCCACCGGCGTCACCACCGTCGACGGACGGCGATTCTCGGCACGACGGGCGGTGCTCGCCGATGTATCGGCGCCTGCGCTCTACACCCGATTGCTCACACCCGCGGACGTGCCCGCCCGGGTCCTGGCCGACCTTGCGAACTTCACCTGGGACACCCCGGTGGTCAAGATCGATTACGCTCTGCAGCAAACCATTCCGTGGACGAGCACGAACCTCGCCGGTGCCGGCACCGTGCATCTCGGCGCCGACCTGGCCAACGCGAACCACGCCACCGCCGACATCGAAACGGGCCGAATCCCCGATCACCCGTTCCTGCTGTTCGGTCAGATGACCACCGCCGATGCCACCCGCTCTCCGAAAGGCACCGAAAGCGCTTGGGCCTACAGCCATCTGCCACGCGGAGTCGGTGACGACGAGGCCGCCGCAGTGCTGGCCCAGCGCATGGACGAAGTCGTGGAAAGCCATGCGCCCGGCTTCGCCGAGCTGATCGTCGACCGACATGTGCAGACCCCGCGCTCCCTAGAGACGGCCGACGCCAACCTCGTCGATGGAGCGGTCAACGGCGGCACCGCACAGTTGTTCCAGCAGTTGATCTTTCGTCCGACGCCAGGTCTGGGCGGGGCGATCACGCCGGTATCCGGTCTGTTCCTGTCCGGGGCGTCGGCCCATCCCGGCGGTGGCGTGCACGGAGCGTGTGGCAACAACGCGGCGCGCGCGGCGCTTGCCGCCGCCGGGCCGCGGGGTTGGCCGCGTCGATTCATGACACGACAAGCAATGCGGCGCTTGATGCGCTGAGTTGCCTGCGCCGGCCGGCCATGTTGCGCGCACCGGACGGCGTGACTGCTGTTCATCGCTGGGAAAGCCGTTCACCGCTGTGACAACTGCTCACTGGTGGGACGAAACCGGTTGCCGCACTTGTTAATCAATCGTCGAACACTTGCGCGTCGAACATATCTTCTGCTACACTGGACTTCTCGCAAGATCATCCAGGGGGGAATCCATGATCGACGACACCACCACTCTTTCCGCCGAACTGTACGGGCACCTCATCGGGCTTCTCGATGACCGTACCTACAGTCCAGACCTCACCTCACGTGAAGCCTTCGCCGCGATGCAGCAACTGAACACGTTGCGCAACATGCTCGATCA
>NZ_JBNCNR010000034.1:18266-31259 GCF_049847065.1 Gordonia sp. DT219 | reverse complement strand
GGCAGCACCGGTGCCCACGACGTCGTCGAGATCATCACCTGGGATCCCGCCGACGTACTGAAGGATGCCGTCACACGGTCACCGAGCGAATCGCGCCTGCGCCACCTACTCACCACCCGCGGACTCTGACGCTCGCAAAAATTTGCAGCAGATTCGATGAGCCGGCCGCCGCCCACGGTGGGGTGACGCCCACCACATCATCCTTGTACACTGACGCTATTGACACAAAGATGACTATTTGTGTCTACAAGATCGGCGGCAAGTCCGTCGGGCGAATCGGGAGGTACAGACGATGCCGACGACGGCGAAGCGATTACAGAAGGCCCTCGCGGCGGTCACCTCGCACTACCCGCGGCCGGTGACCCCGCTCGCCGATCCGCCCGCCGGCTCCGGACTCAAGCCGGTGTTGGGTGATGACGGAATACCGTTCTTCGGCAACACCTTTGAGGCCCTGTCCGATCCGTTGAAGAGCGCGATGCAACGATTCGAGAGGTACGGGCCGGTGTCCTGGTCGGGATCGCTGAATATGAACATCGTGACCCTCGTCGGGCCGGAGGCCGTCGAGTGCGCGTGGATGAACCGCGACAAGGCGTTCTCCAGCGAACAGGGCTGGGAGCCGATGATCGGCCCGTTCTTCCGGCGCGGGATCATGCTCATGGACTTCGCCGAGCACATGCATCACCGCCGCATCATGCAGCAGGCGTTCTCCCGGCCACGCCTCAACGGCTACCTCGATCTCATGACGCCGCACATCGAGAAGTCGCTCGCCAATTGGGATGTGCGCGCAGGCTTTCCGATGTACACCCAGACAAAGGAACTGTTGCTGTCGCTGGCGTCGGAGGTGTTCGTCGGTTCGACGCTGAACGCCGACGAGAATCATCGCCTCGAGAAGGCCTTCGAAGCCGCCGTCCGTGGCGGGCAGGCGATCATCCGCGCCGACGTCGGCAACTTCACGTGGGCACGCGGCCTGCGTGGACGTGAACTGCTGCAGCAGTATTTCCGCTCGGAGATCCCCGCCCGACGTGCGGGCAGCGGCGACGACCTGTTCTCGGTCCTGTGCCACAGCGTCGACGACGAGGGCAACGCCTTCAGCGACAAGGACGTCGTCAACCACATGATCTTCGTGATGATGGCCGCCCACGACACCTCGACGATCGCACTGTCGATGATGGTGCATCATCTGGGCCGTAATCCCCAATGGCAGCAACGCCTTCGGGATGAGTCCCTCGCCCTGGGCAAGGATACGCTCGACTATGACGACCTGAGCGCGCTGCCCAGCATGGAGCCGGCATTCAAGGAAACCCTGCGCATCAACGCCCCGGTGGGCATGCTCTTCCGAAAGACCGTCGCCGACACCGACATCCTCGGCCACTACGTTCCCGCCGGAACCCTCATCGCAATCCATCCGTGGGCGACGATGTTGCGCGAGGAATGGTGGCCGAACCCGACGACGTGGGACCCCGAGCGCTTCTCCCCCGAGCGACGCGAGGACAAGGTCCACCGCTTCGCGTGGGCGCCGTTCGGTGGCGGCGCCCACAAATGCATCGGCCTGTATTTCGGTGGGATGGAGGTGAAGTCGATCCTGCATCAGATGCTGTTGCGTTTCGAGTGGTCGGTGCCCGCCGACTACACCCTCGACCTCGAATACGGCACCGGCCCCACTCCCGCCGACGGTTTGCCCATCGATATCCGACGGCGGTGACGATCGGCGGCCGCTACTCTCACGCCGCCGGCGGCGTGTGCGTCACCTTCGCGTACCCCTGCGCACCGGCGCGGTCGATGGCTGCCTTCACCACACCGAACACCAAGCCCTGCAAGGCAGCTGCGGCGATCACCTCACCGGTGCTCCGCTCCAGGTTCTCGGCGTCGGGTGGACCCGACTTGTCGGAGATCCGCTTCCATATCTGGTTGAACACCGCGCCCGCGACGACGCCACCGAGAACACTGGTTCCCATCGACAGCGGCTTGTAGATGATCTTCGACGTGGCAGACACTTTTGGCTCCTAACGCCGGCGCCGACGGATGACGATGATGGCCCCCAGCGCCACCACCACTGCCGCCACCGCACCGATGATCGTTGTCTGATTGTCGCGGGCGGTGTCCACGGCCGCGTGCGTGGCGCGATCTTTGGCTGCGCCCACTCGGGCCGGCACGTCGAGGCGGTTGGTGAGTGCGTCGACGGTGTCGGCGAGTTCGGCACGCTGCTCCTCGATGGGAGTGTTCTCCGAGGCCACTTGGCGCACTTCGACATTGGTGGGATCGTTGATCGGATCGGTCATCAGATGTGCTCCTTGATCGTGTTGACGTCACGCTGCACGCTGTCGGTGGCATGCCGGGGCACCGGCGGGATCTGCGCCTTGGCGCGCTGGGCGCCGATGGCTGCGGCGCCACCGCCGACCACCAGCAGGATCGCGCCGACGATCACGGCCGCCAGCCACACCGAGACCACATTGGCCAGTCCGGCGATCGCCGCGGCGGTCAGCGCGCCCAGGCCGAAAAGGGTGAGCAGCAGCCCGACTCCGGAGACACCGATGCCGATTCCCGCGCGGGTGCCCTTGGTCTTGACCTCGTCGACGGCGTCACGGATTTCGGTTCGCACCAGTGTGACCGTCTGCTGCTGAAGCCTTTCGACGAGTTCGACGGTGGAGAGATCGTGGGGTGTTTGTGATGTCATGTCATTCGACCTCCTGCAACGATGTTCTCGGAATTCGGATCGTCGTCACCCGGTCGCGGCCGGGTTCTGAGGTCGCGGGTTCCCCGGATCGATCAGTTCAAACCCTGATCACTTTCGACCCGGCAGCGTCACTCGTCGCTCTTGCTCGGCAGCTTCCACCCGAAGGTCGCGGTGGGCGGGGCGTTCTTCGCATACAGACGCGCCGGCCGGCCACCGGCCACCCGCGTCACCGGCTGCCCGGAGCGGTCGGTCTGGGCCGCCAGCAGTGGCTGCACCCGGCGGTTGAACGAATCCCGCATCAGCCGGCGTCCGAGGATCGCCTCGTGCAGTTCCCGCAGTTCGGTGAGGGTGTACGGGGTCGGCAGCAGATTGTCGGGGTCGGGGCGGTCCTCGTAGCGTCGCCGAAGACTGTCGGTGGCGGCTGCGATGATCCGATCATGGTCGTAGAGCAGCGGTTCCCCTGACGCCAGTGCCCCCGAGGCGGTCACCGGAGCCGGCTCCCCGACCACGTCCGTCAGCGCCGCCGCCGGCAGTGCGACGGCATGCGCGATCGAGACCGTCCACCCGCGTCGGTCCCGGTCCGGATCATCGAACACCTGCAACAGGTGCGGGTGGACGTGATCGGGCGAGAGCCCCAGCTTGAGTTCGAGAACCTCACGCACGGTGTCGGCGACGCGTCGTCGTTCCCGGATGAAGCGGCCCGGCAGCATCGCCGTCCCGTCGTCGTCGCGCTGGATGACCACGCACAACTCGGCGTCGACGACGCTGAGCACCGCGATGTCGACGGCCACGCTGGGTCGCGGATAGTCGGTCAGTCGACTGATGTGTTCGGCGGCCACGACCACAGGCTATGCGAGTGTCTGCGCAAAGTAGTAATCTCATGAACGCGCAAAGTCGCCTCGGTCGGATGCCGGGGCGGAGAGAAGGAGCGAAACAATGAAGTTCTCTGCCGCCCTCGACGTCGACGTCGTGGCCCTCGAGGCCGCCGACGAGGTCACCGTCATGCTGGAGCTGCAGGCTCCGGCCACCGCACCGGCAGATTCCGAGCGCCCGGCGTCCGCACTGCAGGTCGTGCTCGACCGCAGCGGATCGATGAGCGGCCCCCCGTTGGCCGGCGCCCAGCGGGCACTGGCGGCCATCGTCGCCCAGCTCGACCCGACGGACGTGTTCGGCGTCGTCGCCTTCGACGATTCCGCGACGGTCGTCGCACCCGCCGGTCCCCTCACCGACAAGCAACGCACCGTCGCGGCCATCGATGCGGTCATGCCCGGCGGATGCACCGATCTGTCGTCGGGATATCTGCGGGGCCTGCAGGAGTTGCGGCGCGCCACCGCCGACGCCGGCACCCGCGGCGGCACCGTGCTCGTCATCAGCGACGGACACATCAACAGCGGCATCCGCGACCACGACGAGTTCGCGAGCATCGCCGCCAAGGCCGCCGCCGACGGCATCGTCACCTCCACCCTGGGCTACGGCCGCGGCTATGACGAATCGCTGCTCGAGGCGATCACCCGTGCCGGCAACGGCAACCACAGCTTTGCCGACGACCCCGACGCGGCCGGCGCCGCGATCGGTGCCGAAGTCGCGGGGCTGCTGTCGAAGTCGGCGCAGGCGGTGACGCTGACCGTGCGCTACGTCGAGCAGGTCGGCGAGCTCTCGCTGTACAACGACCTGCCCGCCCACCAGACCGCCAACGGCGAGGTGATGATCGAGCTGGGCGACCTATACGCCGACGAACAGCGAAAGCTGCTGCTACGCATGTCCGTCGACGGGCTCGCGGCACTCGGCCTCAACCAGCTCGCGACCCTGGAGTTGCGCTACGTGGAGACCGCGACCCTCACCGAACACACGGTGACGCTGCCGATCTCGGTCAACGTGGTGCCCGGCGACGAACTCGGCGACCGCATCCCGGACCCGGTGGTCCGGTCGGAGCGGCTGTATCAGGAAGGCCAGCAAGCCAAACTCGAGGCGTCGCGCGCCTACGAGTCCGGCGATCTGGCCGCCGGCGCCGCACACCTGGCACGGTCCCGGGCCAGCTACGTCGATGCGATGTCGGCCGCACCCGCGGCGGCTGCGGAAGACTTGGCCGCCGAGATCGCCCTCGTCGACGAATTGGGCAGCGACGCCACCGTTCTCGGCGCCGGCTACGTGTCCAAGCGTTCACGCGACTCCTACCACGAAGGCAACCGCAAACGCGGTCGGCGGGGCTAGCCCCGTCCGCGCTGCCCAAACCCCTTCGCACCGAACAGAAAGCAGTCCCACCTGTGCCCTCACCCACCATCCCCGACCGCACATTCGGCGCCCTCCTCGGTACCGCCGTCGGCGACGCCCTCGGTGTCCCTTATGAATTCGCCCGACGCCTCGGCCCGGCCGAGATACCGGAGATGGTCGGCGGCGGCCTGGGCAGCTACCAACCCGGCGAGTGGAGCGACGACACCACCATGGCCGTCGCCATCGCGCAGGCCGTTGCCGACGGTCACGACCTCACCTCCGACGCCGGGCTCGACGCCGTCGCCCGCGGATTCCTGCGCTGGTACACCGACTTCGACGGCATCCCACCCGACATCGGCAACCAGACCCGTGCGGTGCTCGCCGCCACTTCGCGGCGACTCGACGCCGACCCGGATGCCTCCGTCGGCACTGTCATGCGTGAGGAGGCACTCGTCTACGCCGCCGAGAATCGGCGATCGGCGGGCAACGGCGCGTTGATGCGCACCGCGCCGGTCGCCGTGGCGCACCTGGATTCTCGGGATGTGCTGGCCGACGCCGCACGCGCCGTCGCGGGACTCACCCACGCCGACGCACTCGCCGGTGATTCGTGCGTGGTGTGGTGTGAGGCGATCCGGGTCGCGATCACCGACGAGCGGCTCGACGTCCGCGCGGGTCTCGATCTGCTACCGGCCGCGCGGCGCGATCAGTGGTCGGCCTGGCTCGACGACGCCGCCACTCAAGACCCGGGGTGCTTCTCCGCCAACGGTTTCACCGTCACCGCCCTGCAGGCGGCTACCGCCGCGGTGCTGCAGACACCGATCGGCGACGACCCGTCGGCACACCTCGAGCAGGCGCTGTATGCCGCCATCCGGATCGGGCACGACGCCGACACGATCGCCGCGATCGCCGGCGGGCTGCTCGGCGCGCGGTGGGGTGCGAGGGCGATCGCCGACGAATACCGCGATGCGGTGCACGGCTGGCCCTTCGTCGACGGCCGCGCCACCGATGCCGACGATCTACGGCGAATGGTCGACGCCGTCCGCTGATCCGGTACGGCTATCCGGCGACCACCGGCAACGTCACCGTCTGCCCGGCCCCGGCACTGATCGCCACCGGCAGGGCCGACTGGCCGCCGCGATAGTTGGTGGAGCCACCGGAGATCACCAGCCGCAGCCGGTGTCCCGGGTCGAAGCGGTGCGCGAAGGCGGGCATGGTCACGGTGAACGGCTTGGTCGGGTCGGCGATCCGGGCCGGCGCGACGAGGTTGCCGACGGTGGTCGCGTGACCGGACGCATCGACGTCCTCTACGCGGTAGAACAGCACCAATTGTTGCACCGCAGGCACATTCGCGCCAACTGTGGTCCGCACTCGTAAGGTCACCTTCGGTGAGCCGACCACGTCGAGCGATGAGGTCAGTGCCGGACTGCTCCACTGCGCGAAGGTGCCGGGAATGTCGTTCTCCGGCACATTGATCAGGCCGAGCGCGTCGGGCGCGTCATGGTTGGTCGGCAATCCGAACGGTGGCGTCGTGAACCGTGCCAGGCCGGCTTGCACCGGTCCGCCGGGTGCGGCCAGGCCGTCGTTGCCGGAGAGCCGGTACGTGCTCGGCGTTCCGACGTCGACGGTGTCGGCAGATGCGTAGGCGGGTGCCGCGTTGCCCGAATATCCAACCCAGGAACGGTAATAGGAGAATTGCGGACCGGTCGAAGCCGATGACCCCAGCAGGTAGTGGTCCATCCAGCCCGCGATCCGCCCCGCGGTGTACTGGGTGGTCGCGTTCGGCGCCTTCTCCACGTAGTCGCCGGGTTCCGGCAACGCCGAATGACCGCCCGACATCCAGATCATCTTGGTGTCAATACCATTGGCCTGCAGGCCACGATAGGTGGCGAGCGCCTCGTTGATGTTGAACAGGGTGTCGGTCTGGCCCTGGATGAGCAGGGTGGGAATTCGGATTCGGTTGAGATAGCTCGCAACCGACCCGGCCCGCAGCCGTGCGCGCACCGACTCGTCCATGACACCGGTGGTGACGGCTTGCGCCAAGGCGGTGCAGATCTGTGGCGGATAGTTCGGGCAGCCGGTCAGGCGCATCGGGTCGACGTCAGCATTCGTGACGCCGGACATGATGCCCGCCAGCGCCAGCGAAGAGTCCCAGTTGATCTTGGGCGCACCCGGGTTGTGCGTCGAGACGCCGGTGGTCTGCCCGGTGTTGTTGGGCGACAAAGAATATGAGAGGTCATTCCACGTCACCATCGGGGCGATGGCGTCGATGCGTGGATCGGTGGCCGCGGCGGCGAACTGGATCTGGCCGCCGTAGGAGCCGCCCACCATGCCGACCCGCGGGTCGTGTGCGTGCGGCCGTCCGTCATGCGCGCTCGAGTCCTTGGTGACCACGTTCAGCACCGGCGCCGGCCGGGTGTGGGCGGCATCGAGATACGCCGCGCCCGCAGCTCCGCCGAGATAGTCGACGAGTCGCGACGCCGCGCGGCCGTCCGGATTGGGGGTGTCGAAGCTGATGCGGCACCCGGAACCGCCGAAGCCGAGCCCGGAGTACGCCAGGACGACGTAGCCGCGCTGGGTGAACATGTCGGCCACCGGTTTCAGGTCATCTTTGGAACCGCCGAAGCCGTTGGTGGTGAGGATCGCGGGCGCGGTGTTCGACGCGCTCAGCCCGTTGGGGACATACGCATCGGCAACGACGTCGCAGGGCTGACCGTCCTGGCCCGTGACCGCGAAATGCAGCGTTGTCGTCGAATACGCCGGCGGGGCTGCGGCCGCAGGAACCGCAAGTCCTCCGAGTAGGCCCGCGGACAGTCCCGCCACGACCGCCACTCGCTTCAACACCCGTCCGCGCATGCCTACCTCCGGTTTGTTCGCCTGCGCAGACCTTACTCACCCTGTGGCGTGGCTCACCGGCGGGTACCTGGTGAGACGCACAACGGCTCGTTCCACCAAGGTTTGTCTTTAACTACTCTGGCCTGATTCCCCTGGGCTCACAGGGCCAGCGGGACACGAGTACCGTCGGCCTTCCGCACCACCACCTCCAGTTCTCCCCCGGTAGCCTCGACGTACTTTCGCAACGTCTCGACACGTGCGGTCACGATCTGTCCGTGCTCCATCTGCGAGATCCGGTTCTGGCCCACCCCGATCAGGTCCGCCAGATGGCCTTGCGTGTACCCAGCCTCCTCCCGCAACTGCCGCAGCCGGTAGACCTGCGCGTCGTGTTCCATCTCGGCGCGCACCGTATCGACCCGCTCCCGATTGCCCGGACGTCGAGTCCGCAATTCGTCCAAATTCGTCATCGTCATTTCCGTCTCTTCTTGGCTGTTGGCCTATTTCCTACTGCTCGTAGCTGTTCACGCTGCGCTATCACTTATAACTGATACTGGGAGCTAGCACGGACGCTTTGCCCGCCCGGTACCGACTGCGACGCGCAATGCACGACGCGCTGAAGGCCAGGCGCGCAGAATCGACGCGATCTTCCTGCCGCGAAGTGACCTCGCGCTAATCGTCGATCTCCACACCATGCCGGACGGCGAAGCCGGCGAGGTCGTCGTCGTAGCCCTGCCCGACGATCCGTAGGCGCCACCGTCGGTTCCGTCGGTAGATCTCGGCGATGATCATGGACCGTTCGGTGGTGGCGGCGTCGCACACCGCGGTCGCGATGGTCGTCTCGGTGGTGTCCACCCCGACCGACAAGGCGCCGATGTCGCCGAAGGTCCGGCCTTCGACGGCCGCACCCACCATGATGCGAGCGACCTCGGCGGGTACCGCACGCAGGTCGACGGCGATGCCCTGCTCCCGGTCGCCGTCGATGCTCAGTGTCACCGCGCCGTCGGGGCTGACCGGCTGGTTGAAGAAGACGAATTCGTCGTCGGAGAGCACACGTTCGTCCTCGCCGAGCTCGAACGCCAACACGTCGACGTCACCGACCTGTGCCGGGGCTGCACTCCACGCCACGTTGATCGTGAACTGGGTCAGTTCGGCGGGCAGGTCGATCACCGCACCGGGAGTCATCATGATCGGGGTCCATTCCGGTCGTGTGGCGGCAACGTCGGCCGAGGCGCTGTCGACGTCGGCCGGGTCGAGGTCGCCCGGTGTTCCCAGTGCCGCGTCGACGTGATGCATTCCGAGAACTGTCAGGCCCCGCGACCGTATCTTGGGCATCCGCGGATCGCCGACGCCCCCGTCGAGAACCAACACGTCGGTGACTCCCGCGGTGAGGTTGATCGCCGGGCTGGCACCCAATTGCGTTATGCGCGAACGCATCACCGTCGCCTCGACGTGGCTGCCGCCGAGCACGAGGACGCGCCGCCCGGCCCACGGACCGGCCGGACGACTCGGCGTACTCGGCTTCGGTGTCCCCTGTGGCGACTGTTGAGCCGGCTCGGGCTCGATGACGGTGACGACCTCGATGGACTCCGGGGCCGACTTCACCACGCCGGCGATCACCCGGGCGGCCAGCCGCAGGACCGTACCCTCGTCGACTACCGGGATTCCGGTGTCCTTGGCGTACTCGAGCTTCCGCGAACTTGCGGCGCCCGGATTGGCCACCAGCAGCCCCGTCTTGCCGCTGACACTGTTCATGACGTCGAGCCCGGCGTCGGTGAGGCGACGGGCGAGGTCGGCCCGTGCCAGTACGGTCGGGCCGGTGATAGCGATCTTGGTGCCCTGGACGAGACCGACGGATGCGTCGTACCGACCCGGGTTGCGCCAGGGGCACGGCACCCTCGTGACCGGACCGGGGTATGCGCGTGAGGTGGCCGAGCAGGCGACCACCGGTAGTCCGAGTCCGAGTGCGCCGGCAAGATCCACACTGCGTCGGAACACCTCCATGAGGGTGCGCGCGTCGTCGCGGGCATCGTGCGCGGCCGCCTGGGGAATGCCCCAGTAGCGGGCCAGCGTCCCGAGTTTGACGTTGGGCACATCGAGTTGGAGTCGGCGCGCGAGGGTGACCGTGCACAGTCGATGGGTGATCGGCAGCGTCGTCCCGAGACGTCGGGCCTCCTCGACGAGAAATCCGTGGTCGAAGGTGGCGTTGTGCGCGACGAGGGTGCGGCCAGCCAGCATCCGCTCGAGATGCGGGACTGTCGAATCGAAGGTCGGTGCGCCACGCAGCCGTTCGGGTGTGAGGTGATGGATGTGCACCGGTCCCGGGTCGCAGCCAGGGTTGAGCAGCGTCGCGTACTCGCCGTCGACGCGTCCCGCCGGATCGAGAGTGATTGCCGCCAGGCTCAATACACGGTCGCGCCGAGCGCTGGTGCCCGACGTCTCGACGTCGACCAGCGCCCAGCCTCCCGCAGGTATCCCGTTCTCGCGTGCCATGTGGGTGCCCTCCTCTGCCCGGCGCGAAGCCTCTCGCGGATTGTGCCCGACGCCTCCGACAATTTCGGACACAACCCTGTCATCCGACCAGAGGGTTCTGCGGATACTGCGCTCGGCGCGCGGATTACCGGCGTGGGCCGCTCACTCCGCGTCGGTGCCGGGGTCGGCCAGGGTCTGTTCGACGAGGATGTCGGCGTGCCCGGTGTGGCGGGCGAGTTCTTCGACCATGTGCTGCAACACAAATCGCACGCTGACGGGCTCGTCATGCGAATTGGTGAGGACCGCATCGAGTGCGAGATCCGCCGCGATGGCCCGCGATTGCGCAGCGGTAGAGCGAAATTCGGCGACGACGTCGTCGAGGGACTCATCGTCGCCGACGGCGAAGCTCCCTTTGCCCGGGGAGGCGGGGCCGTCGCAGGCGTGCTCGTCCCGGCCGGCCAGGAAGCGCTGGAACCAGAATCGTTCGGCCGCGGCCGCGTGTTTGACGAGCCCGATCGGGGTGGTGGCCGACGGGACGAGGCGGCGTCGGGACTGGCTGTCGGTGAGCCGGGTGACCGAGGTGATCAGCGCTTCGCGGTTGCGGTCGAGCGCATCGTCGAGAATGTCGCGCTCCGACCCGTGAATGACTCTCGACATCCGATCCCCTCCCTGTCACGACGCCCCCGCACCGCCGCTCAGCCGTGGTAGGTGGTGTCGATCGTCAGTGTCTGTCCGCCGAGATAGGCGGCATGCGGTTTGACGGCAACATCGTAGACGCCCGGGGCGCCCGGCGAGACGACGTCGGCGCCCGGCAGACCGAAGGTGCCCGGTCCGGCGAAGTGGCGGCTGAAGGTGGTGGTGTGGCCGTCGGCACGGCTGGTGAACACGAAGTCGACGTCGAGTGTGCAGGGTGCGGCGCCGGACAGCGTTCCGCCGGCGATCAGGTCGGCCTCGTCCGGATAGTGGTCGACGGAAGCGGTCAGGGTTCCCGCGCAGGCGCCGGTGGACGACAGCGTGTACAGCGTCGTGCTGGTGACGCCGTCTTGCGCTGCGGCCGTACCTGTTCCGAGCGTCGCGGTAAGTGTCGCGGCTGCTGCGAGCGTGCCGCCGACGACCCAGCTCGTGGCCTTGCGTCGTGAGGGTGTGGTCATCATGGAACTCTCCTCCGTCTCAAAGGTTGTGCTGTACGGAGGACGTCGTTCCCGATCCGGCAATCGTTACCCGAGCGAATAACATTTTGGTCACCGTACCGGGCTGTCTGGCAGTGCTGTCCACCGTGGACGGGGCCGGAGGCGCTCGATCCGTATGACATTGCGCCCGGATTCCGGGCGTAACGTCATACGGATTCCGGCTAGGTGACGCCTCCGCACGCGGCAACGGCGCCCTCACCCGACTTCGTGTCTGTGGCAATCACTTTGCTGCCCTCTCTGATGGTGCAGGTGATGCTTCCCGAGTCGTCGACACCGTTGCTGGCAGCAAGACTCACCGGTTTGAGCGAACCGGTGATCGTGACGTTCGTCGTCCAGGGGATCGACTGACTGTCCGCCCGCGACAACGTTCCGTCCGCGGTCATGTACGCGATGAAGGCGCTCGACCCGTCCCCCTTGACCTCGTAGGTCACCGTCACCGGCCCGCTGACTTTGTTCTCGACGTCCTTGCCGACCCCGACGAGCGCGACGACGGCCACCACGACAACGATGATGAGCAGGATGATCCCGCCGCCCAGAATCCACGGCCAGACGGGACGCTTCTTCGGGGGCGGAAAGCCCGGGCCCTGGCCAGGTTGCGGAAACCCGGGCTGCTGGCCGGGCTGCGGAAACCCCGGCTGCGGATACCCCGGCTGCTGGTAGCCCGGCTGCTGTTGGCCGGGCTGGGGGTATCCCTGTTGCGGGTAGCCCTGCTCCGGAGAGCCCTGTTGCGGGTATCCCTGTTGCGGATAGCCCTGCTCCGGGTAGCCGGGTTGCGGGTATTCGGGCTGCTGATAGCCCGGTGGCTGGGAGTACCCGGGTTGCTGCACCGGCTGACCCAGTTGGGTCGGCTGATCGAACTGTGACGGGCCCTGATTCGGGTCGTTCCACGGATTCTGCGGGCCGGACATGACGTTCCCCTTCGCCTTCGATGAGCGGTGACGCCGCCGATCGACACGTCGTCGCCACACCGAGTTCACTGCCTGGACCGCGCGGCCTCAGCATGCTGCGAACAGACTAGACCAGCGGTCGGCGTCGTCGGAGGCGCATGTACTTCAGCTGATCGACGGTCACGCACGGGCCGTCGCGCCCACGACGCCCGTCATCTCGCACGCTTCCATCGCCGCGGTCTGTCGGTGACACCTGTGAACATCGAGGCATGAAAGACGACCGGCAGAAACACAATTCCATAGTCATGACCAGCAGGCAGGACGACGACGACGGCACGATGCTGCGCACCGTGACGCTCACCGAGGACGGTCAACTCCGGATCGAGGGCCACGATCGCGGCGCCGGTGTCGAAAAGTTCTTCCACCACAGCGAGTACGAGTACGAACGCAGGCTGTCGGCCGACGACGTCGCCCGCCTGCGAGAGCTACTCCGTCTTGCCGACGAAGATGATCTCCTTGCCGCCATCTCGGCACGGTTCGACAGCAACCACGCCCTCGAGCAATTCCTCATCGACAACGGCATCGAGGGCTCGTTTTGGAGCCGGATCGGCGGCTGACATCACTGATGTGCGCTCCGCGGGTCGCGGGAGGCCGCTAGAAGCGGGGGGGGGGGGGGGGGGGGGGGGGGGGGGCGCGGCCCCCCCGCGGGGCGCGCCTCAGCCCCCACCGC
>NZ_JBNCNR010000034.1:0-18256 GCF_049847065.1 Gordonia sp. DT219 | reverse complement strand
GGGTTCTTTTGGGCGCGGGCTGGGCGCCTCCCCTACCGGTGGGGCGCGCCGGGGGGGGCGGGCGCCCGATAGACGGGGGGGGGGGGCTGCCCCCCGGCCCCCCCCCCACCGCCGTGTGGGTCACCAAAGATCGTAGGAGACATTCACATTCGGGTATCCGGAGTCGATCTGCGGGGCGTTGATGAAGTAGTGGCCGCCGGAGGTCCCGGTCATCGCGGTGTTCACGTTGCCCTGCATGTCCTCGACGTTGTAGGTCGCGCGCGGCCCGAACGCGCCGATCCGGTAGTTGACGAATACCGTCTCGTACGAGGAATTCGGGGCGCTGGTGGTCACGGTTTCGGAGGCCCCGGGTGCCAGCATCTCGTGCGGCGCCTGCACCCACTGCCCGGTGCCGGGAGTTGCGCCGGCCAGCCACTCGATCTGATCGGTGTGGTTGGTGATCGTCATGGCGACGGTCGGCTCGCCGGGGTGGTTCACCGGCACTGTGCCCGCGCTGGCCAGTCCGGCGCCGCCGGCTGCCAGGGCGCCGGCGATTCCGACACCGGCCAGGCCGGCGAGTGCGCGATTCTTGATGCTCTTCGAGATGTTCATGACGTTCTCCTTGGCCGCGGTCCAGGCCTTGTGGGTCCGGGCGCTTGGTGTGTTTCTGACACCAATGACTTTGCCGCGCAGAACCCCTCCGCCGAATCGGCCGACCGGGTGATCCGTCGGGGGATCGTCACCTCCCCCGATCGGGGGAGGCGGGACCGGTGGGCAGGCGCCCGATCAACCGAACCGCTCGGTACGGATTCGGCCACTGTCGTGTCCGGCGGCGAGCATTGCTGCCGCGCAGTGCTCGACGAAGCCGTTCGGGCCGCACACGTAGACGAGGGGCTGCTGCTCCGGCGGAATGGTGGCCGACGCCAGCTCTGCCGCACTCACCCGGGCCGGCGGACGCGGATCATCCTCCGGTGCGATCCGCGTATGAAAGATGTTGACGGGCAGCCGACCATGGTCAACCAGTTGCCGGAGTTCACTGGCGAAGTACCGGCGCTGCGGCGCCCGGATCGAGTACACGAGATTGAACTGTGTGGCCGGTGCCCAGATCTCGCGCATCCGGATCATCGACATCAGCGGCACGATGCCCGACCCGCCGCCGATCAGTTGGACCGGGCCCGTGTCCGTCGGGTTCCAGGTGAACCACCTGCCATGCGGTCCGCTGATCTCCAACGGCTCGCCGACCTCGACGACGTCGACAAGGTAGGGCGACACCTCACCGTCGTCGAGTCGCTCGACCGTCACCTCGACGGTCCGGTCTTCTCGCACATCCGACAGCGAGTAGGCCCGCGCCGTCGAGTACCCGTCGGCGGCGGTCAGCCGGATGTCGACGTGTGCGCCGGCGACGGCATCGAACGACTCACTCAGCGCCAGCCGTAGCGAACGCGCTGTCGGCGTCTGCATTTCGGCACCGACCACTGTGGTGATCTGCCAGTGCGTGGTCACGAATACCGCTGCTCACGCCAAGGATCGCCGTACATGTGGTAGCCGCGTTCCTCCCAGAAACCGGGTGTGTCGGCGGGCATGAAGCGCAGGCGCCGAACCCATTTCGCGCTCTTCCAGAAGTATAGGTGCGGAACGAGGAGCCGCACCGGCCCACCGTGTTCGGGAGCGAGGGGTTCACCGTCGAAGGTGTCGGCGAGCCAGCCCTGCCCGTCGACCAGGTCGGCGAGCGGCACGTTGGTGGTGTAGCCACCGTAGCAGTGTGCCATCACGAAGGCGCCTGGTTCGAACGGCAGACTGACCAGGAGGTCGTCGAAAGACACTCCGCGCCAGCGGGTGTCGAACTTGGACCACCTGGTGACGCAGTGGATGTCGGTGGTGATGTCCTGGTGCGGCAGAGCGCTGAACTGTGCCCAGTCGAGGCTGTGTGCCCGATGCTCGGCGGATTGAATGGTCAAGCGCCACTTGTCGAGTGGCAGGACCGGCGTCGGCTCGGCGGAGAGCACCGGGAAGTCGACGGTCGAGTATTGTCCAGGCGGCAGCCGGTCGGCCTGACGGTCCCGCCGGCCGACGAACCCTCTATTGACGATCGCCATCCGCCCAGTCTAGGTCCGCCCATGGTCATTGCCGTCCGTCGGCGTATAGTCGCAGGTAGCCGACTTACATTCATAGCCTGCGTCAACGTGTGGTCGTGTGTTGGTCACCGACAGAACGCGGCGTGAGCGCCGGTCAGGAGAGTGCTCGATGGTTGGCCGTGTACCGACGTTGGGACCCACACGGGTCCGATTCACCAGCGACCGTACGGCCCCGGTGGCCGGCGCCTGGTATCCCTACACCGCCGACCTGGCCTGCGAGTTGGGCAACCTGTCCGCCGCGGTCAGCCCCCTGATCGGCGACATCACCTCTATCTCCGTCAACTGGCAGAACTACCGCCGCTTCCCGGGACTCGACTCATCCGACTCCCCGGCCATTCCACCGCTGATGACGATCACCACGCCCCAGACCACGGCGACCGTGCTGGTGATTCCCTGCCGCACCTCGTCCTCGCTGGCGGCCGTGCTGCTGCGGCTCGCCGGAGACACCGAACTGCTCGACGGTCAGGCCCACTCCCTGGAAACTTTGCGTGGCCGGCGCATTTTGTCCCTGGCCGGCCAATACCTTCAGGAGCAGGAGTCTGCGGCAGCCGGTCGCTGATCTCGCTCCGAATCACTCATTCCTCATCGCTCATGCCGCGCCGCGAGAGTTCGTTGGCGTCGGCCCAGCCGACGATGTCGCCGCGGCTGATGGCGACCGCAAGCAGGTCGGGGAAGGCGTCGGGTGTGCAGGCGAACGCCGGAATGCCCAGGGCGGCAAGGTCTCCGGCGATCTCCCGGTCGAACGCGGGCGCGCCCTCGTCGGACAGCGCGAGCAACACGACCACCTGCACACCGTCGGCACGCAGGTGCGCCACGCGTTTGAGCATCTCCTCGCGGATGCCGCCCTCGTACAGGTCGGAGATGAGGACGAAGATGCTGTCGGTCGGCCGGCTGATGAGCCCCTGGCAGTAGGCGATGGCCCGGTTGATATCGGTGCCGCCGCCGAGCGTGGTGCCGAACAGGACGTCGACCGGGTCGTCGAGCTTGTCGGTGAGGTCGACGACCTCGGTGTCGAAGACGACGAGCGAGGTGCGCACCGAGCGCATCGTGGCGATCACCGCACCGAAGATCGACGCGTACACCACCGACGACGCCATAGACCCGGACTGGTCGATGGCGAGCACGATGTCCTTACCGACTACCTGCGCGCGGCGGCCGTGCCCGACGAGCCGCTCGGGCACGATCGTCTTCTGCTCCGGCAGATAGTTGTGCAGGTTGCGGGCGATCGTCGCATTCCAGTCGATGTCGCGCAGCTTGGGCCGATGCACCCGGGCGGCTCGGTCGAGGGCGGCGCCCACCGCGCTGCGGGTGCGGTCGGCGATGCGGCGCTCCACCTCGTCGACCACCTTACGCACAAGTGCCCGCGCTGACGCCTTGGAACTCTCGGGTATGGCGCGCCCGAGTCCGATGAGGGTGGTGACCATGTCGATGTCGGGTTCGATGCTGTCGATCAGTTCGGGTTCGGTGAGCAGCGAGTACAGGTTGAGGCGTTCGACGGCGTCGTGCTGCATCACCTGAACCACCGTGGACGGGAAGTACTTTCGGATGTCGCCGAGCCAGCGCGCCACCGACGGCGCCGACTTGCCGAGCCCGCCCTTGCGGGAACCACTGGCCTCGTACAACGCCGCGAGCGCCCCGTCCATCGCGAGATCGGCGCCGCCGAGCGCCGGGAGTTCGGCGGCCGCGGGGTCGCCGAGCACCAGCCGCCATCGGCGGGCGCGTTCGGCGGCGGTATCCGCGGTGTCGTCGTCGTGCACGGCGTCGTCATCGATGGTCATGGCAATCCCAGGATGCGGGCGACCACGGCGACCGCGGGCGCGGCGAGTTCGGCGTCGAAGGTGGTCACGGTGTCGGCGCGCCGTTCGCCACGGCCCAGGGAGGCGACGCGGTTGCCGATGTTGCGGCGGACGGAGGTGTCGAAGACGCCGAAGGTTCGGCGCAGCAACGGCAGGACGTCGGTGAAGTCACGCTCGCCGAGCCCGGTGAGCCAGCCGTCGAGCACCGCGAGCAGATCCCGGTCGTGTACGAGCAACAGGCCGCCCTCGCCGAGGAACCCCTCGATCCACTGCGCTTTCGCGGTGGGGGTGGCGCCGGTGGACAGCGCGAACTGCAACCGGTCCGCGGCGTCGGTCGCCGCGATCTCCCCGCCGTCGAGCAGCAGCCGGGTGGCGCGGCCGACGAGGAGCCCGTTGACGTCGGAACGATCGGCGATCGTCCGCAACGCACCGATCCACCGCCGCCTGTCGTCGGCGTCGAGCAGCACCACGGTCTCGTGGACGGCGTCGACGTGCTCCTTGAGGGCCGTTGCGGCATCGTCGTTCAGGCTGGAGATGGCGCTCGGGATGCCGATGCAGATGCGCGTCAGCAACGACGACGCGACCAGACGCAGGGCGGCGGTGTCGGTGCCGCGGACATCGCCGTAGCGTTGCGCGCGACCGATTGCCGGAAGTGCCTGCATCAGTTGCGCCAC
Source organism: Gordonia sp. DT219 (assembly GCF_049847065.1). Lineage (NCBI taxonomy): Bacteria > Bacillati > Actinomycetota > Actinomycetes > Mycobacteriales > Gordoniaceae > Gordonia > Gordonia sp. DT219. The sequence goes on along the minus strand of NZ_JBNCNR010000034.1, from coordinate 13,672 downwards.
ATCGTGATCGACGGCCGCGCGATCGCGCAGGGCGGTCAGGATCGGCGGCACCGCGTCGACGAGTTCGGCCAGCAGCGCCGCCTCCAGCGCGCCGGTCACCTGGCCGAGTGACGTGCCGGCGCCGGCCTGGTCGACGACCTTGGCGGTCGCGGCCGCACGTACCGTGGTCCCCCACACCGACGCCATCACGACGTCGATGACGAACTCCGGGCGCCACGCGACGATCCAGCCCTCCTTGAACGTGCCGGTCCCTGACACCTCGTTCGACGTTCCCCAACCCACCCCGAGCACCTGGAGCCGGTGCAGCAGCAGCGATTTAGCCTTGTCGGCGGGTCGGCGCAGATCCAGCACGAGTTCTTTGGCGACCGGATTCATCTTGAGCCGGGCCGTTCGCGCGGTCGCGGTGACGTCGGCCTGCAGCGGCACCACCGGCGCGTCGTCGGGCACGGTGCCGAGTCGCTCGCCGATGACGGCTTCGCGGTACATGAGGTCGGCCAGACCGGTGTCGCCGTGGCACATGACGGCCAGGGTGGCCTCGTTGACCTCGGCGAGCCCCGGGAGTGGCCGGTGCCGCATGACCGCCAGTGTCTCGGCGAGCCGCGCGGTCTCGATGATGTGCGCCGACGACACGTCGATGTCTTTGTCGCGCAACAGGTTGGCCTGGTGGATCAGCCAGCGGATGATGACGTCGTCGGTGGTGGTGAACAGGTGGTGATACCAGCCGGGTGAGATGACGCCGGCTCCGTAGCCAGACGCGCTCGCGAGCCGCGAATGCGTCCATGGCACCCAGGCGAGCCGGGTGCGGATCTTCGGGGTGCCCTTGAGGGTGCGGGTGTCGGCGGCCGCCGGCGGCAGCTTCCCGGCGAGGGCGGGCGCATGCCAGGCACCGCACACCACGGCCACCCGCTCGACGCCGTCGCGTCTCAGCGCTTTGCGCAGGGTCTGCCGCATGTGGGCTTCGCGGCGTTCCTCGTGCAGTTGTTCGGGGTCCGAGTGCTCGGGGTCGGAGCGGTCGGGCGCGCGTAGAAAGTCGTCCTCACGCAGGGCCGCCATGGCTTCGGTGATGGCGACGAATCCGTCACCCTCACCGCGGGTTTCGATGACGTCGTCCCACCAGCGTTCCGGGTCGCTGTAGCCGGCGGCGTCGGCGAGTGCGCGGATCGGGTCGGCGCGGATCCGATCGGCGTGAGTGGGTTCGGTGTCGGTCGTGTGATCGGTGTCGGCGGGTGCCGACCGGTGTGCGAGCACCATCGATGTCGGTAGATCACAGAATTCGACCGGCACCTGGGCGCGCAGGGCCCAGCGCATCGCCTGCCATTCCGGGGAGAATTCGGCGAAGGGCCAGAACGCGGCGAGCGACGGGTCGTCGGCGGCGTAGCCGAGCAGCGCCACCGGCGGCGCCATGCCCGGCTCGATCACCGCGGTGATGAGATCCGTCGCGTCGGCGGGTCCTTCGATGAGCACGACGTCTGGCCGGATGCGATCGAGTTCGCTGACCACCGCACGCGCCGAGCCCGGCCCGTGATGCCGGATGCCCAGCACGTGGGTGCCCGGCGCCACCTCCGGTGGGGCGTTCGTCTCGGCGGTGGTCACGGACATGCTGGTCAGCTCAGCGCCCCGCGAGCGGCGCGGTAGAAGTCGGCCCAATCGGCGCGCTCGCGCACCACGCTCTCCAGGTACTCGGTCCACACCACCGAGTCGGCGGCGGGATCTTTGATCACCGCGCCCTGGATGCCGGCGGCCGTATCGGCGGGGCGCAGCACCCCGTCACCGAAGTGCGTCGACATCGCGATGCCGTGGGTGATCACCGAGATCGCCTCGGCCGTCGAGAGTGTGCCGCTGGGTTGTTTGACCTTGGCGCGGCCGTCCTCGGTGACGCCCGCACGCAGTTCCCGGAAGACGGTGACCACGCGCCGGATCTCCTCGGCCGCCGACGGCAGCTCCGGTAGGTCCAGCGACTTGCCCAGGGCGGCAACGCGTTGCGTGACGATCGAGACCTCTTCCTCGGCGCTGGCCGGGAGTGGCAGCACCACCGTGTTGAACCGTCGGCGCAGCGCCGAGGACAGGTCGTTGACGCCGCGGTCCCGGTCGTTGGCGGTGGCGATGACGCTGAAGCCCTTGGTGGCCTGCACCTCCACACCCAGTTCGGGAATGGGCAGCGTCTTCTCCGAGAGGATGGTGATCAGGGCGTCCTGCACGTCGGAGGGGATGCGGGTGAGCTCTTCGAGTCGGGCGATCTTGCCCTCCTGCATCGCGACCATGATCGGTGAGGGCACCAGCGCCTGCTCGGACGGCCCCTCGGCGATGAGGCGCGCATAGTTCCAGCCGTAGCGGATGGCTTCTTCCGGCGTGCCCGCGGTGCCCTGCACCAGCAGTGTCGACGTGCCGCTGATGGCCGCGGAAAGGTGTTCGGACACCCACGTTTTCGCGGTGCCGGGTACCCCGAGCAGTAGCAGGGCGCGGTCGGTGGCCAGGGTCGCGACCGCCACCTCCATCAGCCGGCGGGGCCCGATGTACTTCGGGGTGATCTCCGTTCCGTCGGCGAGGGTGCCGCCGAGCAGGTAGGTGACCACCGCCGACGGCGACAGCAGCCAGCTGGCCGGGCGCGCGGCGTTGTCGGTGCGGGCGAGCGCGGCGAGTTCGTCGGCGTAGAGCTGTTCGGCGTGCGGGCGCAGCAGGTCGTCGGCGGTTGTCATGTCAGCTCCCTCAGTAGGGCGGCTCGGATTCGTAGGGCATCGGACAGTCGCGCCAGCACGATGGTCGCGGCGGGAAGGCGTTCGCGGGTGGTGTCGACGGTGTCGCGCCAGGTGTCGGTGGCCGGCAACCCGACCTGCATCAGGTCGGCCAGTTGCGCGGCGGCCGGGGTGACGCGTCCCGGCCTGGCCACCTCGGCGCCGAAGAGGCGGAAGATGTTGTTCGCCAAGGGTTCCGGCCATGGTGTCGGAAGTGACGGCAATGCCGCGAGTTGGCGCTCCGGCGGGAGGCGCGTGAACTCGGCTTGCACGGCCTGCGAGTCGGCCAGTGCCATCACCGCGGGTAGGGCGTCCGGGTGGCGCATGAGGGCGGTGGCCCAGCGGCGGTCGGCGAACGTTGTTGTTGCGGCACACAATCCGGCAACGAGGGCGCGTTGGCCGGCGTCGATGGCGGCGACCAGTGCGTCGGCAGACAGGTTGAAGTGCTGTTGCCACAGTCGTGGTGGGATACGCGAGAACAGTTGCGTCAGAGTGTGTGTGCCGAGTCCGACGCCGCGGGGTGCGGTGCGGCTGATGCCGTCGCGGGCGAGTGCGGGGTCCGGGTCGGTGGGCATGGCGGCGTGCAGGACGGGGTGTCGTTGCAGTCGGCGGCGTTCCTCGGTGAGAGTCAGCAGTGCTGCCGCCGCGTCGAACAGCCGCTGCTGATGGGCTGATCCGTCGACGTGGTCGAGGATGTCGGCCGCGGTGGCCCGCACCTTGGCCCGCCGGTCGTCCAGTGCGCGTTCGAGGAAGGCTTCGTCGGCGAGCGACGGCGTATGAGACAGCACGGGCAGCAACAGTTCTCGATCGGTGCCCGTTTCCCCGGCCCATCCCGCTTCCAGGAGTTTCCGCGCGGCGTCGGGGTCGCGCGAGCGTAGTGCGGTGAGGTAGGCGACGCGTGCGGCCGGTTCGCCGTGCGTCCACGCCGTGGCATCTGCGGTGTCGGCGGCGAGCGCACCGGTGCCGTCGAGGACGGCTCGCAGTTGGGGTGCGTGCTGGGCGAGCCACCGGCCGCGCGGGCCGACGATCGTCGAGATCACCGGCTGGCCGGCGACGTTGCGGGCGGTGCGGGCCACGAGTCCGGGCAGCATCCGGGCGGGCGGCCTTCGACCGGAGTCGACGAGCAGATCCAGGCCCCACGACGCCAGCCGTGGTGAATGTTCGAGCGCCTGAATGGCGTAGGCGGCGGCCAGGTCTGACATGGGTGGCCGTGGATCGTCCGGGGCGGCGGGAATCGGCTCCGCGGCAACCGAACCCGGCCCGCTCGCGCCGTGGGCGGCGGCGGTGAGCGCGGCCAGCTGCAATGCCACGACGGCAGGGTCGTCCGGCGTCGCGTCGTCGGGGAGGTGTGCGGCGAGGACCGGGTCGGCGTCGGCGGTGGTGACCGGGCGGCTGCGCACCCCGACCAGCGCCGCCGACACCACCTCGTCCCAGCTGCTCATACGCCGATCACCTGCCCGTCGGCGACGATCGACGCCACGTCGATTCCGTCGGGGCCGAGTTCACCGAACACCCCGACCTGCGCGCCACCGGTGAGGGCCAGCAGCAGTGGCCAGCGGTCGCCCACCTCGACGATCGGAATCGCCGTACCGGTGCGATCGATGAGCGCCGGGGTCGCATCGGCGGTCAGTCCGAGCCGGCCGTCGACGAGGACCGGCCAGCTCTGCGCCCACGGATCGTCGAAGACAGCCTGTGCGCGAGCATGTTTCGCGTCGGAGATGCTCATCGGCGCCAGCGATGGAACCGGATCGGGCGGTGGGGTGGCGCCGTCCGAGGGGGCGGACGCCTCGTCGTAGAGGCCGCGCAGCGCGGGGACGCCCGGGTAGAAGTGCATGGCGGTGACGATCGACTGGCCGACCGCGGGCCGCGTGGGCAGGATGGCGCCGGTGGGCGCGTAGTCGAGCAGCATCGCGAAGCGGCGGGTGCCGGCGCCCCACAGCCAGGTGCGGCGGCTCTGCAGGTGATCTTCCTCGGTGTCGCGGCGGCCCAGGCTAAGCCAGAGGTCGATGACGCCGTCGGCGGCGAGGACGTCGGCCTTGGCGACCGGGTAGCCGACGTGTCGGCGGACGGTGGCGGCGAGCGCGTCGGGCAGCTGATCGAGACGTTGGTGGGCGGCGGCAAGGGACCAGAGCCGCCCGAACTCTTCGAGCAGCCGCGCGGGCCACTCGATGGCGCGGCCGTCGGGGCCGGCGAACAGGGCGGGCAGCCGGCGGACGCGGTTGGCCACGCCGGGTGCCTGCGCGTCGACGAGCCGCGCGGCGACCGCGTCGAACCGGCGGTAGGCATCGGTCTCCGCGCCGGCCAGTCCGTGGCCGACCTGGTCGGTCAGCCAGAGTTGCAGGTCGGTGAGTCCGCCGCGTACCCGGTCCACCCGCTGCGCCGCGGTCTTGGCCGCACGGTCCGGATCTTTCGGCGACGCCGACTCGGCGGCCGGTGTCGCGGCACGTTCGGCGCGGCCGGCCAGCCACTCGGCGGCGTAGTCGGCGGGTTCGGCGGCGTCGGGCACCTCGTGCTGCGACCACAGCAGGAGCAGCCCGAGCGCGTGCTTGCACGGAAACTTCCGCGACGGACACGAGCACTTGTACGCGGGCGACGCCGGCTCGACGACCGTTTGATACGGCGTCTTGCCGCTGCCCCTGCACTGACCCCAGACCACCGCGTCGGTGGCGCCGGTGCCCGTCCAGTACGTCGGTGTGGCGAGCTTGCGCCCGGCGCCGACCGACGAGGCGTCCGGCGCGAACGCCAGCACCTGATCGGTCGTCCACCACTCCCCCATGGGGTTCACCCAACCACAGGGCACCGACAGAGGCGATGCCTCACCCGATCATCTCCCGGATGTCGGATGCGGTGATCGCCGTGCCGAACAGTTCGCCCTCGTCGATGGCGGCGTCGAAGAGTGCGCGTTTGCGGTCCTGTAGGCCGACGACGCGTTCTTCGATGGTGTCGGCGGAGACCAGCCGGTAGACGGTGACGGGGCGTTGCTGCCCGATGCGGTGTGCGCGGTCGACGGCTTGGGCTTCGGCGGCGGGGTTCCACCACGGGTCGCAGACAAAGCAGTAGTCGGCTTCGGTCAGGTTGAGCCCGAAGCCGCCGGCCTTCAGGCTGATCAGGAAGACCTGTGTGGTGCCGGAGGTGAATTCGTTGACCGCAGTGGCACGTTGGGGTGCGGTCATGGAGCCGTCGAGGTAGCTGTAGGCGATGCCGGCGTCGTCGAGGTGAGCGCGCACGATGGCGAGGAATGCGGTGAACTGACTGAACACCAAGGCGCTGTGCCCCTCGGCGATCAGTTCCGGCAGGTTCTCCATCAGGAATTCCACCTTGGCCGAGGCGACCGAACGGTTCGTGTCGTCGACCAGGCCCGCGTGCAGGCTGAGCTGCCGCAGCAGGCTCAGCGACCGGAACACCTGGAAGCGGTTCTTCTCCCAATCCCCCAGCAGCCCAAGCACTTTCTGACGTTCGCGTGCGAGGCGTGTGTCGTAGATCTTGCGGTGGCGCGGGGCGAGTTCGAGCTTCATCGCCTGCTCTTGCTTGGCCGGCAGGTCAAGTACCACTTGATCTTTGCGGCGCCGCAGCATCACCGGTTTGATCCGCCGCCGCAGGGTCGCCATGCGTTCGGGTGCCTGCCCGGATTCGATGGGTTTGCGGAAGTAGTCGGTGAATGCTGTTGGGGACGGGAACAATCCGGGCGCGGTCACCGAGAGCAGCGCCCACAGTTCCATGAGGTTGTTCTCCATCGGCGTGCCGGTGATCGCCAGTTTGAACGACGCATCCAGCCGGCGGGCGCACTGGTGGGTTTTGCCGTTGTGGTTCTTGATGAACTGCGCCTCGTCGAACAGCGCTCCGTCCCATTGGAATTCGCTGATGTCGTCGAACAGCAGCCGCAGCAGTGTGTACGAGGTGACGACGAGTTGCGCATCGCCGATGGCCTCGGCCGTCGGGATTCCGGATTTCGCTTCGGTCGCCACCACCGATGTGACCCGCAGCGACGGCACGAAGCGCTGGGCTTCGGCGACCCAGTTGGGCACCACGCTCGTCGGCGCGACCACCAGGAACCGCGCGCCCGGCTTCTTCTTGACCGCCCGCGCGATGAGGGCGAGGGTTTGCAGGGTCTTGCCCAAACCCATGTCGTCGGCGAGGATTCCGCCGAGATCGTTGTCGGAGAGGAACGCCAGCCAGTCGAGTCCGTCACGCTGGTAGTCGCGCAGCGTTGCCTTCACCTGCCGCGGGCTCGCCACGCGCCGTGGCGGGGTGGCGGCGGCGAGCTTCTTCATCCGCGTGCGCCAGGCCTTGAGTTGCGCGTCGACGACGCCGAGTTCGAGGAGTTCGTCCCAGAGCGTCGCATTCATCGACGTGGCGCTTACGTGATCCTTCTCGATCTCGCCGAGCTGGCGTGCTTCGGTGATCAGCTCGGCGAGCCGCTGGAGTTCGGGGGTGTCGACGCTGAAGTAGGCGCCGTCATCGAGGACGATATGTGAAGCGCCGGCGGCGAGTTCGGTGATGACGTCGCGCAGGGGTACCGAGCGGTCGCCGACGGTGATGGTGACGTCGAGGGCGAACCAGTCGTTGCCGACGTCCGAATCGCCGGCGGCGAAGCGGATCTGCGGATCGTCGTCGAGCTGCCGGTAAGTGGTGGCGAGCCGGTTGTCGACGAGGATCTGCGGATAGTCGTCGAGCATCGGCACGATCTCGGCAGAGATGACCGCGGTCTCGACGGGCCGCAACGGCGTCGACGTCCGCAGAACGTGTTCCGGCAGATCAACTCTGGCCGTCTCGCCCGCGAGGATGGCGTCGAGCAGTTGCACAGCCTCTTGTGCCTGAGGGCTGGGCCGGTGCAGCGAGCGGGAACGCCACTCGACCCGGGCCGTCGTCGGCCAGGAACCCGCACATTCGGTGAGCACCAGCATCGGCTCGCGGATCGACTTCCACAGCGACGCTTCGTCTTCGGCATTCCGGTACGGGGTGGCACCGATCAGCTCGTTGGGGTCGAAGAGATGCCGTTTGTCGTTGACGAGGTATCCGACGCTCCAGCTGTAGGCGCCCTGATCGTGGTAGGGGTCGTCGCTCAACGTCAGCACCGCGACGGGTCCGCTGACCGTCGGCGGGTCGAGCACGCCGTCATCGAGGGACACGGCCCGACGCTGTTCGATGTGGGGCAGGAATTCGAGTGCGAACTCGTCCAGATCGGACTCGGGCACCACGACGCTGCGGATGTCCGTCGCGAAGTCGATCTCACCCGGCGTCGGTGCCGGCTCCGCGAAGTCGGCGAGGACCGCGGTCTGATCGATCTCGTACCAGAAGCCGTGCGGGCGTGCGTTGCCGATGAGCGACGACGGCGACACCGCCACCTCGGCGTCATCGACCCGGATGGTGGCCTTCACCTGTACGCCATCGGGCTGCTTGTGGACGCCGTAGTCGATTGTCGCCGACCGCAGTTCGATGTCGTTGACGCGCAGGCCGGGGCCCGGCTGCGGGATGAGCACGACCCCGGCGTCCACGGCATTGCGCAGGGCGGGCCAGACCGCGCGGGGTGCGTTGGTGAGACTCAGTGCGTCGCGGTTGGTGATGTAGTTGTTGCCGGTGACCGCCTGATAGACAGCGCGCAGCGCGTTGCAGTGCTCGGTGTTGAGGTCGACGTTGTATGCGAAGAGCACGTCTTGCCACGACGCACCGGTCTTGATCCATTGGCCGCGCGCGCCCATCGTCATCGGCCGGATATTCAGGCCCGGATCGGGCGCAAACCGCGATGACGCGCCGCGGCCGACCGCGAGGGCGAGGGGTCGGCGTTCGGGCTCGGTGTTGGTGGCCGGAAGGATCTCGCCCAACGCCCTGCGCCACGCCGGCACCGCGGTAGGCGCGACCTGCAGCGCAGCGCCCGGACGAAGCGCGTCCTGCTGCGCCATCAGGAGCAGCGCGGCGGCATGTTTGCAGTAGAACCCGACCGGACAGGTACACAGCGCCTCTAGCTGGCTGACTGTCGGTGGCTCTCCCCGGAACTCCACCGACACCTGGTACTGCATGCGGCCGCTCCCCCGGCACGTACCCGCGAGCAACCGCCCGTCGGCGGACCAGCTGTATTGCCCGACCATGCCGCGGTCCCGGTACTGCCGCCCACGCTGCATCGTCGACGCGCCGAACAGGGCGTCGAGCTCGGGGGCGGAAGCAGTCAGGACGGGAGGTACCACGGTGGACGAGGGTACCGGGTTGGGCGGGGTCAGGTGTGGAGGAGCCAAACCGATGACGCGTCACAAATCGTTCCGCATCAGACTGCCTGTGCCGATATCATCGCGTCGGCGAACGGTCGATCGTCGTCATCGAACAATTGGGGGGGGGACCATGCATCGTCGGATCACTACTCGCGCGGGACTGTCGCTCATCGCGGCATTGGCAATCGCGACGAGCGCATCAGCCTGTGCAAGCTCTTCTCAAGAAAGTGGTTCTGGCACCACAACCACGGCAGCGGACAGCACCGGGCAGCAAGGTCCTACGAACGCAAGCGCCTCCCCGACCGCGCAGAACAGTTCGAGTTCTTCGGGCAGGCCGGCAACCACCGCCGATTGCACGGTCACTTACCCGGCGACCGGTCGTCGCGGCACGGTCGTCGTCAACGATGGCAACCTTACGTGCGAGCAGGCGAAGGTCCTGATCGAGAAGTACCTCGCGCAACCCGTCGACGGCACTTCCGGAAACAACACCAATCACATCCAAGTGGACGGCTGGGATTGTGCGTCTCCGTCGGCAACGACCGCCGAATTGCAGGGTATCGGGACAGAATGCCTACGCGGATCGGACAGCATCCGGGTAGTTCTTCCCGGAGGTTCGACCGCACCTCACCAGGTGAGCGCAGGCGCGTACATGCGTGACGATGGGACGGCCTACCAGTTCTCCGCTGGGGGAGGCTACTGGCGTTGCAGCATCTATACCGAGGAGTCACAGCCGCTCGCCGGCTGCAGCGGCGTAATGCCGTCGAAAGCACCGCAGGTTCTTAACGCGGTGCGCACAAAGATGACGGCGCCGAACGGAGTCGAGCTCGGCAGCTCTGGCGCCGGGCAATTCATAGCTTCCGGCGATCCCCGCTACTTCCCGGAAGAGCACGGAGGTTTCATCACCGGAACCGATCTGCCTACAGGACGCTCACTGTCCGTGAGTGTCTTCACCTGCACCGCGCTGGCAGCCGGAGTCCAATGCGAGAACCGAAATACGCACCACGGATTCATGATCGAGCGAGACAACTATCGGTTGTGGTGACCAGGTGCCCTTGATGCCGGCCGATTCGTGGTGTCAGATGCGCGGCCGAAACCGACGCATCCGCATGGCGGGTCCCGCTTCGACCTCCGCCTGTGAGCCTCATGCCACATGTCCAGCAGATGCTCGGGTCGCGAGAACATCGCTTCCGGGAAACGTCGGAAGACCACTCATGGCGTTGCATTCGAACGACGTGGCAGCTCCGTCTCGGCGATGGACATCTTACTGATGAGCAGGCGCATCGACGCGGTGAGTACCGAATACCGATCCGGGCTATCCCATTATTGTCTCCAAATATTGAGTTTGCTACGGTATTTCCATGTGGGATATCGGCAGTGGGCTCAGCGCACTCTTTGGCGCAATAGTGGGTGGCGGCGTCACTCTGTTTGGTACCTGGCTCACACTTCGAGCCAGCCGCGAAGAACGGCACGAAAAGCGCATTTCTGAGTTAACAGACAGGCAGATCGCTCGACACGAGCAGCTCATTGTTGATCTTTACGCCTTAGATGACACATCTCGGCGAATGCTCGATCATCTGCTAGGCGATTCCATAGACGACCAGGCAAACATTGAGTATGAGAGTTCGTGGGTGAAATCCAACATTAGTCGCGCCCAAGCGAGGTTTGCGGGTCCACCCGAACTGCACCACACCCTGGTTCACGCACTCGAAGTCTCCAAGGACTTTGTAAACGCGATTGACAAATGGCGAGATGATGGTGCAGCACTTACACCGGAGCAGGTGAGCGACTTGCAAAGGCAGTACCGCCAGGCGCGTAACGAGTATATCGAGGCTGCGTCTCAGATCCTGATGCCTCGCGCTCAATCATATTGACCTTTGGCCCGGGCTCGATCGGTCATATATCTCAAAGAGATGCAATCCGAACGTTGTGGTCTGGCGGTGGATGACGATACACGGGGTAACACTCCGCAACTTCGGCTACTGCTCGACATCAGGATCGCGCAGCATAATTCGATCGCAACCGTACGAGACTCACAGAGTTTAGCCTCTGCAGCACTAGCCTGCCGCGCGAAAGCGGTCATAACTGATTTCCAATAGCTCCCGGTTGGGTCGCTCTGCACGTACCTTCGGGACTACCATAAGCGTCTGACCGTGGCGTTCCTGGAGGCCATAGCGCAGCATAGGGCCATCGACCTCATCGAGCAAATCCTTACGAATCTCCACGATGAGTTTGTCCGGGCGGATACCGAGAATCTGTTGATCGAATGCTGCGTGATGGATTTTGCATAGAGCCAGACCGTTAGTAACTGACGCCACACCCGCCTCGGCTGAATCCGGCACGATATGCGCAGCGTCGAGCAACTCAGCATGCCGCAGAGAGCACACCGCACAGCTCGTCTGATAGGCCCGCATCACGGTCGCACGAAACACCGGCTGGTGGAGCCGTTGTTTGACCTCGCGGTTTACGTATCTACGCAATTGACCCTCGATGGGCGACCCGACGCGCACCAGCCCACGCAACTCCTCGGGAGCGAGAACGAACTGTTTGTCGTGAGGCTCCTCGTCCACAACGTAGAGCGGGTAGATAGGCAAGTAGATCCCAGATCCGACACCAAAGAACCAGATCAAGGGCTGCTCCTGCTGCATCGCTGCGCGCAATGCCCGGTTTTGAAAGTGCTGAGGGTCGTCGCCGCGCCACTTGTAACGCAGGAGACCGTCCGGGCCCGTGCCGTCGTCATATGGCCGCTCACCTACCTTTTTCGGGTATGCGGTGAACACTGACAACGCGCTATCAAGCTGACGAGGCTTCCATATGCCGGCTTGCCGGTCTTTGAGACGAATCGGATCGCCCCTGAACGTGAACTCGTCCAGCGAGTCTGCGCTGATCGGTTCCAGGCCGTCCTGTGTGCGCTGGGTCAACCACCCCATCGCAGCCAACCGCAACTCGCGGTCAAACTCCTCGCGCGTGGACACCTATCACCCCCACCGGATCTGACGCAGCTGGTTCGCCGCGGCTCACCGGATAACAGTAGCCCCTCAACGGGTACCGCATCGCATCACCTGCACTGATAGGTCACGTGCGCGGCCCGCGGATGGTTGGTTGTGGCGACTCATTCGAGTGACCGCCCGTCCTCGTCGGTAAGCGGCCCGTCGTATTCGACGTAATGGCGGTGCCGATCAAGCTCGCCGAAGAGGACTTTCAACGTATCACCCATATTTCCGGAGACCGGGTGTGATCTACCGGTCTGAATATGAACTCCCGGTTCTTGATCGAACTCAAGGTCGAGGAGTACCTGTGATATTCGTTGAGCGAGTGCGGCATCGGGCACGTCAATGGTCGCGATGGCGCATTCGGCGCTCTCGACGACGTCGACCTCCACCAGGAGTTCGGGCGCCACAGTCAGGTAAGCCACGGTGGTCCCGTAGCTCGTCGGCGTCCGGCCTAGACATGGCCCCCACGTAACCTCGCAAGAGCGCAGCAAAAGCTCCGCACGCTTCGTCACCAAAGTCTCAACGTCGGCTACCGTTACGTCGCGATCGAGCGCTGTTCCAGCGATGCTGAACCTCCTGACCGCAGACAACCTATCACTGCGCTTCCCATTCGTTCCCAAGCTCGCCACGCTCTGGATCTTCGCACCAACGTGTGACATACGGTCAACCCCTACAAAAGACGCGACGGACACGGTCTCCACGGCGGCGACGTCTCCGTGCGGCCGCATCTCCGCGAGTAGATGCTCGGGTCGGTCCGCCAGCGACTACATGCACTTCAAAGGCAGAAGCCCTTCCTTGTCGGTGCCTCGATGTAGTTTGCGAAAGACGACACAGGCGGCAAGCCGGTCCAATACGGGCTCTTCGAGGTTGAGCGGGCAGTGCCTGGTCAGAGGGCTGGCGTGTCGTTGAGGTGAGACGCCCCTGGTCTCCGGAAATCTGGATGTTGCGAAACATTCCGATTCGGTGAGGAGTACCAGGGGCATGGCTGATGCTACGTCGTTGTTGTTGGGTCTGGAAGGACTCGAGGTCAGGGCGGTCACTCGACTGGCCGATCGTTCTCGGGTGGTGGATGTGGTGACCGCCGATCCGGGGGCTGCGAGGTGCCCGGACTGCAAGGCAGTCTCGTCGTCGGTGAAGGGCCACGCAGTCACCCGGCCCCGCGATATCCGGTACGGCGATGACCCAATCGCGTTGCGTTGGAACAAAACACGGTACTACTGCCAGAACCGGTCGTGTGAGCGGCGCTCGTTCACCGAATCGATCGCGCAGATCCCGCGACGACGACGCACCACCACCCGACTGCGCACTCAGATCGGCCGCAGTATCGGTGAGGCGGCGCGTTCTGTGGTCGAGGTCGCCGCCGCGGCGGGCGTGTCGTGGCCGACCGCGCACACCGCGTTCGTTGAACACGCCAAGACCGTGCTGACCGACCCAGAACCGGTACGAGTCCTCGGGATCGACGAAACCCGCCGCGGCAAGCCCCGCTGGACTCGCGACCAGGATGGGCGCCGCTGGATACGCGTGGACCCGTGGGACACCGGGTTCGTCGATCTCGGTGGCAATCAGGGCTTGTTGGGGCAGGTCGAAGGACGCTCGGGCGCCGCGGTCACCGACTGGCTGACCGCTCAACCCGCGCAGTTCCGGGACACGATCACCCACGTCGCGATCGTTCCGTCGGCGGCGTACGCGGCAGCGGTCACCACCGAGTTGCTGCCGAACGCGCAAGTGGTGGTCGATCACTTCCACC
>NZ_JBNCNR010000033.1:0-32738 GCF_049847065.1 Gordonia sp. DT219 | reverse complement strand
CCCACCCGACACGGGTAAACCGTTGCCGGACACCGACACCGGTACTTTCACCGATCCGATCGCCGCGGACCGGAGCTACCTGGTGGGCTTGGCACCTGGTGACAAGATCCTGCGCACCACCATCGGCACCCCGACCGGCAGCTACGACATCGTCGAGATCATCACCCACGACGACACGTACGAAGACGCCGACACCGTCGTGGCTACCGACCAGTCACCGATCGAAGCCCACCTGGCCCACCTACTCGCCACCCGCGAACACTGACCGGTCGCGAAAATCTGCAGCCTTTAGTCGCGGAAAACGCGACCAAAGGCTGCAGATTCCCGGCGTGGCGGCCGTGCTTCCTGACCTCCGAATCTTCAGATTTTCGCGGCGATCGTCGTCCGGTTGACAGCACATGCGCCAGCGCGCAGACTTGTTGCACATCATGCGTTCCGTTGCGTATATAGCAACTCGATAACAGTTCGATCCGTCTCAGCGTCGACGACGAATCCTCACACACCGTCTTCATATCCATGCCGTATCTCTATCCATGGACTCCTCTGCCCAGAGAGGTATTCGACGCCGATGAACGCTCATCTCGTCGCCGGCTCGGCCGATGCCGGAGCGGGTCCCGGTGCCGCGCACCTCGATCCCGAGTCGCATGCGCTCATCGCCGGCCGCGTCGTCGGCCGAAGTCTGCCTGCCCCGTTCTACGTCGAGCAGTCATGGTTCGAGCGGGATGTGGAGCAGATCTTCTCCACGCGTTGGCTTTTCGCTGCCGCCGAAGCGGAGATCCCCGACCCCGGCGACTATGTCACCATCAACTTCGGACGACGGTCGGTGATCATCACCCGCGACGACGGCAACGTGGTCCGCGCGCATCACAACGTCTGCCGCCATCGTGGCGCCCGCCTGATCACCGCGCAGCGCGGCTCCACCGGCACCATCGTCTGCGCCTACCACTCCTGGACCTACGATATGGACGGTCGATTGATGTTCGCCGACGCCCAGGCGCCCGGCTTCGACAAGAAGTGCTTCTCCTTGCGGCCGGTGGCCGTCCGCACCATCGCCGGTTTGGTCTTCATCTGCCTCGCCGACGACCCGCCCACCGACATCGACGAGGTCGCCGGCATCGTCGAACCGTATCTCGCGCCGCATCACCTCGCGACGGCCAAGGTCGCCAAGCAGACCGATCTCCTCGAGAACGGGAACTGGAAACTGGCCATGGAGAACAACCGCGAGTGCTACCACTGCGACGGACACCCCGAGCTGCTCAACGTGTTCTTCCCGACGTGGGGCTACTCCGACGCCGACGCCATCCCGGATCGGCTGCGTCCGGTGACCGACCGCTACCGTGCGGCCACCGCGGAGATGGTCGACGTCTGGCAACGCCTCGGGCTCCTCTACGTTCGGATCGCCCAACTCGATTCCCGCCCAACCGGGTTCCACATCGAACGTGAGGCGATGGACCTCGCCGGCGAATCCTTCACCCTCGACGGCACCGCCGCCTGTACCCGCCCACTGTCCGATGACCTTCCGGACCGACGGCTCGGCCGGCTGTCGATGCACCTGCAACCCAACATGTGGCTGCACATCACCAGCGACCACGCCGTCCTGTTCTCCGTCATCCCCGTCGCGCCGGACCAGACGCTGGTACGCACGACCTGGCTGGTCCACGCCGACGCCGTCGAGGGCGTCGACTACCGCCTCGACCGACTCACCGGCGTCTGGGAGATCACCAACAACCAGGACGCCGACCTCGTCGCGCTGGCCCATCGCGGCATCGCCGACCCCGCCTACCGGCCCGGCCCCTATGGGCCCTCCGAGTTCCAGGTGGAGGCATTCGTCAACTGGTACATCACCACGCTGCGCTCCAATCTCGGTATCGCGCCACCGGTTTCGAGCATGCCGGAGCCGGTATGAGAAGCGATGAGCACCTACTGGTCTGCGTGGACCGCGTCCCGGCCACCCACGACATGACGACCTTCACCTTCCGCACCGTGGAACCCCACACCTTCGTGTTCAACCCCGGCCAGTTCCTCACCATCGGGGTGACCATCGACGATCACACCGTCCAACGCTGCTACAGCATCTCCTCACCTCCTACCCGACCCGACACGCTGTCCATCTCGGTGAAACGCAAGGCGGGCGGCCACGTCTCGAACTGGTTGCACGACAACATGTCCCCCGGTATGACGATGACCGCCAGTGGCCCCCTCGGCCGCTTCAGCTATATCGGTACCGGCGCCGAGCGCTACCTGTTCATCTCGGCCGGGAGCGGCATCACCCCGATCATGTCGATGATCCGCGCCGCCACCGACGACGCCACCACCACCAGCACCGCGACCGATGTCACCGCTGCACGCCGCCCCGACATCGTCTTCATCCACAGTGCCCGCACGCTCGAGGACATCCCGTTCCGTGCCGAACTCGAGCAGCTCTCGGTCGCCCACCCCGGTCTCGACGTGGCGTTCGCACTCACCGCACTGACCGCCGACCACCCCGTCGCACCACCCGGCAGCAACAAACGTCTCGGCGCCGACACGCTGACGCGGCTCTGCCCGGACCTCGCCGACCGTGAGGTCTTCCTCTGCGGCCCAGGACCATTCCGCAGCCGGGTGCGATCAGCGCTCCTCGCCTGCGGCGCGAGCCTCACCCGCATACACGAGGAGAGCTTCGGCTTCGTGCTGCCCACGCCCGATGCCGACACCGACGGCATCACCGTCGACTTCACCCGCCGCGCCCGCCGCGTACACGTCACCGAGGGCACCACCATCCTGGCCGCCGCCGCAGCTGCCGGAGTGACACTGCCATCCACGTGCGGCATCGGGCTCTGCGGCTCCTGCAAGGTCACCAAGATCTCCGGCGACGTCGTGATGAACCATCAGGGCGGCATCCGCAGCCGCGAGATCGAGCAGGGCCAGATCCTGCTCTGCTGCTCCGAACCCATCAGCCCCGTCGTGATCGACTACTGAGGACGGCAACCATGACCACCGAGCCCCGGCACCCGGACTTCCTCTGGCACAACCCCGATCCCCGCCCCACCTACGACGTCGTCATCGTCGGCGGCGGCGGTCACGGGCTCGCCACCGCGCACTATCTTGCCAAGAACCATGGGATCACCAATGTGGCCGTGCTCGAACGTGGTTGGCTGGCCGGCGGGAACATGGCCCGCAACACCACCCTGATCCGGTCGAACTATCTCTCGGACGAGAGCGCCGGCATCTACGAACACTCCCTCAAACTCTGGGAAGGACTCGAAGACGAACTCGGCTATCCGATCCTGTTCAGTCAGCGCGGCGTCCTCAACCTCGCACACAGCGAGCAGGACGTCCGCGACTCGATCCGGCGCGTGGCGGCCAACCGGCTCAACGGCATCGACGCCGACTGGCTCGACCCGAAGCAGGTCGCCGAGATCTGCCCGATCGTCAACACCTCCACCGACATCCGCTACCCCGTCATGGGCGCCACGTTCCAGCCACGTGGCGGCATCGCCAAACATGATTGGGTCGCCTGGGGATTCGCCCGCAGCGCAAACGAATCGGGCATCGACATCATCCAGAACTGTGAGGTTTTGGGCTTCGAGACGACCGGCGGGACGATCACCGCCGTCAACACCTCCCGGGGCCGCATCGGCGCCGGCACCGTTGCCCTGTGCGCCGCCGGTCACACCTCCACGTTGACCGATCGGCTCGGCTTCGCCCTCCCCCTGCAATCACATCCGCTGCAGGCACTGGTCTCCGAGCTCCTCGAGCCGATCCATCCGACCGTGGTCATGTCCAACGCGGTACACGTCTACGTCTCCCAAGCCCACAAAGGCGAGTTGGTGATGGGCGCCGGGGTCGACTCGTACAACGGCTACGGTCAGCGCGGCGCGTTCCACATCATCGAACGCCAGATGGCCGCCGCCGTCGAGCTGTTCCCGATCTTCGCCCGCGCCCGGCTGCTGCGCACCTGGGGCGGCATCGTCGATGTCACCCCCGATGCGTCCCCCATCCTCGGCGCCACGCCGTACCGCAACCTGTTCGTCAACTGTGGTTGGGGCACCGGCGGATTCAAGGCCACGCCGGGCGTCGGCTGGTGTCTGGCCAACACCATCGCGACCGGCGTACCACACCCGATCAACGCACCGTTCACCATCGACCGATTCACCACCGGCGACCTCATCGACGAACACGGCGCCGCCGCCGTCGCGCACTGACCCCAGATACCCAGACCACCAGATACCCAGACCCGGGAGACACCGATGCAGATGATACCCTGCCCGCACTGCGGGCCACGCGAGGAGACGGAGTTCCACTACGGAGGCGCCGCGGGCACCGCCTACCCCGCACATCCGGACACCCTCGACGACGCCACGTGGGCGCGGTACCTGTTCTTCCGGCCCAACCCGAAAGGGCCACTGCCCGAACGATGGTGCCACCGCGCGGGCTGCCGCCGATGGTTCACCATCACCCGCGACACCGTCACGTACCGCTTTCTCTCCGGCCCGGAATCGGGTGAGCACCGATGACCCAGGTACACCACGCGTTTCGCACACGCACCGGCGGACGGATCGACCGCAACCGCCCGATCGACTTCGTCTTCGACGGCCGCACCTACCAGGGCTACGCCGGCGACACCCTTGCGTCGGCCCTGCTGGCCAACGGAATCCGCACCGTCACCGCCAGTACGATCCTCGGCCGCCCGCGCGGCATCACCGGATCGTGGTCCGAGGACGCGACCGCACAGGTCGGCATCGACGCGCCGTATATCGAACCGATGGTGCCGGCCACCATGATCGAGCTCTGCCCCGGTCTGATCGCCCACGGCGTGCCCGGCCGGGGCACGCTGTCCACCGACATCGACACCGCGCGTTATGATGCGCTGCACCATCATCCGGACCTCCTGGTCGTCGGGTCCGGTGCCGCCGGTCTGATGGCCGCGCTGATGGCCGCTCGTGCCGGCGTCGCCGTCCTGCTGGTCGACGAGCGACCCGAAGCCGGTGGTGCCGGCCCGTCGGCACCGTGGGTGCGCGACGCGGTCGCCGAACTCGACGGCCACCCGCACGTGACACATCTGTCACGCACCACCGCCTTCGGCGCCTACGACGACGGATTCGTCCTGGCCATCGAGCGACGCACCGATCACCTCGGGGCGGCGCCCGCGCACGTCTCGCGTCAACGCATCCACCGCATCCGGGCGCGGCACACGATCATTGCCACCGGCGCGCACGAGCGGCCGATCGTGTTCGCCGACAACGATCTTCCCGGTGTGATGCTCGCCGGCTCGGCCGGCGATCATCTCCGCCGCCACGGTGTGCTCGTCGGGCGCACCGCCGTCGTGTTCACCGCAGGCGACTCCGCCTACGGTGAGGCGTTCGCACTGGTCGGGGCCGGTATGCAGATTCGCGCCATCGTCGACGTACGGACGCACGTCTCCGATGACCTGCGTGCGGAGGCGACTCGCCTGGGCATCGAGATCCGCGCCGACGATACCGTCGTCGCCGCGTCCGGCGACGACGAGGTCAGCGGAGTCCGCATCGCCGACGGCAGTATCCTCGACTGCGACACGGTCCTGGTATCGGGCGGCTGGAATCCCGCTGCGCACTTGTGGAGTCAGCTGCGCGGCACCATCGACTTCGACGCCGACGCGGCCGCCTTCGTCCCGACCGGCACACTGCCGAATGTCGACATCGTCGGCGCCGCACGGGGTCTGTTCACCACCGGCGCCTGCCTCACCGACGGTCGGCGCGGCGGGCTGGCCGCCTTACGCTCGCTGGGTGTGAACCCGCCCGAGTATCGGGGCGTGCCCCGCACGACCGATCGCACACCCGCGCCCACCGCCGTCTACTGGCGGGTCCCCGAAGCGGCCGAGCAGGTGTCGTTCGTCGACCTGCAGCGAGATGCGACCGTGGCCGACGTGAGGCGTGCGGTCGGCGCCGGGATGGTCTCGGTCGAACACGTCAAGCGGTACACCACGATCGGCACCGCACACGATCAGGGCAAGACGTCCGGCATCGTGGCGTCGGGTATCGTCGCCGAACTCCTCGGCGTCGACGTCGCCGACACCGGCACCACCACCTTCCGGCCGCCGTACACCCCGGTCTCCTTCGCCGCCCTCGCCGGGCGCAACCGCGGCGAGCTCTACGATCCGGTGCGGCGAACCCCGTTGCACGAGTGGCACGCCGAGCGGGGTGCGATCTTCGAGGACGTGGGGCAGTGGAAGCGTCCCCGCTTCTACCCGCGGGGCGGGGAGGACATGGAGTCGGCCGTGCTCCGCGAATGTGGCGCCGTCCGTGCGGGAGTCGGCATCCTCGACGCCTCCACCCTCGGCGTCATCGACGTCGCCGGCCCCGACGCCGGAGAGTTTCTGGACCGCGTCTACACCAATGTGCTGAGCACCCTCGCGGTCGGCAAGGTGCGCTACGGCGTCCTGTGCGGTGTCGACGGGATGATCATCGACGACGGCACCGTGCTGCGTATCGCCGCCGACCGCTACACCGTGTACACCACCACGGGAAACGCAGCAACGGTCCTCGATTGGATGGAGGAGTGGCACCAGACCGAATGGCCGCATCTGCGCGTCTTCACCACCTCCCTCACCGATCACGTCGCCACCTTCCCGGTCGTCGGCCCGCGCTCGCGCGACGTGATCGGCGCGGTCTTCGCCGACCTCGACGTGTCCCGCGAGGCGTTCGGCTTCATGCAGTGGCGTGACACCACTTTCGACGGTGCGCCGGTACGGGTCGCGCGCATCAGCTTCTCCGGAGAACTCGCCTTCGAGGTCAACGTCGCCGCGCCATACGCCGACGCGTTGTGGCGCGCCCTCATCGATACCGGTGCGCCTCACGGCATCACTCCGTACGGCACCGAGGCGATGCACGTCCTGCGCGCGGAGAAGGGCTATCCCATCATCGGGCAGGACACCGACGGCACCGTCACCCCGCACGACCTCGGCATGAGCTGGGTGGTGTCCACGGCCAAGCCCGACTTCATCGGCAAACGCTCCTTTACCCGTGCAGCCCAGCAGAATCCGCAGCGCAAACAACTCGTCGGACTGCTGCCCACCGACGCCACCACCACCCTGCCCGAGGGCGCGCAGATCATCGCGCACCGCGCCGATCGGTGCCTGCCCCCACCACCGGTACCGATGCTCGGCCACGTCACCTCCAGCTATCGCAGCGCCGAACTCGGCCGGCCGTTCGCGCTGGCACTGGTCAAAGGTGGACGCGCCCTGATCGGCACCCACCTCGACGTCCCCGTCGGCGGCCAGCTCGTCGAAGTCGAGGTCACCACAACCGTTTTCGTCGATCCGGAAGGAGCCCGTCGTGATGGTTGAACGTCCCGCCATAGCGCTCACCGAATCCCCGGTCGCCCAGGTCGTCGTGCGTACCGTCGACCCCGAGACCATCAGCCGCCTGGAGCTTCCTGCCGCCTGCCACATCCGCCGCACCGGCGACGAGGTCGCAATGTGGCTGGGACCCGACGAATGGCTGCTGAGCCGCCCCGGCGTCACGGGACCCGACCGCCTCGGCGAGATCGTCGCGCGCGCAGGCGAGCCGGATGCCTCCTACTTCCTGGACGCCACCGGCCAACGCACCCGACTGCTGCTCACCGGTTGCCGCGCCGCAACCGTGCTGGCCCACGGCTGCGCCATCGACCTGACGCCCAAGGCATTCGGGCCCGACGAGACCGCACAAACACTGATCGCGCAGACCGGGGTGATCCTGCACCGCATCGACGACGGCTTTGCCCTGTTCGTTCGGACCTCGTTCGCCGGCCACCTCATCCGCTGGCTCGTCGACGCTGCCACGGAGTATTGCACCGGCCCAGCGGCCGCAGCCACCGACAACCCGGAAGGTCGTGTCCCATGACCACACCCAAAGTCGTGATCGTCGGCGCCGGCATCGTCGGCACCTCCCTGGCCGACGAACTCACCCTCCGCGGGTGGACCGACGTCACCGTCCTCGACCGCGGACCGCTCTTCGCCACCGGCGGATCCACCTCACATGCACCGGGTCTCGTGTTCGCCACCAACCCGTCGAAGACGATGACCGAACTCGCCTCCTACACCCTCGAGAAGTTCTCGAGCCTCTCGCATCCGGACGGTTGGTGCTTCAACCACGTGGGCGGCCTGGAGGTGGCGACCATCGAAACCCGTTGGGGCGACCTGCATCGTAAAGCCGGCTGGGCCGCATCACGTGGCGTTGAGTATGAGCTTCTCGGTCCCGCCCAGTGCGCCGCGCGGTATCCGTTGCTCGACGCCGACCGCATCCTCGGCGGACTGTTCACCCCGCGTGACGGCCTGGCGAAGGCATTACGCGCGGTGGAAGCCCAAGCGGCACGCGCAATGTCGCGGGGCGCGCGGTTCCTGGCCCATCAGGAGGTGATCGACGTCGTCGAGTCCAACGGCGCGGTGCGCGGGGTGCGCACCGCGACCGGTGTCGTCGACGCCGACATCGTGGTGTGCTGTACGGGCTTCTGGGGCAGGGAATTCGGCCGACGCGTCGGCTTGACGATCCCGCTGGTCCCGATGGCCCAGCAGTACGCGGTCACCACCCCGCTCGAATCCCGGGCGGGCGCCAATTCTGCACTCGCCGAGGCATCTCTGCCGATCCTGCGCCACCAGGATCACGACCTCTACTATCGCGAGCACGGTGACCGGATCGGCATCGGCTACTACGGGCACCGGCCGATGCCCACCGACCTCAGCGCCCTCGACCACAACACCACCACCTCCGACGCGGACATGCCGTCGAAGTTGATGTTCACCCCCGACGACTTCGCCGAGGCGTGGGAACAGACGATCCGGCTGATCCCCGAACTCGGCGCCGGCAAGGTGGACGACGGTTTCAACGGCATCTTCTCGTTCACCCCCGACGGACATTCGGTGGTCGGCGAACACCGTGACCTCAGCGGATTCTGGGTCGCCGAGGCGGTATGGGTCACCCATTCGGCGGGCATCGCCCGCACCGTCGCCGAGGCCATGGTCGACGGCACCCCATCGGTCGACACCCATGAATTCGATCTGTACCGCTTCGACGACGCCGCACTCGACGACGATTTCATCCGCACCACCAGTTCCCAGTCCTTCGTCGAGGTCTACGACGTCATCCATCCCCACGATCAGCGTGCGGCACCGCGCCGGATCCGCGTCAGCCCCTTCTACCCCAGGGAAGTGGCGCTCGGTGCCGAGTTCTGGGCACCCGGCGTCTGGGAACAGCCGGCCTGGTATGAGACCAACCAGACAGTGCTCGACGAGCTCGTCGCGGCCGGGATGGTGATCCCCCAACGGGATTCGTGGTCGGCGCGTCACTGGTCACCGATCTCGGTGGCCGAGGCGGCGCACACCCGCAGCCACGTCGCCCTGTACGACATGACTCCGCTGACCCGCCTCGACGTGACCGGACCGGGCGCCCTGGACCTGTTGCAGCGGCTGACCACCAACGATCTCGACAAGTCGGTCGGATCGGTCACCTACACCCTACTGCTCGACGAAATGGGTGGAATCCGTTCGGATCTCACCGTCACACGGCTGGCCGCCGATGCCTTCCGGGTCGGCGCGAACGGACCGCTCGACGTCGACCGGATCACCCGCCACCTGCCGCCCGACGGAGTGACCCTGCGCGACATCACCACCGCGACCTGCGGCGTCGGCCTGTGGGGCCCACTGGCCCGCGAGGTGCTCGCCCCGCTCACCCCGACGGATCTGAGCAACGACGGACTCAGATACTTCCGGTGCGCCCAGACCACCGTCGGATCGATCCCGGTGACACTGATGCGTGTCTCCTACGTCGGCGAATCGGGGTGGGAGATCTACACCGACGCCGAGCACGGCCTCGCACTGTGGGACCTGCTCACCGACGCCGGACGCCCGCACCGCATCATCGCGGCGGGCCGAATCGCGTTCAACGCGTTACGCATCGAGAAGGGCTACCGCTCGGCGGGCACCGACCTGACCACCGAATACACCCCGGACGCGGCCGGACTCGGCTTCGCTATCGCAATGACCAAGGGCGACTTCATCGGCAAGAGCGCCCTCACCAGTCGAGACGCTCCGAAACGCCTGCGCACCATCATGTTCGACGACCCCACTGCGGTGGTGCTGGGCAAGGAACCGGTGTCGGTGGGCGCCACCGTGGCCGGCTACGTCACCAGCGCCGCGTGGTCGCCGACGCTGGGCCGTTGCCTCGCCTACGCCTGGCTTCCCGCCGATCTCGACGAGGGCGCCGAGGTCACCGTGGCCTACCAACTCGCCACCTATCGGGCGGCCGTCGCCCCCGACGTCTCGGTCGACCCCTCGATGTCGCGCGTCCGCCGGTGACACCCGGCGGCACCGCGCACGTCCACCGGACCGTGACCGGCTCGGCTAGGGTTGGATCCGTCATGCCCAGCAACGAGAGCGCCCCGCAGACCGGTTCGGTGCAGTCCGTGGACCGGGCCCTGCAGATCCTCGAACTCATCGGCCGACTCGGTTCGGCCGGCGTCACCGAATTGGCCGGCGCACTCGGCGTCCACAAATCGACGGTGTCCCGGATCATCGGCTCGCTGGAGAACCGCGGCTTCGTCGAGCAGGAACCCGCCGGACGCAAGTACCGCATCGGATATGCCATCGTCCGGTTGGCCGGCTCGACGAGCGCGACACTCGACCTGGCCAAGCATGGGCAGGAGATCTGCGAGAAGCTTGCCGCCGACCTCGGTGAGACCACCAATCTGGCCGTCCGCAGTGGCGATCAGGCCGTCAATCTCGTCGAGGCGCAGGGGACGTCGAGTGTGGCGTTGCAGACCTGGGTCGGGCAGACCTCGCCGGCACACGCCACCTCCTCGGGCAAGGTATTGCTGAGTGCGTTGCCGGACAACGAGGTCCGAGCCCTGTTCGCCGGCGGCCCACCCCGCTACACCGACCACACGATCACCGGGATCGACGCCCTGCTGGCCGATCTCGCCGCGGTCCGCGAACGCGGCTGGGCCCTCGCCGACGAAGAACTCGAGGTCGGGCTGGTGGCGATCGCGGCGCCGATCCGCGATCACACCGGAACGGTGATCTCGGCACTGAGTGTGTCCGGTCCGCGCTACCGGTTCGACCCCGAACGCGCCGACGAGATCGCCGACGCGGTGCGTGGTGCGGCCGCAGAACTCAACGCCCGCTTCGGCTTCACCGGCTGAATCCGTCACTGCTCCGTTGGCGTCTGTTGCCGACCACCGGGGTCGATCCGCC
Source organism: Gordonia sp. DT219 (assembly GCF_049847065.1). Taxonomy (NCBI): domain Bacteria; kingdom Bacillati; phylum Actinomycetota; class Actinomycetes; order Mycobacteriales; family Gordoniaceae; genus Gordonia; species Gordonia sp. DT219. The sequence continues at coordinate 21,556 of NZ_JBNCNR010000033.1, read as the reverse complement.
GGTAGGCGCGCAGGGCGTCGGACACCGACGCGAAGATGTGATCGGGACTCAGCTCGCCCAGGATGTGTTCGGTTCCCAGCGTTCGCTGCAATTCCGGGTCGACCCCGACCAGCACGAAATGCGCACCACGCGAGTGGATGTAGCCGATGAGATCGGTCAGGACGGTTGACGCCGAGTAGTCGACGTCACTCATCGCCGAGGCGTCGAGCACGAGCCAGCGCACCGGATCGGGTGCGCGGTTCACCAGCGCCATGACGTCGTCGGCGAACCGGCCGGCGTTGGCGTAGAACAGGTCTGCGTCATACCGGAACACGATCAGGCCCGGCAACGACTGACTGCCCGGAGTGGCCGGCTCGTAGCGCGGATGCCCGTGCAGACCGACACCGAGGACGAAGCGCTCGGGCCGGTACTGTCGACGGACGAGTTCCAGCAGCGACACCACCATCGATGCGACGACTCCCACCTGCACCCCGAATGCCACGACGACGACCACCGTGAGGACGGCGATCCCGAACTCGATCGGCCGGATCCGCCAGATCCGGACGAAGCCGCGCACGTCGATGAGCCGCAGGGCGACGAGGAACACGATCGCGGCGAGTACGGCGTGCGGCAGATCGGCGAGCAACCCGTCGGCGAAGACGACCACCAGCAACGTGATCGCGGCCATCGTCAGATTCGCGACCTGGGTCCGCCCGCGTTGATCGTCGAGGAGCTGCGTCTTGGTGGGGCTGCCGTTGACGACGAAGGTGCCGGAGAACCCGGCCACCAGATTGGCCGCCGACAAGCCGACGACGTCACGATCGACGTCGGCGTTCTGGCCATGGCGCTGGGCGAAGCTGCGTGCGGTTGCGGCACTTTGGGCCAAGATCACCAATGCGCAGCCGCCGGCCACCGTCGCCGCCTTCACGACGTCACCGAATCCCATCGCCGTCGGCCACCCAAAGTCCGGCAGCCCACCGTGCACGGCGCCGACCACCGCGATCTGATCGCCCCAGCCGAAGACCGCCACCGCCGCGATGGAGCCGATCACCACCACCACGGCGACCGGAAACCGCGGCGCCAGACGCCCGCCGAGCACCAGCGCCAATATGGCGGCGGCGGCGAATCCAGCGGTGGCCCAGTTGATGTGGTCGAGATTCGACACGATCGCCCACCACCGTGTCGCGATCGACCCGTCGGTGCCCGGCAGACCGAGCAGCGCCGGGACCTGACCGGTCATGACGGTGATGCCGGTGCCTGCCAGGAATCCGATCAGCACGGCGGTGGACAGGAAGTCGCCGAGGAAGCCGAGCCGGAACACGCGGGCCAGGGCGAGGAGGCCGCCGGTGACGATGGCGATGAGACATGCCCACCGAAGCCACGATTGTGAGCCGGGCACCAGTCCGGCGACGCCGAGTCCGGCGATACCCGATGCCAGCAGGGCCGCCGTCGCGGAGTCCGCGCCGACCACCATCAGCCGCGACGAACCGAGCACCGCGAACACCGCAGCCGGCAGAATGATCGTGTACAGCCCGGCGACCACCGGAACATGCGCAATCGAGCTGTAGCCCATGGATTCCGGGATCGCCACCGCCGCCAGGGTGCATCCGGCGACGAGGTCGGTCCGCAACCACGAACGCCGATAGCCGGCCAGAGCCGGCGGCACCAGACGAGTCAGCACGGACCGCTTCATCACGTCAGGCTAGCGGCCCGGCGCGCGTCGGGCCCGGCTCACAGCTCGGACAGGTCCACCGATCGGGTCTCCGACACCGACCACAACGCGATCAGGGTGAGCAACCCGGCGACCGCGAGGTACACCCCCACCCAGAACACGCCGTAATCGGCGACCACCCAGGTCGCGATGAACGGTGCGACCGCCGCACCGAGGATGGAGGCGACATTGTAGGAGATGCCCGATCCGGTGTAGCGCACATTCGTCGGGAACAGTTCGGGCAGAATCGCACTCATCGGCCCGAAGGTCAGGCCCATCAGCGCCATGCCCAGGATGAGGAACACCAGCATCATGCCGTCGGTCACCGACGACGGGTTCAGCAGCCAGCCGAAGCAGAAACCGAAGACGATGATGGCCGCGGTGATGATCAGCAGCACCGGCCGGCGGCCGTACCGGTCGGCGAGCAGCCCGGAGATCGGTACGCAGCCGGCGAAGAAGAGCACCGAGATGAGCTGGAGGCCGAGGAAGTCGACGTAACTTATGGACAGTTTCACCCCCGACGCGTCGGTCACCTTGCCGGTGCCGTACGACGTCGTCCAGGTGGTGACGATGTAGAACAGCGTGTAGGTGGCCAGCATGATGAACGTGCCGGCGATCAGTGGCCGCCAACTGGTCTTGAGCACCTCGGCGAGCGGCGCGCGAACCTTCTTGCCCTCTTCGACGGCGCGGGCGAATACCGGTGTCTCGGTGAGCTTCAGCCGCACGTAGAGCCCGATGACGACCATCACCGAGCTGGCCAGGAACGGGATGCGCCAGCCCCACGTGAGGAAGGCATGGTTGGAGGTCGCGGTCTTGGCGTCGAAGTCCAGACCCACCATCAGCAGCAAGAAGGTGGCGTTGGCGACGAAGAAACCGATCGGCGCCCCGAGTTGCGGCCACATCGCCGCCCACGCCCGCTTGCCCTTCGCCGCGGTCTCGGTCGCGAGCAGCGCCGCCCCCGACCATTCGCCGCCGAGCCCGAGTCCCTGGCAGAACCGCAGCAGCGCAAGCAATGCCGGTGCGCCGTAGCCGATCGACCCGTACGTCGGCAGCAGGCCGATCGCGAAGGTCGCGATCCCCATCGTCAGCAGCGAGGCCACCAGTGTCGCCTTGCGGCCGATCCGATCGCCGAAGTGGCCGAACAGGACCGACCCGATCGGACGTGCCACGAACGCCAGCCCGAACGTCGCGAACGACGACAGCAGCGCGGCGGTGTCGTTGCCCTTCGGGAAGAACAGCGTCGGGAACACCAGCACCGCGGCCGTCGCGTAGATGTAGAAATCGAAGAACTCGATGCTCGTACCGACCATCGACGCGATGATGATTCGGCCGCGCGGCACCGATGGGCTCGCGGGATCGGCGGCGGGGAGGGTGGACTCACTCACCGCGCAGACGTTACGCCCCCGGCCGATCCCCGCAGCTACGCCGGGTCAGCTACCCGGCCGGATCCATTCCTCCAGGTGCGGCGCCTCGTCGGCGACGGTGGTGCCGCCGCCGTGGCCGGTGTAGACCTTGGTCGCCGGGTCGAGGGTGAAGATCTTGTCGCGGATGGACTCGATGATCGTCGGGAAACTCGAGAACGAGCGTCCCGTCGCACCCGGGCCGCCCTGGAACAGGGTGTCGCCGCTGAACAGCACTCCCGCCTCAGGCACGTGGATGACCGACGACCCGGGTGAATGTCCCGGCGTGTTGAGCACCGTCAGTGCCGTGCCGGCCACCTCGATCTGCTGGCCGTCGGCGAGATCCTGGTGTGCGACACCGGGATGCGTGTCGTTCCAGAGCATGTCGTCGCCGGGATGCAGCAGGATCGGCGCGCCGGTCTGTGCCGATAGTTCCGGCGCGACGGTGATGTGGTCATTGTGCCCGTGCGTCAACAGGATTGCGCGTACGGTCCGATCGCCCACGGTGTCGAGGATCGGCGCCGCCGAATGTGCGGCGTCGATGATGACGACCTCGTCGTCGTCGCCGACGATCCAGATGTTGTTGTCGACGTCCCACGTTCCGCCGTCGAGGCTGAAGGTGCCCGAGGTGACGACCTTGTCGATCTTCAGCGCCATCAGAATTCCACCACCGAGCGCAGCACCTTGCCGGCCTCCATCGCGGAGAACGCCGACTCGACGTCGCCGAGTCCGACGCGTTCGGTGACGAACTTGTCCAGCGGCAGCCGTCCCTGCTCGTAGAGGTCGATGAGCATCGGGAAGTCCCGCTCGGGCAGAGCGTCGCCGTACCAGGACGACTTCAATGCCCCACCGCGAGAGAAGAAGTCGACCAATGGCAGCTCGAGTGTCATCTCGGGGGTCGGCACGCCGACGAGCACCACGGTGCCGGCGAGATCGCGGGCGTAGAACGCCTGCTTGTAGGTTTCGGGGCGGCCGACCGCGTCGATGATGACGTCGACGCCGTTGCCGTCGGTGAGATCCTGCACGGCGGTCACCACGTCGTCGGTCTCGGCGCCGTTGATGGTGTGGGTGGCGCCGAGTTCGGTGGCCCACTTCAGTTTTGCCGGATCGCGGTCGATGGCGACGATCGTGGTCGCACCGGCGAGGCGGGCACCGGCAATGGCGGCGTCACCGACACCGCCGCAGCCGATCACGGCCACCGAATCGCCGCGTCCGACGTTGCCGGTGTTCATCGCCGCACCCAGACCGGCCATCACACCGCAGCCGAGCAGCCCGGCGACGGCCGGGTCGGTCTCGGGATTGACCTTGGTGCACTGCAATTCGTGGATGAGCGTCTTCTCGACGAACGCACCGATGCCCAGCGCCGCGGTGAGTTCGGTGCCGTCGGTGAGTGCCATCGGCGTCGACGCGTTGAAGGTGTCGAAGCAGTACCACGGCCGGCCCCGCTTACACGCACGGCATTCCCCGCAGACCGCGCGCCAGTTGAGGACGACGAAGTCGCCGACCTCGACGTGGCTGACCTCCGACCCGACGGTCTCGACGATCCCGGCGGCCTCGTGGCCGAGCAGGAAGGGGTATTCGTCATTGATGCCGCCCTGTTTGTAGGCGAGATCGGTGTGGCAGACGCCGCACGCCTGGATCTTCACGATCACGTCCCGCGGGCCCGGGTCCGGGATCACCACGTCGACGATTTCCGTCGCCGCGCCCTTGCTCCGCGAGATGACTCCCTTGACCGTCTGCTCCGACATATCTGTTTCTCTGTCCTTTCCGTGTCGTCCCGGTGGGGTCCGACTCTCGGTGCGCACAACCCCGGACTGCGTATGCACAGTCCGGTACACCTCTCAGTCTCGCGGCGCCGGCACACACATGCAGCCACTCGAATGGATGGTTCTACCTAGACGAAAGTACTGCGCTCGATCGGCCGGTGCGACCGTGCTCGCTCACCTCGCCTGCTCACCGGCAACGATCCCCGCCCGCGCCCCGAGCAGCCCGGCCTCCCCGCGGTTGGTGACCTGCAACTTCTGCAGGATCGAGGTGACATGGAACTTGATGGTGCTCTCACTGACCCCGAGTTCGGCGGCGATCACCTTGTTGCGCCGCCCCAACGCCAGGTGGCCGAGCACCTCGACCTCCCGCGGATTCAGTGACGACAGCAGGTCTTCGCCGGGCCGCGCATCGGGGGCCTGCAGCGGGATGTGCGCCGAGACCCGGCTGCCCCATCCGCCGATGGTCTCGACCTCGAGCCGACCGTCGAGCGCCTGCAGACGACCGGCCAGCTGACGGCGCAGCGAATCTCCGTCGAGTTCCCCGCTGCCCTGATCACGGACGTCGACGACGAGGTCGTCGTCCACACAGTCCCAGGCGACACGGACACGGTGCGAGTGCTGCTGCGAGGCCACGGCGACCGCGACCGCCCGCACGACCGCGCGCGCCGCATGCGCGATCTCACCGGGCAGCGAACGGCCGTCGGCAACGGGCCGGACGTAGTCGACGTCGGCGCCGAGGTGACGCAGCACCGGTTCGAGCTCGGCCTGCAGCCGGCCGAAAGCGGTGGTCACCGCCTCGGTGGCCAGTGTGCGATCGGTGTCGCCGACGGTCCGCAGCGCGATGAGTGCCGACGACGCGGTCTCCGCGGCGGTCGAGCGGGCGGTCCGATCGTCGAGGTCCCGTGAACGCAGGGTCCCGAGGATCGAGCCGAGCGTGTCCTCATGGGTCTCGGTCAGTTGCCGGATGGTGCGGGCGCGCTCACTCGACGCTGCCCGCGACTCGGCCAGATAGTCGGGGCTCGCCTGCGCGACCTGCTGGCGGATGGACACCGCGACGATGGCGAACCAGGCCCGCAGCATCTCGGGCGCCGCCGTGGGCGCCCGTCCGGGAACCAGCACGAGCAGGGTGTCGGTCTCGTCGCGGGCCGCCCGGATCCGGCGCTCAGCGCCCGCGAGAACTGCACTGCGCTGCACCACCTCACCGACCTGGGTGGCGTCCTTGACGGCATCGAGTTCGGCGACGGTGACGCGGTCGACGATGTCGGCATCACCGGCGACCTTGCGCGGGCGGCCCGTGCACTCGCGGGTGAAGATGACCAGCGCATCGTGCGGGGCCTGCGCCATCAGGAACCGCGAGAATCGCACCGCGATCTCCGGCAGCGGGCCGTCGACGACCGCACGCAGTTGCAGCCAGGCGTCGGGATCGTTCGTCACGAGCCCATTGTTCCCCAACCTCGGGTCGCCGCCCTACCCCTTCAGCGCGTCATAGAATGCCGTCTCGAACTCCAGATACCTCGTGAACGACGTCGGATCGCCGAACGGCAGGATCTGGGTGGCCCAATATCCGCCGTATCCGTTCTGCCGGTCGATCCAATAGAACAGGTTGGCCAGCCCTGCCCATCCCAGCGCACCGGCGGGCCGCCCGGTCGGGGCCTGCTCGTTGTTGATCATGAACGGCAGCGACCATGACTTCGACTGTCCCGGAAAGAATTCCGCATCGTTGGACAGAGTCGGGATGACACCGGGGAGCATGGTGACCGGCAGGTCACCGAGGTGATTGCGCACGGCCATCTCGACCGTCTCCGCCTCGAGAACCCGACCGCCTTCTCCGGCACCGTCATTGAGCCACATCCGGATGAACTTCAGGTAGTCGCCGACGGTTCCGTACAGTCCGTGTCCACCGAAGTCGACGTCCGGCGGCGACGGCAACTCCAGCCCCATCGGGGTCAACGAACCGTCGGCGTTGCGGGCGTGGATCTCGGCCAGCCGGGTGCGGAAGTCGTCGCGCAGGATGAAACTCATGTTCTCGATGCCCAGCGGCCCGAAGATGCGTTCGGCGAACACCTCGCCGAGTCGTTTGCCGCGCAATCCCTCCACGACCTGCCCGACCCAGTCGACGTTGGTTCCGTACTGCCATCGCTGCCCCGGATCGAAGAGCAGCGGGGTCGTCAGCGCCGCCCGTGTCGCCGTGATGACGCTGGGCTGACCCTTCTCCTCGGCGAGCCGATTGTAGGTCTCGTCGAAGAAGTCATAGCCGAAACCACCGGTGTGCGTGAGGAGTGACGAGTGGTCGGCACCGACCTCGGGGCGCGCAGAATCGGTTCGCCATCATCGTCGAAACCCTCGATGACCTGCAACGTACCGATCTCGGGGGCGTAGTCGCTCGCCGGCGCATCGAGATCGAGAACGCCCTCCTCGACGAGTTGCAACGCGGTCGTCGCAGTGATCGCCTTGGTGGTCGAGAAGATCGCGAAGACATCGTCGGTGGTGATCGGCGCCGACCCGTCGATTCGCCGGAGGCCCGCCGCACCCGAGTAGACGGTTTCCTCTCGGCTGGTCACCATCGCCACGACGCCGGGCACCCGCGCCTCATCGGCGCACGCTCCCTGCAGAATCCGGTCGGCCGCATCCTGGAATGTCGAGACATCGAGAAAGGAGTATGTGCCCGTCATCTGAAACATACTTCCAGAGATGTGCGGTGGATCACACTGGCCATCAGGACAGTGCGCACGCGGGAGATCGACCGGCGTCGCGACTTCAGCGCGTACTACTTCAGGGCCGCACTACTTCAGCCCGTACTACTTCAGGGCATCGCGCAACTGGGCCTTCGTCATCGACGAGTAGCCCTTGATCCCCTCCGCCTTTGCCGCTGCACGGAGGTCGGCGACCTTCGATCCGCCTTTCGCCTTCGCTCCGCCCTTCGCGGGCGCGGACTTCTTCTTCCCCGGCGACTTCGGACCCGACGCCTTCTTTGTGCCCGACGCCTTCTTTGTCGATGCGCTCTTTGTCCCCGAGGCCTTTGTCGACGTCTTCTTCGCGGGAGCGTTCTTGGTCTGGGTCTTCTTCGCCTCGGTCTTCTTCCCCGAAGGCTTTTTGTCGCGGGCCTTCTTGTCGGGGGTCTTCTTCTCCCCGGGAGTTTTGCCCGACCCGCCGGGCTTCTTCCCGTCGAGCTTGGCCCCGCCGACACCGACGGCCGCGAGCACGTCGTCTTGGGCGCGGCCGACCCGCTCGCGGGCGGCCTTCTCCAGTTGGGAGACCTGTTTGGTGAGTCGTCCGATCTGGGCGTCGAGGCGCCTGATCGCTTTCTTTTTTCCGCCGCCGTCCTTCTTGCCCACGCCGCTGTCCTCCTGTGCCGTAGTCAGTTGACATCTTTCTGCAACCGGCATACCCCGTCGGAGTGATGGTTACACCTCCGTTCGGATTTTCGACCGGCCGGTCGCGCGACGACCTGTCGGCCCGGTGCGCTCGGCGTAACGTTGTCGGCACCGAAAGGAGACAGCCATGCCGAACAAGGATCCTGGCCCATCGGTCAAGGACGACGAACTCTATGAAAAGCTGCGTGACGAGGGCAATTCCAAGCAGAAGTCCGCGCGGATCGCGAATGCCGCTGCGAACAAGGGGCGTTCGTCGGTCGGCTCCAAAGGCGGCCATTCCGGCTCGTACGAGGACTGGACCGTCGACGAGTTGCGCTCTCGTGCAAAGGAACTCGACGTCTCGGGCTATTCGTCGATGAAGAAGGACGACCTCATCGAGGCGCTGCGCAACAGCTGAGCTCTCACGGCAGCACCCCCGAACGTCGTGCGATCGTCACTGCCTCCAATCGGCTTGTGGCACCGAGCTTTCGCATCGCGCACTTCAGGTAGCCCTTCGCGGTCTGTAGCCCGATGCCGAGCGATGCCGCGATGCGCGCATTGGGATAGCCGAGTGCGGCGAGCGCCAGCACATCCTGTTCGCGGCGTGTCAGCGCGACGGGTGCGCGATCCGGGCGGGGATCGGCGTCGAGAAGTCCGTCGGTGATCTTGCCGATCGCGGCGGCGACCTCGGCGTCGTCGACCGAGTCCGCGAGTCCCCGCAGCCGGGCGTACGCCTCGGTCAGTCGGATACGCAGGGCCTCGGCCCCGGGCTGCACGGCCACGGCCTCGACGGAGGCCCGCGTGGCGACGATCTGCTGCTCCAGGGTGCGCGCCTCTCCGGCCAGGGCGTCGAGGGCGCGGTCGCCGAGCCGATCGTCGCTGTGTAGTGCCCCGTAGATCACCGCGACCGGGACCCCGTCGACGATGACCGGTGCCGCCGCCATCGCGCGCAGACCCTCGGTCGCGATGACGGCGTTGTAGCGGTGCGTGATCTGCGGGGTCGCGAGGTAGTCGTCGACGACCATCGGCCGGTTCATGGCCACCACCTTGCCGCCGAGACCGTGCCCGACGTCGACGGCCACACCGTCGAGTGCACCGACGGTGTGGCCGACGAACTGCGTCAACCGCAGTCCGCGGCCGTATTGGACCACTCCCCCGAAAGCCAGCGTGACCCCACTGGACTTGCGTAGACGACGCAACGCGTCGGTGACCGGCGCGGCGAGCGACTCGGGCATCGGAGGTCACCTCCTCGTGTTGTTCCGACCCCTCTTCGGGGGGTGGCACATGCCGTCGGCGGGGTCCGACAATGGCGTGCGAATGTGATCCAGCTTACTCACGAGGCCCAGGTGAAATCATGACCCCAACCGCTCCCACGCACTCCTCCGTCGATGCCGAGGTGGCCGCGCTGCTGGCCGAGTACGGCGCCGACGATGCGGATGCCGCAGCGCTGCTCGTCGACCGCCACGACCCCGATGCCATCGCGTTCCGCACCGTCGGGACCGACGGCGACGAGCTCGTCGTCACGGCGGTGACCTACGGGGAGCTCGCCGCGCGCTCCCGCAGGCTGGCGACCGGCTTGGCCGGTCTCGGTGTGGAGCGCGGCTCGCGGGTGGGCGTGTTGATGGGCAAACGCACCGAAATCGTCGTCACCCTGCTCGCGCTCGCACGCCTCGGCGCGGTGTACATACCGCTGTTCACCGCATTCGCCACGCCGGCCATCGAGATGCGGCTGCGGGGCGGCGGCGCCGAGGTGGTGGTGACCGAGGCGAGTCAGGTCGGCAAACTCGAGGGGATCGGCGGGCTCACCACTGTGGTGGCCGGCGCCGGGAGCGGGCCGAATGGGCCCGGCGCCGGGAGCGGGCCGGGTGTCGTGGATTTCGACGATCTGGTCGCGCGCAGCGATCCGTGGGAGTCGTCGGTCGCCGTCGGCGGCGACGGTCATCTGATCTTGTTGTTCACCAGCGGCACCACCGGCGCTCCCAAGGGGGTGCCGGTGCCGGTGCGCGCGCTGGCCGCCTTCGTCGCGTATATGCGGTTCGGACTCGACGTGTCCGCGGACGACGTGTTCTGGAACGCCGCCGACCCGGGGTGGGCGTACGGGTTGTACTACGGAATTCTCGGTCCGTTGGCGATCGGACGCCCGAACCTCTTGCTGCAGGCCGGTTTCACGCCGGAGCTGACCGCCCGCGTTCTGCGCGAGCTCGGCGTCACCAACTTCGCCGCCGCGCCGACCGTCTATCGGTCGCTCAGCAAAAGCACTGCGGTCCAGGGTTTCTCGCTTCGGCACGCATCGTCGGCGGGTGAGCCGTTGACGCCGGACGTGATCGAGTGGGCCACGGGCGCGTTGGGCACCGAGGTCCGGGATCACTATGGGCAGACCGAACACGGCATGTTCATCAACAATCATTGGGCGCCGGGGATTTTCGAGCCAGGGGTCGTCGAGCCGCTGATCCCCGGGTCGATGGGCCGGCCGATGTCCGGTTTCGCCACCGGCATCGTCGACGGGCAGATCGCGATCGACGTGCCGGCCAGTCCGGCGATGTGGTTCACCGGTTATCTCGATGCCCCGGAGAAGACCGCGGCCCGGTTCTCCGAGGACGGCCGGTGGTATCTGACCGGCGACACCGGCCGCTGCGACGAGGACGGCAACTACTTCTTCACCGCCCGCGACGACGACGTGATCATCATGGCCGGTTACCGCATCGGACCGTTCGACGTCGAGAGCGTGCTGATCACTCACCCGTCGGTCGTCGACGTGGCCGTGGTCGGCCGCCCCGATGACTTGCGCGGGGAGGTCCTCGAGGCCTTCGTCGTTCTCGCCGACGGCGTCGTCGGCGACGGCGCTCTCGAGGAGCAGTTGCAGCAACTGGTCAAGACGGGCTTCGCCGCGCACGCCTATCCGCGGACGGTACATTTCGTGGACGCGCTGCCGAAGACACCGAGCGGCAAGATCCAGCGATTCGTCCTGCGGCAGAGGTGATTCGGCGACGCCGGTCAGGCCCCCGACACCAGGCGCCGCACCGACGCGGGGATCTCGGTGCCTGTCGCGGGTACCGGATCGTCGTAGACGGTGCGGACGGGGATGACGCCGGTCCATTCATCGGACTCCGTCCCAGGGCCGCCGCTGCGCGCCTTGGCCACCCACTGACCGTCGACGATGGGTAGCCGGAGCACGAGGGTGGCCGCGGACTCCTTGCGGGTGATCGCCGACGTCTCGGCGACCCGTCCCGGAATCAGCCTGTCCGACAATGCCTCCAGGGCGCTCTCCTCGTCGGCGACACGTTCGGGTACACCCCGGATGACTGCCGATCGGTAGTTGGCGGAGTGGTCGAAAAGCGTCTCGGCGACGACGATTCCGTCGAGCGCGAATACCGTGAACGTCGACGGCGCACCCTGCGCCACATGCCGCAACCCGCCCGCGGCGACCGATCCATGCAGAAGGATGTCGTCACCGTCGCGGGCGAACAGCAGTGGCACCGACCAGGGCCAGCCGTCGACGACGGTCGAGAGCGTGCCGACGAGCACCGCGTCGAGGACGTCATCGAGTTGGGCCCGGTCACCACCGCGGTCCGGTTTGCGCCGCAACGCGGACAGGGCAGCGGGTTCGCCCGAGTAGGGCGGTTGATCCGAGTGCGGCGGTTGATCCGAGGAGGCCATGAGGGGCATGGTGCGCGACCGGCGCCGTCGCGGCAACCGATTTGCTCACCGCGCGTGTGCCGGCATCTGCGGTCACCTGCCATTTCAATGCGGACGCGACTTGTCCGCAATCATCTCTAACGTCGGTGGTGACCAGCAAAACCACTGCGAAAGGGCAGAACCATGGCAGGCACCTACACTTCCGTCACCCTCAGCGTCGACGTCAGCGGCGAGAAGGCCGACGTGCTGACGCTCCTCACCGATCAGCGCGAGATGTTCCTGGTGACGTTGCGTGGTCTCGACGACGAGCAGGCGCGGCGCCGCACCACCGTGAGCGAACTGACCCTCGGCGGACTGGTCAAGCACCTGACAATGGTCGCGCGCGGGAACACGCAAGTCATCATCGACCGCGATCCGACCGCCGAATTCGACATGAGCGAGGCAGCGCACGGCTACGAGCTGACCGCCGACGAAACTCTGGACGGATGGATCGCCGCCTATCGCGAGGCCGCTGCAGAATTCGACGCCGTGATCGCCGAGGTGGGTTCGCTCGACGAGAGCATCCCGCAGCCGACGGCTCCGTGGCAGCCGGCGCGGGAATGGTGGTCGGTCCGGAAGATGGCATTGCACCTGCTGCGGGAAACGGCACATCACAGCGGGCACGCCGACATCATCCGGGAGGCGCTCGACGGTCAGACGACAATGGGCGCGCTTTTCGATTTCGGCGCCCCGGCCTGAGATCGGCCGTCGATGTTCATCGTGGTGAATCTGGTGGCCGTTACGGATATGTAGTCCGTTCGGGTGGATTTCGCCTTCAGGCGGACGAATGCGGACGAACTCGCTGGATCCCGGTCGGGCGCAGTCACAATACTTGTGGCTCGGGGGCCAGACCACCAACGTTTCGCCGCAGGAGACCGAGCAGATGTCGAATTACTATCCACCCGGACCGCCGACCTATCCATCGATGCCTTTCGGGGCCGTACCGCCCGAACCGCAACGACACAATCGGCGCAACCTCACCTTGATTCTCGCCGCGGTCGTCGCCGTCCTCGCGCTCGTGTTCGCCTCGGTGGTGGTGATTGTGCTGAAGCACAAGAAGGGCGAGTTCTCGATTCCGTTCCTCTCGCTGACCTCCGCGGATGCACCCGGCAATCAGCCGTTCATGGCGCAACCCAACCTGACCAACCGGCCGCTGGACAACGGGCTGCGGCTGAGCGCCCAGACCGGCGCACCCGATCAGGGCACCCGGGTGGTCAGCGGCACGACCCCCGGCCTGTACATGGGTGGTTCCACCTCCTGCGACCCGGCCGGTCTGGGCAACTTCCTGGCGCAACACCCCGGGCAGGCCAAGTCGTGGGCAAGTGTCTACGGCATAAGCACCCAGGCCATTCCCTACTACCTCGACACGCTCACACCGGTTGTTCTCACGGCCGACACATGGGTGACCAACTACAGCTATACCGGCGGTTCCGCGGTGCCGTTCCAAGATGTGCTGCAGGCGGGTACGTCGGTGCTCGTCGACAGCGCCGGCGTGCCCCGGGTGCGATGCCAATGCGGTAATCCGTTGGGGCCGTCGGCATCTGCGCCCATCGGCGGATACCGAATCCGTGGCGCCCACTGGCAGGGCTACCAGGTCAACTACATCACTCGCGTCGCGTACAACACGCAGAACGTCACCGTCATCAACAACACGACGACCGTGATCAACCAGGCGCCGTCGCAGGCACCGCCCCCCGCCAGTGGGCCGGCCGCACTGTTGACGTTGCTCAATCCGGAGACACGGCAGCTCTTCGACCGAACCGTCGGCGGCATCATCGATCTGTCCGGTCAGCCACCACTGAACGAGCCGTTGCCGACGCCGACGTCGCTGAACGTGCCACTGGTCGCCCACAGTGACGAGGCCGCCGCACAGAACGGACTCGCCCGCGCCGGCGATCCGGCACCGGCTCCGGAGGTCACGCGGATGGCGCAAGAGAACGGCAACACCCCGCCGACCGAAGGTGCGGGCCGCACGGAGTCGGGCGCCCAGAACCCGGCCGGTGGCGCGACGTCGGCAGCCACCGAATCCGGAGGGAACAGCTCTGCGTCGCAGTCGAATTCAAGTTCCTCGTCGGCCGCGCCGACGCGGACCGCCTTCACCGGCAGTGGCGATTCCATCGGCAGCTTCACCTTCACCGACAACGATCAGTCGGTGACCTGCCAGGCACCCTCGGCCGAAGCCACCGGATCGGTGTCACTGACGTGTACCGACGGCCAGTCGAGGTCGGTGGATCAGAGTTCGCTCTCCCAGTCGTCGGTCACCTCGGCCACCGACTCCACCGGTGTCTGGCGAGTGTCCCTCGGCGGCAGTTCGGTCGCGGTCACCTCCGCCACCTGGCAGACCCTGGTGCCCACCACGACCGAAACCACCACCGCCGAAACCCCGACGTCAACGGAGACCCCTGAGGTCCCGACGACGACCGAGGAAACCACCACCCAGGCACCCGAGACGAGCGAGGAGACGACCCCGGCGGGCTGACCCGCAGGACAGCAACGCGGCCGGCGGGCGTTCCCGCCGGCCGCGTTGCTGTCGGTCTGCCCGAGTGAACTGGAGAGTCGCGCTACGCGCCGGCCCCGACCACCTTGACCAGCCGGGCGTCGGCGTCGATCACGAGGTAGTCGGCCGCGAAGCCCGGAGCGAGGTCGCCGACACCGGTGAGGCCGACAGCCCGAGCCGGTGTGCGTGAACACATCTCGACGGCGGCGACGAGCGCATCGGTGGTGATCGGTCCGTCACCGGACAGGCCAAGAGCGGCGCGATGGAACAGGACGTCCATGGTGGCGGTGCTGCCCGCGATCGCACCGGTCTCGATTACACCGGACTCGATTGCACCGCTCGCCCGCACACGCGCGACGCCATCGCGCACATCGACATCTACGGCGCCGAGATGGTATGCGCCGTCGGGCATTCCGGCCGCGGCCATCGCATCGGTGACGAGCGCTACCCGGCCGGGTCCGGCTGTCCGCTGCACATAGGCCGCAAGATCCGGGTGGACGTGTACACCGTCCCCGATGAGTTCGACGGTGACGCGGTCGTCGGACAACAGCGCGAGCACCGGCCCGGGCTCGCGGTGGCCGAGCGGTCGCATGGCGTTGAACAGGTGCGTGCCGACCCGTGCGCCGGCGTCGATGGCGGCGCACGTCCGACCGTAGGTGGCCTCGGTATGGCCCACCGCCGCAACGGCTCCCGCGTCGACGATCTGCCGCACCGCGTCGAGACCACCGTCGAGTTCGGGGGCGACCGTGATCATCCGGATGGCCCCGCCGCCGATGCGCAGCAGGGCCTCGATCTCGTACGGATCAGGATCACGCAGCGTGGCCGGACCGTGCGCACCGCAGCGCGCCGGTGACAGCCACGGTCCCTCGATGTGGATGCCGGCGATCGTGCCCGCCGCCACCTCGTCCCGCAACGCGCGGACCTGTCGCACCAGCGCATCTGGCGACGCACTCACCAGACTCGCCAATGTGGTTGTGGTGCCGTGCGATCGGTGGAATGCGGCCGCGGCGCCGATCTCGTCGGCGATGCCGTCGATATAGCCGGCTCCCCCACCGCCGTGCACATGGATGTCGACGAAGCCGGGCACGATGGTGGCGTCGGGATAGGAGCGGTCGGCCGGCGTCGGTGGCGCGCCCTGCCCCACCGCGGCGATCTGGCCTGCACACACGGTGAACCATCCCGGTTCCAGCGCCCGGCTCCCGCTGACGATGCGCCCGGCGGAAATAGTTGTCACCGCGTCCGTCGCGGCACCACCATTCACAGCGTTTCCGTCACCTTGCGCAGGCCGCGCGGTGTGTCCGGGTCACCGCTGCGGGCGATCGCCAGGTGTAAGGCCAATTGCTGGAACGGGATGATCTCCAGCAACGGCGACAACTCCGGCGGCGCGCCCGTCGGCAGGACGAACCCGCCGGTCAGCGTCGACACGTATTCGCCTGCGCCGACGCCGAATACGTCCGCACCACGTTCGGCCAGGCGGTCCAGGACCGGCCGCATCGCCGCGCCGCCGACTCCTTCGGGAACCACGGCGAGCACCGGCACCTGCGGGTCCACGGTGGCCAACGGCCCGTGCAGCAGATCGGCGCCAGAGAAGGCCTGCGCCGAAAGATAGGACGTCTCCATCAGTTTCAGCGCCGCCTCGCGGGCGGTGGGATAGGAGTATCCACGTCCGGTGGTCACCAACCGTTGCGCGAATCGATACCGCTGCGCCGCCGCCCGCACCCGCTCCTCCCCGTCGAGCACGTGCGCCCCCAGCTCCGGCAATGCCGCTGCCGCGCGCGCACCGTCGGCACCGAGGATCGCCTCGGAGAGCAGGTACAGCGTAAACAGTTCCGCCGTATACGATTTCGTGGCGGCAACCGAGCGCTCGGGGCCGGCGTGCACGTGAAGGTCGAGTTCGGCCGCATCTGCCAGCGCAGAAATGGTGGCGTTGGTGACGGCGACGGTCAGCGCCCCCTGTTCACGCGCCACCTGCACCGAGCGCACCAGATCGGGCGAACCGCCCGACTGGCTGACCGCGATATAGAGGACGTCCCGCAGATCGGGTCGGGCGCCGTAAACGGTCATCGTCGACGGCGACACCATCCCCGTCGGCAAGCCGTGCCGGATCTCGACCAGATACTTGCCGTAGAGCGCCGCATGATCGCTGGTGCCGCGCGCGACGAATTGGACAAAACGCGGGCCCCGGTCGGCGATATGGCGTGCCACCGAGGTGATCTCGCCTCGGCTCGCGCGCAACAGGGTGCGCCAGACGTCGGGCTGCTCGGCGATCTCGGCGGCCATCAGATGACCGGGCCCGTCGGTGCGTCCGGTGTTCATGAGATCCCCTTTCGCCCGGGCCTGTTCACGGCAGCCTCAATGCGCCGAGAGGAGCGAGTTCGCCAGCCGGACCGCACCGTGCACCGGGGCGACCTCGAGGACGCGGATGCCGGTGATACCCCTGGGCGCGAGAATCTCACGAATCCGACGTTCCAGCACGGGCTGATGGACCAATTGTCCGCCCGCGAGCACCAGCGGGCCGGCCAGTCCGAGCCGGTCGGCGACGGTGCAAGCCAGATCGGCGAGCGACTCGGCGGCGAGGTCGATGATCTCGATGGCCCGGTCGTCACCGGCGGCAGCGCATTCGAAGACCACATGCGCGCGCCGCGCCCAGAAGTGCGGATCGGCACGGGTGTAGAACAGGTCGTGCAGATCGAGGACGGCATCGACCTCGCAGTCCTCGACCATCCGCCGCGACAGCGGGGCGGGTACCCGACCGTGGTCGTTGTCGCGCAGCGCCCATCGAAGTGCTTCGCGCGCAACCCAATACCCGCTGCCCTCGTCGCCGAGCAGATGACCCCAGCCGCCCGCTCGCACGTCATCCCCGTTTCGCCGCCCCCAGGCGACCGCGCCGGTACCGCTGATCAGCGCGATGCCCTCGTCGAGGCCGGCGGCCGCCAAGATCAGATGGGTGTCGTGCACGACGCCGACCGCTGCACCCGGAAGACGTTCGGCGAGAAGTATTTCCAGCCGCCGGACAGCGGCCGGCGTGTCGACCCCGGCCGAACCGGCCAGCGC
This sequence comes from Gordonia sp. DT219, assembly GCF_049847065.1. Lineage (NCBI taxonomy): Bacteria > Bacillati > Actinomycetota > Actinomycetes > Mycobacteriales > Gordoniaceae > Gordonia > Gordonia sp. DT219. The sequence continues at coordinate 4,121 of NZ_JBNCNR010000033.1, read as the reverse complement.
CGCGGCCACTCCACGCGCGCCGCCGAGCCGCTCGATCGCCGCGTCGAGTTGTCGGCCGGCCTCCTCGACGCCCCGCGACGAGACATTGGCACTGCCGACGACGGTCTCGGCGACGACGATGCCGTCCTCGGCCCGGACCGCATGCGTCTTCGATCCACCGATGTCGAACGCGAGCGCCACCTCGGAGGGACCGGTTCGCATCGGGCGCCTCCTCGGTGGCTCCTCGGTGGGGGTTCTACGCGCTCGCCGTCTCCAGATCGGACGCGTCGGTTGCCGGAGCCGCCGGCAGAGTGCGGGTGAACTCGAGGTTCGGGTCGGCCACATCCATGTCGAAGGACTTGCGGTCCTTGTAATAGCTCATCGACATGGTCCACGGCTCGGCGACGCCCTGCTTCGGCAGATTCGCCAACGACCGCTTTACATATCCGGCGCCGAAGTCCAGCAGCGGTCGGGTTTCCATGGTCGGATCGGCGATCGGCGCGACGGCCGGATAGCCGCGGGCGTCCATGTAGGCGAGCAGTCGGCAGAAATGCTCGCAGAGCAGTCCGACCTTCAGTGTCCACGACGAGTTCGTGTACCCGATCGCGAACGCGAAATTGGGAACTCCGCTGAGCATGAATCCACGGTAGGCGACGGTGTCGGGCAGCGACACGGGTTTGCCGTCGATGGCGATGTCCATGCCGCCGAAGAGCTGCAGGTTGAGGCCGGTGGCGGTGACGATGATGTCGGCCTCGAGTTCTTCGCCGCTCTCGAGCAGGATTCCCTTCTCGGTGAAGGTGGCGATCCGGTCGGTCACCACCGATGCCTTGCCCTCCCGGATCGTCCGGAACAGGTCGCCGTCGGGCACGGCACACAACCGCTGGTCCCACGGGTTGTACGGCGGATTGAAGTGCTTGTCGACGTCGAAGCCCTCGGGCAGCAGCTTCTTGTTGATCGCGCGGATCACCTTGCGCGAGGCATTCGGGAAGCGCTGGCAGACCTCATACAGCAAGCGTTGCTGCGCAATATTTTTCACACGCGCCAAGGCATATCCGCGCTTGTCGCCGAGAACTGCGCGGCCGACGTTGGCCACCGGATCGTGCTTGGGCAGCGGCACGATGTAGGTCGGCGTGCGCTGCAGCATCGTGATGTGCGCGGTCTTGGCCGCCATCGCGGGCAGCAGCGTCACCGCGGTGGCGCCGGAGCCGATGACCACCACCTTCTTACCCGTGTAGTCGAGGTCCTCGGGCCAGTGCTGCGGGTGGACGATCTGACCGGTGAAGCGTTCGCTGCCCTCGAAATTCGGGGTGAAACCCTCGTCGTAGTTGTAGTAGCCGGCGCCGGCGAACAGCCAGGCTGCTTTCATCTGAAAGTGCTCGCCGGTGTCACCGCGTTCGATGTCGACCGTCCACCGGCATTCCTGGCTCGACCACTGCGCCGAGAGCACCTTGTGCTGGTAGCGGATCTTGTCGCCGAGGTCGTCCTCGCGGATCGCCTCCTGCAGATAGTCGACGATGCGGGGCGCGTCGGCGATCGACTGCTTGTCGGTCCACGGCTTGAACGCGAAACCGAAGGTGTGCAGGTCGGAGTCCGAACGGATGCCCGGATATTTGAACAGATTCCAGGTGCCGCCGGAGACCGCCCGCCCCTCCAAGATGGCGAACGACTTCTGCGGCACGATCGTCGTCAGGTAGTGGGCAGCACCGATGCCGGAGATCCCGGCGCCGATGATCAGCACATCGACGGTCTCGACAGGTGTGGTGGTGTTGGGCACGTTCTCTCCTCGCCGCTGGGCTGCCGGGTGTCTCGACGTGGCACACGTACGTCCGGGCCTCATCCCAATATGACACTCAGCGTTGTCATGATCCAGAGTGCCCCCGTCGTGGCGATCGCGCCAGTGGCAATGTGCCCACCCTGACGATCGCCGGAGGTGCACAATGTTCACATGGACGGAGAATGGCCTGCGTCGCCGCCACGAATTCAACAGTTGATCCGCGTCGGCGCCCAACAGATCCTCGATCCGCCCGCGGACTGGGTGGAGCAACTGCACGACGCGTCGCTGAGCGGGGCGCGGATGCGTCCGGTCGCCGAGGACCCCGTCCTGGCCGAGGGCACGCGCCGCACCAACCTCGCCAACACGATGCGCTGGGCGCTGCACAACGTCGAGCACCCCGGCGAGCGCGTACCCGCACAGCTCACCGCCGAGATCATGGTCGCCACGCACGACCTGGTCCGGCGCGGACTCGACGAGGCCGCCCTCGACGCCTTTCGCACGGCGCAGAGCGTCGCGTGGCGGTTGTGGATGGAGATCTGCTTCGGCCTCACCGACGACCTGGCCGAACTGCGCGAACTGCTCGACATCACCTCGCGGTCGATCTCGACGTTCATCGACGACACCGTGACCGCGATGAGCGAACAGATGAGGGCCGAACGTGAGGAACTGTCCCGCGGCACCCACGCCCAGCGCCGGGAGGCGGTTTCCCTCGTCCTCGAGGGTGCACCGATCCCGATGGATCGTGCCCAGGAGCAGCTCGGTTACCGACTCGCCGGACCTCACACCGCGGTGGTGTTGTGGTCCACCACGCCCGACGGTGCGTCCGACCTCGAGGCCGCCGCCGCCGAACTCACCCGAGCCGCCGGGGCGACCACCCGCCTCACCATCGTCGCGAGCGCCACCTCCTGGTGGATCTGGTTGCCGGTGAGCGGGTTCGGAACGCCCGAGCTGACATCTACGCGCGTACGGCTCTCCGTCGGGCGCCCCGGCACCGGCCTCGACGGCTTCCGGTCCAGCCACTTTCAGGCTCTGGCCACCCAACGCCGACACGCACAGCTCGGGGCGAGCCATCGCATCGTGCACTACGACGACATCCGGCTCGTTTCCCTGCTCACCGCCGATTCCGCCGCCGGCGACGAGTTCCTCGCCGATACGCTCGGGCGCCTCGCGCACGCCGACGACGAGCTCATCGAGACCCTCCGGACCTGGGTCAGCTTGCAGTGCAATACCTCTCGAACCGCGGAAAGGCTCTACACGCACCGCAACACCGTCATCCGCCGACTCGACCGCGCCGACGCCCTACTCCCCCGCCCCCTGGCCGAGTGTCTCGTCGACGTGGCCGCGGCGCTGGAAGTCCTCCGCTGGCGGACATGAGGCCAGTTGTTCACGTGGCGGTCGGCCTTAAATCCTGGACGCATATTCGATGCGGCGGTACCCTGGGCGCGCTTCGAGGAATCAACGACAACGAAAGGAGGTGGCGCAGATGATCTCGCGATCCGCATGGCATGACGACAACGAATTGCACTGTCGGCATGAGCTGCTGACGGATACCCGCGGGATGACACCGCCGTATCGGTTCACCCCCTGCGTCACCGGGACCGGGCGCCTTTTCGGCTGATCCCGTGCCGGTGGCGCGCGACTCGAGTACGCCATCGTTTGCCCAGGAGAAGCCATGACCATCTTTGTCACCAACGCCGGTTTGCAAATACTCGCCCGCGTCACCTGGCGCCGGGCCGCAGTGCTGTTGACCACCGACGTCGCACGCAACGTCGAGGGCACCCCACTCGTGCGCGTCGTGCATTCGCCCAGCATCAGCCAGCACATTCACCAGGTCGTCGCCATCAAGCGCAACGCCTACCGTCCATACGGAGGCAAGTCGATCGACTCCTACGCGTCCGGGCCAACGATCCTGCGTCGAGACCAGTGGATCTGCGCCTACTGCGAGGGACCGGCCGACACCGTGGACCACATCGTCCCCCAGTCCCGCGGCGGCGCTTCCACTTTCGGCAATCAGGTGGCGGCGTGCAAGTCTTGCAACGGTTTCAAGGCCGACCGCACACCACGCGAAGCAGCGATGGCTTTGCGGCACGCACCCTTCGTCTACGACCCGTGGGCGCAGGACCAGAAAGAGGTCTGGGAATTGTTCACCCTCGGAAGGCAGACCGAGTAGCAGTCGGGTTGCCGGCCCTTCCGCCACGCTGGATCGGTAGACATTTTTCGCGGAAACCGTGACTCGATGTCTACCGATTCCCGCGTCAAAACTATTCTCGATCGAGGGTTGTCAACCTGGCAGATCGGGCGTAGACTCGAACGCACCAGCGACGAACTGATGTTTGATCGCATTCACTTTGGTCGTATTCACTGGGGG